>RGVZ01000057.1 GCA_010029825.1 bacterium | reverse complement strand
CGTGCCACGCGTGGCACGCGGCGAACGAGCGGTTTTAATGGCACCAGAAACGGACATTTTTGCCGAGGTCTCGACCGAACTTGCTTGGATGAACATCGAAGAGTTGCGCCGGTTCGTCACTCAGCTTGGACGTCAAAACGTCATCGCCCGGATTAACACGCGCGGGATGCGCAAAAACGACTGCTATTCGATACTCGCTCAGAACTGGCGGGTTGTGGAGCCTTTTGCCAAGGAAGCGAAAAATGCGCGGTCCGGAAAGCCGCACAACGTGACGGAACTTTTTTCAATGGCATCATGAACAACCTCCAACAAAAACCAACTTTTAAATCAGTTCGTGAAGCTGATGCTGAACTGGTCACGCTGCTCACAGACGCCCTAGCCTTACTACCCGGATCGCGCACGAAGGCGTTCGCACTGTACATTCGGAGTCGCCTTCCTCCCAACGCGCGAGGCCGACGGCAAACTAACTTGGAGATGCTCCAGATGCGCGTTCTCGAAAAGCTCCACAAATGGCACCGGGAAGGAAAGGTGTCGAAAGAGGGGTTGCTTTGGTATCCTGTCGGTCCGCAAGGTTGACTGCACGCTAAGGTGATGCTGATTGTTTTTGAGAGTCTGACTGCCCTCCGCGAGTTTGCCGCCGAACGGCAACGGCAGAAGTATCGCGCTTGGCAAGACGGCGAGGAAGTTCCGCCTGGCTCTATCGCATCGCGCAAACTGGACGGAGTCTATGCTCGCGCTGACAAAGACGGGCTTTGGACCAAGACCGGTCGCCGCATCGAATCGCAGCCGCACCTTGAACGCCGCCTAAAGGGACACTTCCGCCGCAAGCCGGACGCCGTGCTGGAGGGTGAGTTGACCAACGGAGCACCGCTGGAACAGACTGCTGGCGACTTCAAGGCCGGTCGCAAGCTAAAGATGCACCTTTTCCCGGGGCAAAAAGACAAACCGCTCCCGGTCTTTGGCATCCGGCACGTCCGGGGCAAAAAAGTCAAGGACGCATCGGATGCCGATCACCATTACCGTCGCGAAGTCGCGCGCGGGGCAGAGGGTCAGGTCTTGCTCCTACCTGATGGTACTAGGATCAAACGCAAGCCAACGGAGGATTCTGAATACGACGTGCGGTCGATCCGGACTGGCAAGCGCAACACGGTCGCGGAAGTGAGCGATGGCAAAGTCACCACCCGGGTCGCCGTCCCTGCCGGAGTCAAAGCCGGAGACCGCGTCACGGTTGCCTACGACGGTCGTACACGAAGCGGAAAACCACGCGCGCCCAGGTTCAAGGCGGTGCGTGACTACGATTAACGCCGAGCACACGCACCCGCAAACCAATGAAGACTAAATCCACAACAGACGCGCCCGGCGGGTTGCGTGGTGCGGATTGTTCGCAAATCTTTTTTGAAATTATGCACGACATTGAAAACGAACGAAACTTGGTCAAAGCAATGAAACAAGCACACAAGTCAATCATGACACCACAACGGGAACTAATCGACAACCTGCAAGAGTGGGGAGAAGAATTTAGAGAAAAGCAGCACGGCGCCACACTTACAATCCTACGCGCACGGAAAACGATATTGGATCAATCGGCAAAAATTCACGGATTAGAGGAATTGGTAACGGCCTTTTGCGAAGGTCAAAAATGGGCGGATGAATCTTGGAAAAATCAAAAACACATCAAACCGCTCTTTGATTATGCGAACAGACATTTTTGAAGAATGATCAAAGCTAGTGCTGAGAAGGAACGAATCCGGGCCGAAATCATTAGACTGCATGTTCATGGTAGAAGGATATCAGAAATCGCTGCTGAACTTGGATGCGTTAAGGGCTTGGTGAGCAAGACGATCATGGCGTGGCGTCTACGGGCGGAACCGGCTTCTGAGGAGACATGAGCGGTGCATCAGCATTCGTAATCCACTCCCGACTTGCTGGCGAACTGCGAAGCGAAAGCCCGCTCAAACTCCTCTTCTTCCATCCGCTTCAGGAAAGCTTCCTTCATCGTCACGACGTCCACTAAGGTCCACGGCTTTTCGATGATGCCGAGAGCGACGGCGGGGGCCGTCTTCGAAGCGTGGTGCTTGCGGACCATGTTGTCGTTGATCAATCGTATCGCCCGCTCATCGAGGCTCACGATCGGCAATCATCGACGCTTCCGGAGCATGTTGGCGATTGATTTCAAAATAGGCGTGCGCTTGGGGGCAATCCACGAATTGCCTTGGATTTCTCCGCCGTGCTTGGACTGGACCCGCCGAAGAACCTCTTTCGTCAACTCGCGCGACATGCGCCGATCTGCTTTCATGTGACGGGCTAAAGCAGTTCTTGCCGCCTTGTCATTGCCCCGTGCAATCGCGCGACGTTCAGCGTGCTCCATTTTCTCCTCCGGAGTAAGATCCGGTTCGTCGCGCTCCCACTTGTTCCAGATGTGATGGTCAATCATATCGCCCCGAGCAAACTCGCGGAGGTCGTCGAAGCTCTTGAACACAATCAGGCTCATGCCACGCCCGCCGTGTCAACCCGGTCTGAATCTCTAAACTGAAGCGGCACCAACACCCCCGAGAGCATGAAACGAATCTCTCGGGCCTACTTGACCGCCTGTTGACAGCCTGGGTGAAGGAGAAACAAAAGGACTCTTGACTTTCAAGCAAATGAAAGCCAATGTCTTTTTACCATTTCCCCTCCGGGGTGCCCCGGCTCCGTTCGCCTTGCCTTCGAAACTTAGCGAACGGAGCCGTTTTTCTTTCTGGGGCGACGCGGCGGGTCTTTTGGGTGCTGGTGCTGCTACTGTCGCCGGGCATCGCTGAAGACGACAACGAAGCCCCGCGCTTCCTCAACCTAGATCCCGCTGAATCTGCATGGCGTCGCGCCGAGTCAACCCTGTTTCAACCTTTGCCGGGTCCAGGAAACATTTCCCAGCCTTAATCGTCCATCGGCCCGGTCTTGTGAGCACGTCCCGGTGAGAGTCGTCCTCTTCCCGCTGCCGCCGCCGCCGCTCTTCCTGAAGCTTCCACGCCTTCTGAGCCGCGATGTCCCGGACGCCATCCGGGCCGAAGACCTGGCGCCGGACGTCCAGGCCCATGTCGAGCACGTCCATCGGGAGCACATCGTCCTTGCCGTCGCGTTCAACGAGGACCGGAATTAGTTCCGACGTCCATCGCTTCTGTTGATCAATCGGCAGCTTCGCCAGCATCGAGGCCGCGTGGTCTGTCTTCAAGACCAATTCCGGGACCATCTCGCCGCGCCCCACCCGTAGGCAGTTGCGCAGCAGACGCCGGGCGGACGCCGGGAACTGTTCGATGAATGCCTCTGCATTGGCCTCATTCATCGCAGCCAAGTCGCGGCCAATTTCCACCACTTTCTTGGCGACTGCCGTCATCGCCGTCAAGATCCGCGCAGCCCGCTCGCGGTCCTCTTGAGTGGAGACGACCGCCAGAGCGGTCTCCGATTGAGCAAGTTCGATCTTCATTTCTCAACACCTCCAAGCGCTTTCTGGATCTGATGCAGCGTGCACTCCATTTCCGCTTCCCGCCTCTCTCGCATGCGACGGCGATTTGCCAAGGCGTGCTGTTCGCGATTTTCCGCGAGCCACGCGTGCTGTCGTTCGAGCACTTTGTCGCGGTTTTGCGCATACCAATTTCGCTGCCGCTCTCGAATCTCCTCTAGATTCCGTTGCCGCCACTGGCGGTAGTATTCCTTGCGCTGGTCAGGATCTTTCCAAGGCATAGCCTAGTATTTCCTTTTTGTTCCGTTCTGACAAATCCTTTTTTCGCATTCAAATTCGTATGAAAAATGCGAAAAATAATGCGAAAGGGACGCGCTTAGTTTAGCCAGATTTCGTCGTAACTCCCTTTAAATGAGAGGCGCACCCGTAGGGATTCGAACCCCAAACCTTCTGATCCGTAGTCAGCAAGGCCGATCTAACTTGCGTAGTCCCCTCATTGGGCAAAAAACGTGAATCGGAAATGATCGGAATTTACATTTATGCCTGGAACAGAACGACAATACGGAATCAAAAAACCAAAAAGGAGGACAACTAACATGGCCATAAAACGCTTCAGGTTTAATGGTGCGCTAAGATTGCAAACGCCGAAAAGTGCGAAAGGAAAATGCGAAAGATTTTTTGACAACCCTTCCTTTTTTGTGGATCATGGCAGGGTCATGAAGGACACGGTAGAATTTTGGATGACTCGAATCCGGCCAATGCCGAGCGACTGCCGTCCTGGATGGTTTGTTGAACTGCAACGCCACAAACGGCGTGAAAGGTTTAACCTTGGCACGGAGAACAAACGCGAGGCCGCAACCAAGGCCCGCGAAATTTACCGTGCGCTGGTCGCCAATGGCTGGGAAACCGCCCTCGCGGAATTTAAACCCGCATCGCTGGAGCGTGCGCACCGCGCCCTCGTGGCCGCCGTCGCCACCTGCGCGCCGATGACAAGTTTCGGGCAGTGGTTCGAAGCAACCACTGCAATTTGCCCAACTAGGAAACTGACGCATGCCAACAACATCCGCGCGTGCCGGTCGATCATCGCTGACATCAAGAACATCGACGGCAAACGCAACGCCGCTTGGAGGGCCGCTGTCGATGCGGTCCCTCTCGCGGACATTCACCCCAAGACCATTCAGCGTTGGATGGCAACAGAAGCCGCTGTGCATGCTTCTAATCCGGCTCGCCAAGCCGAACGTAAATCCGGTCTGAACTCTACCGTTCGGCAAGCGCGGAGTTTGTGGAGCAGAAAACTGGTGGACCTAATCCCAAATTCGCCTCCGTCCCCTTTTGAAGGTGTCCGTCTTTTTCCGAAGTCCGAATGCACGGACACGCACTACGTGTCTTGTGGCCGCATCCGCAACATCGTCGCTGAAGCAGTCCGGGAACTCGGCGCCCCCTGGCGCGAGGGCGAACGCGAATGCAATTTTCACGACCGCATGCAGGTTTGGAAAATCTTCCTGTTCGCTCTTTTTGCTGGTTTACGCAAAATGGAGATCGACACCCTTCTCACCGAGCGCATCGACTGGACCACGGGACGGATCGACATGCGGCCAAGCAAATATTACGCCGCCAAGTCCGCTTCGAGCCGGAAACCTGCCCTTCTCGAAGTAGAGGCGCTGGCGTTTTTGCGTCAGGTGCAAATTTGGGTTCCGGCCGGGGAGTTCATAATCGACAGCCGATTCGCTCTTCGTCCCGATGCGACCGATCGTCACTACAGATGCAGGGAGCATTTCGCAGCTCTCCAAACGTGGCTCCGGGGCCACGGCATCAAAGACAAAAAACCGCTTCACGCTCTGCGCAAAGAACTTGGCGATCTCGTCAATGAAACCGGCGGCCTTGTCGCCGCCAGCGCGCGACTTCGGCATGGCGACACCCGAATCACGGAGGAGCATTACGTTGACCGCTCGCGTCTGATTTCATCAGGTATTGGAGAATTCTTGCAGTTGCAAAGAAATAAAAACACAGATCAGCATGGCGACATTGCTTCTTCGAACTAACGCCATCAAGAACCATAAAGTTGTTCATTTAACTCACTGATGGCGTGCATTTTGCTACGAAGAAGTAAGAAAAAAATTTGCAGTATGGGAATTGACACCCCTGACCAAAACGATTTAATCGTGACCAATTCTTTCCTGTAAAAGCCCACTATTAAAAAAAAACTAAGATTCAATTAGATGAACTGTGCGACTGATGAAGTGTTTGCAAAGGCCAACGAAATTCTGACAGGCAAGGCGCGCCGACGCAAACATCACACGTTGAGGAAGTGGATTGCCCTAAAAATCGAAGAAGATCCGGAATGGACCTCGCACGAGTTAGCGGACGCCTACATCACTGCTGCCGGGTTGGACGGAATCACGCCGGACGAGCGTCAGACCATTCACCGCTCCGCTCGCTATGCCCGAAAAAAGGTTATCGCCAAGAAGGAAACAAGGGATGAAATTCAAAGCCTTCTTGAAAAAATTAACAATTCGCAGCTCCGAGAGAGGCTTGCCAAACACATAGCTCGCTTATGAACGCCGTTTTGCTGATTGCTTTCGCGGCCTACTTGTTGTGGTCCGTGTGGTCTACGCTCCCCTTTTTTGTCTTTTTTCCCTAACACAACCAGAAATCCTCACAAAGACTAATGGACTACACCTACAACATCGCGAAACACCAGATCGAAAGCCCTGACGGCTTGGTCTTGGCGAAACTTACGAAGGAATGTTCTGCGGACACTGGCTACAAACTTGCAGATGCCCTTAACAGTCGCAGCAACGGACACCTCGGCAAAGTCGATCGCCTCCGGGCCGGGTTGCAAATTCTGTCTCAATCCGCCGCCCCGAATCCTCCCGAACTTCACCGTCTGGTTGACACCCCGATCGCGGAGCTATGAAAGTGACAGACCAATTCAAGGGCGATTTTATTGACCTGCTCTGTGTCGCCAGGGACAGCGACACCATTCTCACGATCGCTTCCGTGCATGAGTCCGGTAGCCAGACCTGTGCTGATGGCCGGAGCATCGACAAGCCAGTTCTCGGTTTCGAGAAGACGACGAAAAAGCTGATTTTGAACAAAACCAATGCCCGAACAATCGGCCTTCTTTACGGCAACGAAATGACCGGCTGGATCGGCAAAAAAATCGCGCTCTACTTGACCACAGAGGACGCATTTGGTCAGAAGGACGTGCAGGTGATCCGAGTCCGGTCCGCTGATCCTGAGACTGGCCGTCAAATCAACATTTTTCGCAAACCGAAATCGCGCAAATGATCACGCCCGGTATTCACCCCAACACTGACCCCCGCGTCTATCACGCGTGGAACTTGGACCCACGAAAGCCTGCGTCCGAGCTTTTGGCCGGACCAGTCTCAGCATCCATGTTGAAGCAGTTTGCCGTCAATCCCCAACTGTGGAAGCAAGCCTTCCAACGGAGCACGACAAGATCCATGTCTCGCGGGAGTCTGATCGACTGCTTGCTTCTGACTCCTTCCCTGTTTGACTCCATGTTCGTGCTGCGCCCGACGGAGTTCGACAGCTTCCGGAGCAAAGACGCGAGAGTATGGCGGGACCATATTGAGGCTCAAGGCTTGACGTCGATCACCTACGATGAGCTTTTGGACGCGCAGAACTGCGTCAATGTCATCCGGACCAATGCGGATGCTAGGCCGTTTATCGGAGTCGCGGGCGACCCTCAAACGGCTTTACGGAACGACGACGGAGACACTGCCGTGAAAGCTCTGCTTGACTTTCTCCCACAGGAAGGCCCTAACATTGATGCAATCGTGGACCTGAAAACCATCGACTGCTCGCCGGATCAGTTTACCATGCACAAGATTCTTTCCCAGATCAGCGAGTTTGATTATCACATTTCCGGTGCGTGGTACCTTCAACTTTTCAATAGCCTCGCGGATGTAGAGCGCAGAAGATTCGTCATGGTTTTTGCGTGCCAACAGCCTCCATTTCCGGTCGCCGTCGTCGAACTCGCCAAGCCAGACATCGAGTCCGGTGCGGCCATCTGCCGCTTTGCTCTCGAACGCTTCGTGACCTGCTGCGAAACGGACGCCTGGCCATCTCCCTTTGCCGGACGCGTGAGCGTCGTCAGTCGTCGCCTCTGGGCTTTTGAGCATGATCAGGAACTTATCAACGAACTTATAGCATGATTTGCGAACAACGAACCAATTCAGGCACGTTTTTGACTTCAATTGTCCCCAGCAATTCTTCTAATCGCACCATCATGTGGTCGCACATTGGAAACGGATTGAAATGGCACGCGCACAGGGACAGATGGTATGCACTTTGCGGGCGCGGCCCCGTCAATTTTCTTACGTGCGACGAACCGGGGTTTGGTGGAGCTTGCCAACAATGCCTCAGCCAGCTCGATCGAGAACCTCATTGAGGTGCAGTAACACGCACGTTTTGATTAACCTACACCGATTCCAAACTATGACAAACACACCCATTGATCCTAACATTGACCAAAAAGACCTGGTACGTCTCAGCGCCCAAAACACTGCGATTTTGAACCGGCTTCGACAAGGACCGGCGACAAATGCTGAACTGGCAGGCATCGCCCTCAAATACACTGGTCGGATCAGCGATCTGCGTGCGAACGGGTTCGAAATCCGATGCGTCCGATCTGCTGGGACATCGACCTACACCCTAGCTGGGTGACACAAAAAAAATCGGCGCCCGGGTCGCTACTCTCCGGGCGCCGACGATTGCCGAACTTGATAATCAATCCGAAAACACACTCGCATTTCCGGTCGCTGGCGCAAGCCAAAATCTTTTTTTTGACGACCCCACCGCCATCTCCTGTCAACTGACCGGCTTTCGGCGTTGACTCCGATCCCAAACATGCAGGCACGAATTCCGACACGGACGACCGTGCCCGCGCAATACTTATGCCCGCTTCCCAAACAGAGGTTCTTGAGGTCATCATCGACACCAGCCAAACCATTGAAAATCTTCGCGCTTTGGAACGCCGCTGCAAACAAGGCGGCGACATCCGGATCGCTATCGGTCCCGTCTCCGTTGACGCATCCGCCGCCACTTCAATTCGATTGGTGCGAATGCTCATTCGAGATCAAGAGCAAAAACGGCAACTCCTTCAGGACGTTCTTCGGGCAGAAGGATCAGCATAATCCTAGCCCAGCCTAAGTAACTCAAAAGAAAGCCCGCCCCGGTAGCTAATCGGGGCGGGCAACACACCATGAAACCAAACTGAAGAAGACTTTACCATGAAAAGATTTACATCAACTGAAAAATGGAGCACCGGGTGGCATTTCACCCTCACACCATCGCACAAGTTGGCTTGGGCCTGCTTGAACGACCTTTGCGACCACGCTGGAGTCATCGAGACGGCTGATGCACTCATTGCCCAGTATATCGGTGACGTCACTTTCACGATCGAATCCTTTGCAGATGTGGCCGGGACTGAGCGCATCCGAAAGATCGGCCCAAATAGGTGGTGGCTTCCGAAATACATCGAGTTTCAAAATGCTGGGGGAATCTCTGCGATCAAGAAGCAGCACCAGCCTGCCATTCGCTCGATCATGAAGAACCAGCTTCCGATCTTGATCAATCATCCAGGCGAGAACTCCGCTTTGCTCGCTCACAATGAGTGGGTTGCGAATAGCAATCAATCACAAACTGAATACCCATCCCAAAGGGATGTTTTAGGTAAAAATTACCTAAACATTACCAGACAAGGTACAGGTACAGGAAAAGGTACAGAAAGAGAAGAGGGTGTGGGAGAAGAGAAAACAAACCCTGAACCCGAAAACCGCATGGAACTTTTTTCTGAACCAGTGCCGGTGAAGACCAAGGCCCAGATCAAGGCGAAGGAGATCGAATCCGCCTTCGATGCGTTTTGGGAAATCATGCCGAACAAGACCGACAAACTCCGCGCCAAAAAGGCTTTCGAGCAACAGGCCAAGTCGCATGATCCCTGGGACATTGTTCGCCGCACGGCCCGCTACCTCGCCAAGGAACAGGCCCGACAGAAAACAAACCCGGAGGCTTTCATCCCGCAGAATCCGCACAACTGGCTTATTGGCGGCGGGTTCCTCTCAGACCCTTCCCACATCCCGACTCCGCCGAAAAAACTTCTCCACGCTGCTTGGACTGCCTCCGGACGCAATGGTTCTGGTCCTCCGCCATGGGAGAAACTTGCCACTGACTCCGCAACCATCAACGACATGCGTCGCGCTTTCCGACCGCTCGATCTGCTCCTGGACGGGGTGGCTGAGTGCGTGAAGATCGTGACAGGCATGGAACTCGCATCATGAACACTAACAGCATCGCTCTCACCGACAACGACGTAGCCGAACGCGGCGTAGTCTCATGCGCCCTTCAAGGCGCCGATATCCCCGCCCTTGGCCCGGACTGGTTTCAGTCTCCCGTGCTCTGGGAACTGCTCGCAGCTTACCGCGAATCGGGCGGCTTAGGCATCACCGAATTGTGCGCTTGGTTGAAGGAGCGCAACATGCTTGATCGACTGTCTCCTGCGTTTTTGTTTGAAGTTTGGCGATACTCGCCATCCACGGCACAGGCTGGTTTTTACGTCGAAGCACTCCGCAAAGCGCGCCTCCGTCGCCGCGAGCAACAGTTCGCTCTCGGAGTTCTTAAACGCATTGAAGCCGCCGAAGTGACCGCCGATCAATTGGCCGACGCCATGGAGCGCGAAGTTCTCGCCCTCCGCGACAACCTCGACGGCGCTTGTGATCATGTTGCAACACTTTCCGACGCCGCGCTGGAGACGGTCGAGGAACTGCAATGCCGCGTGAACGCGCGCAACAAAGGCAAATTGCCAGGCATCGCGTCCGGGCTGGGTAATTTGGACTCTGCGACCAATGGCTTTCAAAAAGGTCGTGTGTACGTCTTTGGTGCCCGTCCCGGCATGGGCAAGACTTCACTGGCTCGCCAGATCATGCTTGAAGCTGCGAAAACGACCCCGGTTTACTTTTTGAATCTCGAAATGTCGTCCGCCCAGACCTTCGAGGCATTGCTGGCGACTAAGGGCGAAATCGACTTTGGGCGCATGCAGGCCGGGACTTTGAACGTGCGAGATTTTGCTCGCATTCATAACACCACCCGAAACTTGCTTAACCTTCCAATTTACGTCGATGACCGCTTCCTCACCGCCCCCGCCATCGAGGCGTCTGTCCGGCGCATGGTCCGCCGTCACGGTGTCGGTTTTTTCGTTCTCGACTACCTTCAGTTGATTCCGGCCGCCAGCACTGAAGAGGAGCGCAACCCAATCCTGCGGATTGGAAATGCCTCCAACATGCTTGTCCGCATCGCGAAAGACATGAAAATTCCGGTCATCGCCTTGGCCCAACTCAATCGCGATGCCGAGTCTGGGGACGCCGAGTCTCTGTCCCGGCGCCACATTCGGGACTGCGGCCAGATCGAGCAAGACGCATGGTTTATTGGACTTCTCGGGACTCTCCCCGACGACAACAATGAGGACGCTTACACGGTTAATGCGCTGACTGGTGAACGCGTCGCAGTTTGCTCCAACAACAAAGACACCGGCGATTTCCGCAGGATCGGCATTAAAATCGTGAAGAATCGGTCTGGCCGTCCAGAAGGACTTGTAAAGCTGCTTTTTCACGGCCCCCATTTGACGTTCAAGCAGTTGGCAGATTCGCATTAACCCTCCCACAAAGCGCTTGCTAAGTGCCTGTGATGAGGCATCAGTGCGAAGCATCTTGGTGCATGGACCAGACAGCAAAAGTTTTTCGTCCCTATGAAGGCGTGTGGTCGTCAGGGCTTATTCAGGTCAACCGCCGTTGCATTGTCATCGTCAGTTGTGATGACGTACATTTTGATTATGATTTTGCAAGCTATTTGGATTGCTTGGAGTGGCGCGGATTGAGTTGGAATTGCGGCCACAAAGATTGCAATCCGATTTGGCGGTTGCATGATCCCATTGCGCCTTGGAAAGTGATCTGGTGCGAAACCGGGTCGCTTTACCCGGTGCTACCCGAAATGGAACTTTATGCTGCGTTAGATCCATCATGGTTCATTGAACGCATGAATCTGGAGGATTCTTCATCAACTTTTGATTGGGATGAACAATCGCCCTTCTGAAACAGAATTGATATTATGAGCAAACCAATCCGTATTAAGATAGACGTCACAAAGATCGACAAGACGGCGATCTTCGTTGGGAAAAACGGCGCAAAATACTTGGATCTAGTCGCTTGGCCGGTGCGAGAGTCGAAGTACGGGGAGACGCACAGCGTGAAGCAGGACTTTGGCCGCGACGATCCCAGAAACAAAGACGCACCGTTCTTGGGGAACCTGACGTTGCCTGAGATGCCGCAGCCAAACGCTCCAGATCCCCATGGTCGCAACCGTCAGAACTATAATCCCAACAGCCCGATTTAAACGCGATGCGTTCGTGAATTGACACACACCTCAAAGTGTGTCGAAGACAAAAAAACTCCGTCCCCGCATGCAGACGGCAGCTCCGAAGCATAGCTTGCCGACGGATCGAGTGAAAAGCCAGCGGGAAGGCTGGGCGCGTAACATGCTGGAGTTGTCTGCTGCGCTTCAAGTTTCGACACGGCAAATCAGCAATGCTGCGAACAAACACGTTGCCCTCTGCCCCGGCAAGACCGAAGACGGATACGAAATCGAAGCGTGGCGCACGTTCTTTTGGAAGGTCAAGGCGACCGACGACGAAGCCTACGCGGAGGCCAAGCTGGAAAAGCTCAATTTAGAGAACTATCGGACCGAACAACAGGCTGAACTGTTCCGAATCAAGCGCGAACTGGAAGAAGGCAAGATTGCGTATAGGAGCGACGTCATTGACACCGTCTGCTGCGAGATGCTGCCCGGCCTCATTTCAGTCTTGCAAGCGGCGAAATGGGAAATCGCCAACGCGGGGTATGGCCAAAGTCGCGAAGACCTTGCGGAGTTGGTTGAAGCTAAAATCGCAGAAGCCCTTGGTGAAATGGCCAAGGGAAGCTGGACTCAAAAAAAAACGACTTTCTGGCTCCCGCTGTATGCGAAACTTTCACCCCTCCTCCCAAAATCCAGCTCTGGCGTTGGGCGGAGGAGCACTTCCGCCGGGTCAAAGACGGAATCAAAGAGCGGTACACGACCTCGGGGGCGCCCTTTCTCCGGACGGTCCTCAACGCGCTCGGCCACGACAGAGTCCACCAAGTTGTCTGCAAGTGTTCAGCGCAAAGCGGCAAAACAGAACTCAGCTACGTCTTCCTCTGCTTCACGTTCGCAGAAAGGCCCTCCACCGTAATTTGGGTGACCCCGTCTAAGGATGAAGCTAGGGACGCTTTTGCGTTGCGCATTCTGCCTCACCTTCAAGCGTGCGAGCCGGTCGCGAGAAAGCTGCCGACAGACGATCGGACCGACATCAAAAGCCGACAGATCATGTTTGGCCCCGGGATGGGGTTCTATGTTGCGTCCGCCGCGACCAAAGCGGAACTTGAATCTAAACCTGCCCGCGTGGTCATCATGGACGAGGCGCGGCAGTATCGGACGGACGCTATCCCCCGGGCAAAAAAACGGTTTCGGAGCTACAAAGACAACCACAAGTGCGTCATCATCACGACTCCGGACCAGGCGGGCGACAACATCGACAGCGAGCATGCGTCCGGGACGATGCGGCAATGGATGATTCCGTGCGACAAGTGCGGAACCAAGTTCCCGTTTTTCTGGGCGGGCGATCCCGGCTACGAACACGGTGGACTGCAATGGGATCAGACTGAAGGCGAGGAACTGGACGGGAAGCCGGTAATGTCCAAAATCATTCCTACGATTCGGTTTGAGTGCCCGAATCCGGCATGTAATCGCGTGTGGAGAGACAATCCAGTCGATCGCCGCTACATCGCTACGGCCAACGGCACGGACCCCGACATTGCCTGGGAACAAACCAACCCGGAGCCGACGCCGGGCCACGAAAGTTTTTCGTGGGAAGCCGGTATGGTGCCGTGGACGAATTGGTGGGAACTTGTTGAGGAGTTCATCAACGCCAAAGCGCTTTTGCGAGACACTGGCGATCCGGAACCATTGAAAGTCTTTTTCCGGGAAACCCGGGGCATAAGTTGGGACGATCGCCTTATGCACCTTAGCGAGGCCAAAGCCCTCGACACGCGACGTGTGCGCTACAACGTCCGGGCACCGCAAGAATACGTGATCCGTCCCGCGCGACCGAAAGTGGACCCCGACCCAATGGCAAAACTCGACAAGTTCGACGAAGTAGCTCGGTTCATGTCGATCGACGTCCAAGGACGTCCTTCACTCTACTACTACTACATCGTTCGCGCTTGGGCGCGCAACGGAGTCAGCCGATTGCTTTCCTACGGCACGCTCCACTCGCGAGCGGAAATCGATCAAACGGCGCGCGACTGGGGCGTGCATCCGAAGCGTGTTCTGATCGACTCTGGCTACGCAACCAAGGACGTGTACCAAATGGTCATGCAGAGCGGAAACCTCTGGCGAGCGATGAAAGGCGAAGACAAAGCGGAGTTCCGTGTAAATGAGAATGGAAAACCGGTCCGCAAACTGTGGCAGATCAGTTCCGCCGACCCGGAGCTGGGAACGGCGGCGGCCGGACGGGTCACAATTCCCTTGGTGATCTTCGCCAAGTATGGCGCACTGGAACGCCTCGACACCTTCCTCCACGGCCGCTACGGAGACTGGCAGGTGCCGGATGACGTCTCCGACTCCTACATGAAGCAGGTCACGGCTTACCACCGGAACCCGAATCGAAGGAGTCGCGAACAATGGAAAAAACCAAATGATAAATACGCGGACCACTATGCCTCCTGTGAAATTCAGTGCATCACCGCCGCGAACATGATGGACCTGGTAGAGATGGCGCGCCCGATCGTGCGCGACGCTCAAGACACAGGCGTAGTTTTCTTGCCTAGTTGACACGACGTCAACAGCAAAACACCAAGATTAATTATGGCCAACTACACTTTCACTGCCGCCGACATCACCGCTGACGCCAGCGCCACTATCAAAAACGGCACTGCTGGCGACACTATCACCGCTGGACAAGCCGTTTACCTGAAGCTCGACGACAGCCGCAAGGTCTGGCGCGCGTCCAAGGGTGCTGCGGCTTCCGCCATTGTCGCTGGCATCGCTCTGAACAGCGCGAGCGCTGGTCAGCCGGTTTTTTACTGCGAGCGCGGAATCGTCAACGTCACCTCCGGCCAAGTTGCCGTTGGTGCCGTCGTGGTGCTTTCCACTGCTGGCGGACTCTCCCCCGCTGCTGACCTTGCCAGCGGAAACCGTGTCTGCGTCGTGGGCGTAGGCTTGGCCAGCAACAAAATCTTGGTGAATTGCTCGGCCAATCGGTTGATTTCTGATGGAACTGTTCCGGCCTGATTTAGGAATAAAAACATGAACCTAATCGTATTCGAAAACTTTGAGGATGTGCGCGAGTTTGCTGCAGACAGAGTCCTCGAAAAAATGAAAATTACGGGCAAGAAAGCCCTAACGGCGCGTGCTGCGCTCGCCGCTAAACGGCGCGTGCTGCGCTCGGCGCAGCGCTTTGGTTTTGAAAACTTTGAGGATGTGCGCGAGTTTGCTGCAAACGAGCGCGGGCGATGGTATGTCGATGAAAAAGGCCGCAAGTGGGACAACGACACGCTCGGCGCGCGATATGCTGGTCGAGGTGCTGCGTTGCACGCAACTATCGGTGCTGGTGCTGGTTTGCTTGGCTCTAGTCCTTTCTATAAAGTGTTAAATTTGAAGGGCAAGAAAGCCCTACTGGCGCGTGCTGCGTTTGCCGGAAGCGGAGCTGCCGCAGGCGCGGCTCAAGGTGCATTGTATGGCTACGGCGCCGGAAAGGCAGTACAGTCAGAGCGGCGCCGCAGAGCGCTTCGTGAATCATGATCGTGTTTAAGTCATTCGCAGAACTGCGCTGCTTCGAATCGGAGCGGCGCAGTTCTTTGCGCGCCACGCCGAACTATCGAATGCCTCAACGGCTTACGGCATCGCCAAGAATCCGACGCTGAAGCGACGCGCCGGACGTTACGCGATCGGCGCTACTGCACTGGGCGGCGGAACTCTTGCGCTGAAAGCGGTCGCAGATCGAAAGAAAAATTCCGGCGAGAATCGCTAGCGGCATGACGCATGGTTTCATGCCGAGAAGCATACACGTCTCGGCATGAAGCGCAAGCGTTGACACCGCGCCTTGGGCATGAGCGAAGTCGCCCTGCCGTTCCTGCCCAAGTCCTACGCCCAAGTGCCGCCTCCGCTGCCCTCGGCGGAGGTGGCCTACATCACGCAGATCGGGAAATGGCGCCTGCTGCGGGCCTACACGTTCCCGCTGCCGACCGGCGAATTCGTCACCGTCCCGTGCGGCTACGAATACGACGGTGCGAGCATCCCGAAACGGCTCTGGGACCGGATCGGGCCGCACGAACTGTCCATGGAGGCTCCCCTGCTCCATGACTGGCTCTACGATCATCTTGGCAAAGTGGTTCCGGGCCTTGGACGAATCGTCTCTCGTGAGGAGGCAGACGGCTTTTTCCATGCGGTCATGGAACGACAACGCGTCCCGGATGCTTACCGGGTGCTTGCGTTCACGGCGGTGCGAGGATTCGGTGGACTGACCACTCGCGTCTTTAACGCTCTCCAGAAGCTGCGTGCGCTAAACGCTGGGTGCCGGATCGGCCCAACACTTGGCGCTATGGCAATCGGCATGGGGCGCGGTCAGATCGTGGTCATGGTCCTACAACTTGTCTGGGAAATTCTCAAGCGCCGGGCGGCTAGGCAGCAATCTGAGTCGCTTGCGTTGGCGATGCCTAAATCGAGAAACGCTAGTTTAGGTGAACGGCTCTGGGCATGGGTCAGCAAGAAGCCAGAAACGGTCTCAGTCCCAGCGCCCAAGCAGAGTCCAAAACAACGCTCGCTTTCGTCAGAGGAAGACTGGCTTGCGCAGTTTAAAGCGGATTGGAAACGAAGGGAACGGCACGAACTAGCGAACGGTGACAACGCGGCCGCCGGATTCCGGTGGGACAAGTGGGGCAAGAAATGGGAATGCGGCTACGGAGTCACGCCGGATGAAGTCACGGACGCGCGTCGATTGGGCATCGACATCCGTTGGGTGAACGGCTGGGACGAGGAGAAAGATCTCCCTATCTTTGTGGACAAAGAGCAAGCGGATAGATGGTTTGATCGCGTCACGCTCCCGACCTATCTTCGCATGGTCGAGCTGATTGTGGCGGTCAGCCTAAATGATCGTCAAAAACACGCTTTGGCTTGCTTTGCCCACAACACCGGGGCAGGGGCTTTGCGCAAGGCTGTCTCTGGTGCAGAACGGCTAAATTCCGGGAACTACGACAGCGTTCGTGCGGTGCTACCACTTTATGTCAAAGCGGGCGGCAAAACCCTCCCGGGACTCGTGACGCGACGCCAGGCTGAAGTCGAGCTTTTTTACAGTTGACAACCTGACTAGAGCAAATGTCCGAACCCGAAGAACATGCTCTAGCGGGAACGCTGCACCAGATGAATCAGAATCTGGGGCGGATGGCCACGATGCTGGAGGCCCTAGACCAACGCATGACTAGAACGGAATCGGCAGTAGCCGGTCACGCGAAGGAACTGGCGGCTCGCTCCGGATTGAGTTGGTCTCACGTTTCGGTGATGGCATCTATTATCATCGCAGCCGTTTTGGCGGGGACGGCGTACATGCACCAGTCTATTGATGCGTCGCACTGGCGTACACAGTATTCTTCGCTGAAGGAGCTGAACGAATCCGAGAATCAAATCAGAAATGAAATGCGCCGTCGCGAAGAACTTTTGTCCGCGCTTCAGTCGTCTTCGATTGTGACGCAATCTGAGATGTAGGGGGCCGTAATTTTTGTTGCTTTGTCATGATTCCTGCATCAGGGTTTGTCAAAACAACCTTGAATCATGAATATCAACGAACCGAATCGAGACAATTTCAATTTGCATCGAGCCAGTCTTATTTCGCCCGATCGTCCGGCTACTGAAGAAGAGCTTCTGGCGCTTGCGACTGATATTGTCAAATTTTGTCCAAGTTTAACTCACTTGTTGATTGCGCTTGGGTCGAAGAATGGGAAAAACCCGCTTGAAGGTCTTAACTAATGAAATCAACAATCCAAGAATTTGACACACATCCGCTTCTGCGCGCGGAGCATCTTTTGGAGCTTTGGAAAATGCTCAGTCAGATCGAGGTGCGCACGCAAGATGAACAGCAGCTTTACGACCTTCTGAACGAGCAGTTCATTTGGCAACTAGGAACCCCCAGCGATGAGGTGGATTCAGCACCAGAGCCAGAACCAACGAAAGCCGAAGCAAAACCCACGAAACCGGACGAAAGCCGGGTAGCCACGATGCTGCAACAGTGTATGGCAATACTCAATGAGCAGAGCGATCAACTTAATCTCTTGAGCGGACGCATCGTGGAGGTCGAGGCGCGGCAAGGCATTCAACTTCGGCCATGAAACTGCTTTCCTGTCAGCCTGACGAATTTTTGCCGTCTGACGAACTTAGCGGCAATCAACCAAACTATTACCTCGCACTACTTAGGCTCGGGGATCTTCTCGAAGTTGTCGAAGAGTGTTTGAGCGTGGCCGAAGATCTTAGAGGAAAGGAATCCGCTGACATGGTGAGCTTGGCTAAAAGCGTGATCCTGAACGCATTGACGATCATTGAAAGTCAGAAATGAATTTCACACACACCGATCGATTTGGCGTCAACCGATTTTACGTTCTCATCAAGGACAATAAACTTCACATTAGAGACGATGACGACAGGCTGATTGTTTACGTACCTCTAGATGAGCATAATTTGCAGGACGCGATTGCTGACACAATTAACGCGGTTTCAAAGCAAGTAAGAGCAAGTGCTTTGGATGACGCTATGGAAGCGATGAGGGCAGCAATTTCGTTGCTGTAATTACAAAACAATGCAGCCGCTTTCACAAATCCGCCGGAGTGTTCGGAGTAAAAACGTGCAACACGTCGAACTTTTAAGGGAAGTTCATGACGCCCTGCGGCACGCTGTCGAGTGCTGGGAGGAACCTGACAGCCCAGAAGCCTTTGCCTACGCAATGAAGCATCTCATGAATTTGCGCAATCAGTTGGCCGCTCTGCTCGAAAACAACTGCCGAGTCCGATGACATCCCATTCTGAATCGGCGGTTGTTACCGGCCCGAAACTTTAATAAGCAACCCTGTTATTAAAGAAAACCAAACCAGACTTAAATATGAATTGCTGCACTTGTTTTGTTGAAGCCAAAACACCCAATCGTCTTCCAAAAGGATGGAAAAAATTGCCCACTGGGGAATTGTATTGCAAACCCTGCTGGCGCGAGCGCTTTGCCTTACGCGCCGTGACCATACCGGTGGCGGGTCCGGTGGATGGCAACTGGGACGATTTGCGCAAAGCTCTTGAGGTTGAATGGAGGGCCGCAACGCGGCTGGCTAACCGCCTCGTGACCGAACTAGCCTCGCTTGATCCGGCGGCGCAACGCAAAGCTGGCGATGAGAAAATCCCGTCATTCAAACTTCCTTACCTTTACCCCAAGGCGCGAGCATGGGAACCTTCGTTGGGGACTGCGGCAACGGTGGCAGTCCTCAATACCGTTGGAGCAAAATACAACGCAGACCGATACGATGTCTGGTGGCGGGCGAGCAAATCGCTGCCGAATTTCCAATACCCGATGCCGCTCCCAATCGGCGCCGCAAACGTGAAAATTGATTGGTTGTCCGATACCGAGCGGGTGCCGGTCTTGACTCTCCGACTCAACGGAGAGCGTTTCAAATTGCGACTCCGCGGCGGCCCAGACTTCCGGCGGCAAACTGAGGCCGTGGCAAAATGCATTGCCGGCGCAGCGGTTCTTGGAGAAATCGCAATTTACCGCAAGACCGCATTTGGTTCTCATCGCCCCGGCGCTTTGGCGAAAGCGCCAGGCGGAGGCAAAGGGTTTCAAACGACAATCATGGTCAAACTTCCCATGTGGTTGCCGAAAAATCTGTCAGTGAAGGGCGACCGGGTGCTTGAATTGTTTACAGGCGGCGAGACTTCGTTTCTGCGTGCCGTGCTGAACGGGCGCGAAGATTGGGTTCTCCACGGCGACCATGTGAAAGGGTGGATCGCTGAAAACGACAGGCGATTGCAGAGTTTTTCGGACGACCAGAAATATGAGGTGCGGGTGCGAGCCAAAGATCGAAACGGCATCAACGGGCGGCGGAAAAGCGTCTGCAAACGGTTTCAGGATCGTATGAGCGATTTCCTGCACCAGACGACGCGGCAGATTGTGGGTTACGCAGAGCGGCAGGAAGTAGCTGCGGTTGTGTTTGATGCGACGCCAGGACAAGACTATTTCCCGCATTTTCCGTGGTTTCAGTTTTTGGGTTTGTTGGCGCAAAAGCTGGACGAAAAAGGCATTCCGTTCACGAAACGGGTTGACGTTGTCGAGGATGCAGCGTAATTGGGAATGTCCGGCCACCGCATGGCCGAGCGCGGTTTAAGGAGGATACGCTTGCCGGTCCTTTGGCCCGCGGAACGCTCATAAGCGTCGCGATAGTTTGAGCCGCGACAGTTTGCGCGAAATAGCGTGCTTTTTGCGGGGTCGATGATTTCCGGGTGCTTGCGCGTGCGGGCTGCGGCCTCGCCATCCGGTTGCGCACAAGCGCTCCAGCGTTGCTTCCCCGCGCGCGCGGACTGCGGTTCAGTGAGTTTCTTGGTGATTGCGTCGACGTTGGTTGCTTCCCCGCGCGCGCGGACTGCGGGCATGGTTGGTATAAAACCGTGTCAACCGATGCGTTGCCTCCCCGCGCGATCATCCATAGCGCGATTAACGGAATCACGTTTCGGACCGCTTATGGAGAAACGGGATTCTGTCACGACCACGAGGAGCCGCTTGCGTCTGCGCTCCGGCGAAACGGATCGCGCAAACGGGCAGGACTCGCGGCGGCGCGTGCGATCATGTCAGGTAAAATACGAAAAGCCTAAATGACAACTCGCAGACTCTACCAAAACGGAAAGTGCGTTGCGCTCGTGACGCTCGCTGACACTTACGTCTACGAGGGATTCCGCTTTGAAATCTCCTCTCGCGCCGGAAAGGGTCAAGCCCCATCCGGTATTTACGTCTACGAGGGATTCCGCTTTGAAATCTCCTACGGCATTCCGCAGAAAATAAGGAAAGACGGCGAGCCAGCAAAGCGCGAAGGTCAGAAATTTTGGGACGCGTACTACGCTTGGCAAAAACTGCCGACGGTCGAGCGCGAAAAATACCGGGTGTGATTTCCAACCTTAAACAAGAGATCCTGTTATTAAAGAAAACCAAGCCTAACTTGAATATGAATTGCTCCACTTGTTTCGTTGAACCTAAGATTGACAATTTCCGGTAAGTGTATGGACAAATATCGGCAATTGGCGTTTTTGGTGGAGTTAAATGAACGCCTAGATGAAGCTTTGACGGAATTTGGCGCAAAATTTCGTATCAAGTCCGGTGACATAAAATGGAAATCATCTGGAGCAACGATGACGCCAGATGAGTTTCTTGGAAAGTCTTTGCCGCTTGAAAATCCAAATGCTGACGCGGTGCAAAAATATGAAAACATGATCCAATCGGGTCAGGAGATCGAAGCACCGCAACTGTGGGTTAAACGATCGAAAAAAGGTCTGTCAAAGTATCCGCATCCTTCGCAGTATGAAGTGACCGGCCATGAAGGACGTCATCGTGCTATTGCAGCACGGCGCGCAGGCGTAAAGCATATTCCAGTAGAGATTGTTGCGCCAGACGAGCCACGAGTTCCGAGGCGTAATAAGTTTGTCAAAAAAGCACTGAAATTACCACGCCACTTTTCACCTGAAAGAGATTAAATACCTATTTGCTGCAATTAGGTAAAATACAGAAGACTTACATGAATTTACCACCATGGTGGTGAAGGAATCTCTTTTCTGATAAAAGTATCAAA
>RGVZ01000560.1 GCA_010029825.1 bacterium | reverse complement strand
TACCAGTAGAACCAGTTGCTCCAGTTTCACCCGTAGCACCTGTCGCACCAGTAGAACCAGTACCACCAGTAGAACCAGTTACGCCAGTAGCACCAGTAGCACCAGTAGCACCAGTAGCACCAGTTTCACCAGTAGCACCAGTCGCACCAGTAGAACCAGTCGCACCAGTAGAACCGGTAGCACCTGTAGCACCAGTAGAACCAGTCGCACCAGTAGCACCAGTTTCACCAGTAGCACCAGTCGCACCAGTAGAACCCGTGGCACCAGTAGAACCCGTAGAACCAGTACTACCAGTAGAACCAGTTGCTCCAGTTTCACCCGTAGCACCAGTAGCACCGGTAGAACCAGTAGCACCAGTAGAACCAGTAGCACCGGTAGCACCAGTAGAACCAGTCGCACCAGTTGCGCCAGTTTCACCTGTTGCTCCGGTCGCACCAGTAGAACCTGTGGCACCAGTAGAACCCGTAGCACCAGTAGAACCAGTCGCACCGGTAGAACCTGTTTCACCAGTCGCACCAGTAGTACCAGTAGAACCAGTAGCACCAGTAGGACCACTTGAACCAGTCGCACCAGTAGGACCAGTAGAACCAGTTGCTCCAGTTTCACCGGTTGCTCCGGTTGCACCAGTAGAACCAGTAGTACCAGTAGAACCAGTAGAACCAGTCGCACCAGTAGAACCAGTAGTACCTGTAGCACCAGTTTCACCTGTTGCGCCGGTCGCACCCGTAGAACCAGTAGCACCACTTGAACCAGTAGCACCAGTAGAACCAGTAGAACCAGTTGCTCCAGTTTCACCGGTTGCTCCGGTCGCACCAGTAGAACCTGTGGCACCAGTAGAACCAGTCGCACCAGTTGCGCCAGTCGCACCCGTAGCACCAGTTTCACCAGTAGAACCAGTCGCACCGGTAGAACCTGTTGCACCAGTAGAACCAGTCGCACCAGTTATACCAGTATTACCAGTAGCACCAGTAGGACCAGTTTCACCAGTAGCACCTGTTGCACCAGTAGAACCCGTCGCACCAGTAGAACCTGTCGCGCCAGTAGCACCGGTATCACCAGTCGCACCAGTAGAACCACTCGCACCAGTTTCACCAGTCGCACCAGTAGAACCAGTAGAACCAGTAGAACCAGTGGAACCAGTAGCACCAGTTATACCAGTATTACCAGTAGCACCAGTGGGGCCAGTTTGACCAGTAGCACCAGTCGAACCAGTAACACCAGTAGAACCTGTGGCACCAGTAACACCAGTCGAACCGGTCGCACCAGTTTCACCAGTAGAACCAGTTGCACCAGTTGAACCAGTCGCACCAGTAGAACCAGTTTCACCAGTAGAACCAGTAGAGCCAGTTGCTCCAGTTACACCAGTTGAACCAGTAGAACCAATCGCACCAGTAGAACCAGTAGCACCAGTAGAACCAGTTTCACCAGTAGAACCAGTAGAACCAGTAGCACCGGTTGAACCGGTAGCACCACTGGCACCAGTAGAACCAGTCGCACCAGTAGAACCAGTAGCACCAGTAGAACCAGTAGCGCCAGTAGAACCTGTAGAACCAGTAGCACCAGTTTCACCTGT
>RGVZ01000559.1 GCA_010029825.1 bacterium | reverse complement strand
GGCGCCACTGCTTTCACCCGCAGGAACGCCCTGTTTCCCCCGGTGCTGACGGAAGCCTCGTAGCGGGTGTAACCGGTGGGTTTGCTCGTTTGATCCGAGGAGGCTGAAGGAGTCACCGTGGTCCCGCTGTCAAAGGCTGTGGCCAAGTCCGGAAGGGACTTCACGGTGTAGGTCACCCCGCTGTCGCGTTGAAGGTAAGTCAACTTGATGGTCCCTGTGCCGCTGGAGAGGGTGGCGGCTCGGCTCGCCCCGCTCACGGGACTTGTGCCGAAGGCAAACTCCGTGTTGTTGTCCATCCCATCTCCGTCCGGATCCGCTGTGCCGGCGGCCTCGGGGGTTCCCTTCACCAGCCCATAGGAGGCCAAATACTGTTCCTGCGGTGTATCGGTCGGAGCATCCGCCAGCGATCCCTGGACCTCAAAATCCACATCCGGTGTGTTTGCGGTGTCATAGATATACCAGCTGCCAGGATTGGTCGCAGTTGTACCACCCCAGTTCACAATCCGGAATGTGACCACCTTGTCTGCCGCCACATTCTGCAATGCCGCGATTCCGGATAAATTAATCGGGGAGATTACCTGGCCATTCCCGTTGGCCGTGTAGCTAAACGATGACCCGACATCCTGGAAGGCCCCGCTTCCTATCTGGTATTGAAGCAAGCCATTCAAGGGTCCTGTAGTGGAGGCAGAGCGATAATTAAATTTGGCCAAATTGGTGACCGAAAGAGTTTTGCCGGTAGCAGCCTGCAAGGTGAAGGACACATACCTTCCATTTGCGATGGCGTCGGCGGACGTGGCATCATCCCAAGTTGTCCCACCCCAAGCGCGACCGGCTCCAGTGGAGGTGGAGTTCGTTGCCACCCCGGAACCACGCGTCAACCCGCCCACGATCACGTTGGCGTTGCTGATCGTCGGGGCCAGCGGACTAGGGCCGAAATTTCCAGCTCCTCCCAACTGATCGTTCAAATCCCAACCGGCCAGGGTTGTTGCTGATCCACCCCTGCCGCTGTCATAAACCGTCCCGCTCACTAAAACAGTGTTGGTCAGTGTCCCGCTCACATGTTGGATCGTGATACCCGAGACAGCGCCCAGTGGCGCAGAGGCTGAAAGCCGCACATAAATGGTGTTGGAAATCACTCCACCCGCTTGGGTCAAGGTAAGCTGGTTCGTGAAAGTGCTGTTATCTTGACTGATTTGGATAGAAGAAGACGACGCCTGCACGGTCGCATCCGTCGTTAGGTCGGTCCCCTTGACCACATAACTGGCGCTGGGCGAAGCACTACCCGTGAATCCTTTCAAACCCGCCACGCTGTTAGGCAGAAAGGTGAAAGTGGGATTTGTGTTGATGATGGTTCCGAGGGTTAGAACCAAATCATCGATCCTCCAATTGGCCGTCCCACCGGACTGCGTCGCACTGGCACTACCGTAACCATAAATCCGGATCGTGTTGGTTCCGTTAGTGAGAACTAGGCCGACATTGTTGTTGGAAACGGCGACCCAGGTGGAGTTGGCCAACATCGTTCCTAAAGCCAGATCGCTGGCATAGTTATCTTGTGAGGACCGGACTGTGTAATTGACCGGCCCAGTTCC
>RGVZ01000558.1 GCA_010029825.1 bacterium | reverse complement strand
GACAGCGCATCCAAAGACATGGAACGCGCCATAAAGTTGCAGGCAAAGACGATTCAGGAGAAGTACATCGACGCTCCACGCTCGACCGACTTCGCCATCATGTACCTGCCGACGGAGGGTCTCTTCGCCGAGGTGATTCGGCGTCCGGGACTGGCAAACGAATTGCAGAATAAGTTCCGCATTCTCGTGACGGGCCCGACAACATTGATGTCTCTGCTCAATAGCCTGCAGATGGGGTTCAAGACACTTGCCATCGAGAAGAGCACGTCGGACGTCTGGAAAATCTTGAGTGCCGCAAAGACCGAATTCCATAAGTACGGTGAGGTGTGGGACAAACTCTCGAAACAACTGAGTACCGCGCAAAACACTGTTCAAGAGGCCGGTCGTCGCACGCGAGCGGTCGAGAAGACACTCAGGACGGTCGAATCATCCGCCCTGAGCAGCACATCGCCGGAACTTGCCCTGATCGAGAGTCTTGTCGCCGATATTGACGACGAGCTGGATGACCGCAACGACGATGACGACGACACCACGTCGCCCACGGACACGAAGTAGTAGCTCGACTAGATACCGTAAAAGTCTTTTGCGCCTTGAAGCAAGGTGGCGAATTCCCCCGTGTTCGGAGTCTCGCTCGTTCCGCCCTCCACAAAGGTGCCGCCCACAACGCCCACATCATTCGGACCCGTGCCGGGCAGGTGCTTGGGGAATATGTAGAACGAGCGCTTCACTTTTTGACCGGCCTCCGTGTGTCCCTCGGAGAAGTAGACGAGAATCATGTACTCGAGTTCGGCGGGAACCTGATCCTTCAACATGACGAGGTGCCCCTGAACCGAAACCATCTCGGCATCATTGTTCAGCACACCGGAGCCCAGCCCCGCGCAATCGAAGACGAGAACCGAATTCAGGTCGGCAAAATCCGACACCTTCTGTTGCACGAACGTGACTCTAGTGTCGAGATAGTCGTGGAGCTTTTGCATCATTACGGCGGTGTTCATAAAAATGCCATCGTCGTAAACGACCATCGAGCGAGTAGTGCCATTTCCGAAGTCGAGCACGACATCCTTTGCGGGCTGCATGACCTGTCCCACGTACGGCTCGAGACCGGATTCCTCTCGATTCGTGAAGTATGAGGGGACTATTTTTGCGCCACCTGCAAACTCGGCAACATTGCCTTGGGCGACATCCGCAAAAAAGCGGTACGCGTCGATGCCAATTTCATCGATGAGCGCCTGCATGTCGGGCGCGTTATCCATAGATACCGGAGCGAGGAGCCCGCCCGCGTTGTGTGACGTGAGCTTGTCGAATCTCTCGGCGAGAACGCTGATGTTCGAGTATCCACGTTGAATTAACTCGTAGGCGGTGAAGAGGCCAATGACGCCGGCCCCGACAACTGTCACGGGGTCATCTTTCGCAATCGACTTGCCCTGATCGGATTCCTGAACAAGATCGACGACGTACTTTGCCGTACCTGGCGCAAGGGTCCACCCGCTACCCCCGTGCCCGTAGTTGTGGGCCACAAGCTGCGACCCCAACGTCTCAAGATTCATGCGCGGTGCACCCTTGCGCATCGGGCGGTAGCACAGCACGTG
>RGVZ01000557.1 GCA_010029825.1 bacterium | reverse complement strand
CGTCGTCGCTGCTGCGCGCTACGCCGACGACGACTACGACCAGTGCAGGCCCCACCGACGGCGCGCCTGGCGATACTTGAGGATCGTCACATCATAGATGGTGCGCAACACCGGTGCATCGTCTGGTTGGGTCGGGTCGACAATGGCGAGAATGCCCTGGTCCTCGCGGATCGTGCGTTCCATGAGCCATCGGAGCAGGGCGTCGCCGATGGCGCTGCTACCGGTGAAGTGGGGATCGATCCAAAAGTTGCGGTAGACGCGCCAAAAGAGTTGACATCGACCGCGGTCCGTGGGTCGTGTGGTGGTCCACACGGTCTTGACGGTCGTTCCGGCCTTGACGCGCGTAATGGTGGTGGTCGGCAGGTGAAACTCGTTTTCGACCGTGACGCTCGTCACGCGACCGAGACGACGCGAGATGGTGTTGACGTTGGGTGTGTAGACAAAGGTGGTTCGTCCGGACGTGCTGTTGAGCGCTTCGTAGTGCACGTGGAGCGGCAGGCTCTTGACGTTGCCAAAGGAGTGCACAAAGGAAATATGCACCATGTCCAGCAAATTTTCAACGAGACGATCCGCGCACGTGTCCACTATCACAGTGCCCTCGATCGCGCGAAAGCCGGGATCGTCGTGCTCGGGCGGTAGAAAGGGCTCCATCCAGGCCAGAGGATCGTCGACGGGGCTAGAGAGGAGCCACTCGACACCGCCGCGCTGGGCGACGGGTAGCACGGGCAGTTGCACGGCCTTGCCCTTGCGCGACGAGGCGTCGGTGTGCACGTGGGGCACGAAGCGTCCGCCGTCAAACTCAAAGCCGTGGTAGGGGCAGTGCAGCGTGCCGCGGCAGGAGATCCAGCCGTGGGAGAGACGCGCGCCCATGTGCGGGCAGACGTCGGAGTGCACGACGATGCGGCGCGAGGCGTCGCGGTAGGCCGTGAAGGAGGTGTCGTTGAAACGCACAGCCGTGGGTCGGTGCGTGGGCAAGGTGCCGCGAAAGGCGAGCGGAAAGGCCCATGGAATGTTTGTCGGACTTGGCTGCCAGGCTTCCGCCGTGACGATGGCTGCGATGATGCAGAAGAAGCCTTGGTAGAGGAGAGACATGAAAATGGATGATGATGAATGTCTTGGTCGTTAGGAGGTAACCCTTAAGATGAAAAACGCACATTCTTCAAACGGTGCCGTAAGTGCCATCAGTGCTATCAGTGCCATAAGTGCGATGACGACGACGCACGAAGCGAGAGCGTGGATGAAGACGTTTGCAAAGGGGTGGCAACGATGTTTCTTTGGCCAGACGGGGTCGTTGGAATGCCCGATCTGTCGCGACCACGTGGGCAAGTTCTTCATCATTTGTTTGCAAGGCCATCACGTCTGCGACAGTTGCGTGAACGAGTTGGACGATCGGGAGGAGACGCTGTGTCCGCATTGTCGGGGCGAGATGATTGCGCCGATCCGCGACCGCACGCACGAGCGTTGGCGCGAGTCGGTCGTGCTGTCATGTCCGACGCGGACGTGCGCGTGGCGCGGCTGCTTTGACGAGTGGAAGGCGCACATGTGCGAGACGGCGGGTGGGCATGGTTTGGACGAGTGGTCGTCGTTGCG
>RGVZ01000556.1 GCA_010029825.1 bacterium | reverse complement strand
CACTGGATTGGGTGACGGTCCCACTGCCTGAATCCAAAGCCGTGGCGGCGGCGGTGTACACCAACTGCAGATTGCCATTGATGTCGGCCACCGACCACTGGCTGGTGGAGGTAGGGGCAGGATTAAAACCGCTCGTATTGATGCTAAAGGCTGTGGCATCGAAAGCCGCACTCCATGAACCAGCATCAATGATATCCCAGGTTCGGCTGGTGGAGGACGCCCAATTCGAAACGGTGCTAGCGATAATGTTAATCGTGTATGTGTTGCCGGAAGTAGCGTTTAAGGTAATGGCTCCAGTCCCGCCTCCCACCGTCACCACGTCCCAGCCCGTCCCCGCCGCGCCCGTCGCATCGGTAATCTCCCAATCATACGCTCCTCCGCCATTTAGCGTCAGGGAGCTGACCGTCAGGTTTCCTGGGCTGTTTCCAGGCGTCAGGCTCCCACCGGAACTCACGGTCACACCGCCCAAGGAACCGGAACCACCCAGTTTTCCACCACTGGCCACCACCACCGTGGCCCCGGTGAGGGAGGTGTTGGCCCGGACGATACCGGCAGAAATCGTCATGGTGCCGCTGTAGTTACCCGCCGTGTTGGTCAAGTTAAGGGTTCCAGCTCCCGTTTTGCTGAACGCGGCGTTTCCGTTGAGGCCGCCGGTTTGGATGAAGCTTCTGGCACCGATCGTGATGCCCGCATTGGCGTTGGCGGTGAAGCCGGTGGTCACCTCCATGGTGCCGCCGTTGAGCGTGATCTGGTCGGCGGTGGCGGATCCGGGGTTGCCGCCCAGACCGCTGGCCGCCGCCACGGAGACGGTGCCCCCGCTGATGGTCGATTTGCCGGTATAGGTGTTCGCCCCACTCAGGGTCAGTTTGCCGGCACCTGACTTGGTCACCGCTCCGGAACCGGAGATCACCCCGGAGTAGGAGAGTGCATCCGACCGGTTAAAGGCCACCGTCGCATTGTTTGTGATATTTTTATTACCAATGGTGCCGGTACTTCCTCCGGAACCGATTTGGAGGGTTCCGCCGCTGACAGTGATTGCGCCTCCGATTCCTGAAGCGTCTCCCGTAAAAGTCATCGTGCCCGAACCCTGCTTGGTTAATCCTCCCGCACCGCTGAAAGTGTTGCCAAAGCGGAATTCACCGCCCGAGGCATTGGTAAAGACAAGGTCTTTGTTGAGTGCAGCGGTGCCAAGAAAAGTGTTAATGCCTGAGGTGTTCTCGGCGCTGCTCATCGGCGATGTCGCATTCCTCCACGACACGAACGGCCTGCAGCTCGAGATCATGTCGCCGTCGGCGGCGACGAAGTTCTCGCTCGTCCGCATCAAGGACGGCAAGGACACGATCTCGTGCACGGGCAACGTGCTGCGCGATTATTTGACTGATTTGTTCCCGATTCTTGAGCTGGGCACCAGCGCCAAGATGCTGTCGATCGTGCCCTTGATGAACGGCGGCGGTCTGTTCGAGACCGGCGCGGGCGGCTCGGCGCCCAAGCACGTGCAGCAGTTCGACGAAGAGAACCACCTGCGCTGGGATTCTCTCGGTGAGTTCCTCGCTCTGGCCTGCTCGTTCGAGCACCTCGCCGACACCCAGA
>RGVZ01000555.1 GCA_010029825.1 bacterium | reverse complement strand
GTGAAGGACGCGAAACTGCGCGAAGTCTTGTTGATGGAAATCCTCCGCACGGTGAACGCAAGCCTCGCCGCCGACAAGCTGTTGCACGGCGAACTCTCCGAGATCGCCACGGGATCCGCGCGCGCGCGCCGTTACATGGATCTGGGACTGGCGTTCCTCTCCGACAACAACTTGGATCGGGCCGCCGAACTGCTCGCACTTCATCGCATGGACGATGTCTTCCGCCTGGGCTGGCTTGCCGTCCAAGATCTCGTACGCGCAGCCAAGGACATCACGAATCGATATTCGCTCTCGCTCGTGCCGGAAGCGGACGCCAAGCTGTTGGAGGCCCTCCAAGGGCGCCATCCGCATCTCGAACCCTCGGTTCTTAAGGAGCTCAAGATCGACGGCGACTCGCTCATCCGCATGGACGCGCTTCTCATCCTCGGAGTGCGGATCGCCCAGATCGCCGCGCTCGCCCACTTCGTCGAGTCGCAACTTGCGCAAGGGTTGCAGCTCCGCGATCAACCTCTGTCCACGGGCGAAACCGCCCTCGGACGCTTGATGGCTGGACTCATTCGCCAAGCGAGCGGCCGCGACTTCGCGACGGCACCGATCGCCGAGGGTGAATGGAAGGAACTCGCGCCGACCTTCAAAGCCGAAGTGCTCTCGAAGTCCGTGGACCTCACGGTCGAGCGAGCCCCCGAGCTGGCGCGTCCGCTGTTGCAAACGCGCCTGCGCTCCGTCGTGGAGGATGTGCGCTTCTTCTTCTTGAATAGTCCCGGCAAAGCCCCCGACAAACGCTTCTTCAAGGGAGTGTCCCTGAAATGATCGGAGCCGTGGTTCGTTACGCACGTCGCCTGAGCCTCGCGATTTGGATTGGGCAAATGGTGTTCTTCGGGGCCATCTTTGCTCCCCGCGTGTTCCGCGTGCTCGAACGTCCGGTCGCTGGCAACCTTCAAGCGCATTTGTTCCCTCCGTATTTCGCCATGGGTCTGGTCGGCGACTTCTTGCGCCAAAGCGAGGGCGGTTTGTTTCTGACCAAGCTTCCACAATTCGTCTGCCAACTCTAAGCGCATGACGAAGGGATCCTCGCCTGGATCAATCACACTCGGTTTATTTTCAACTGGAAATGCGGGCATATTGACAACGTTGGGAGGCAAAGGAGCCTGGTATTTCTCTTCAGAGGAGGAGGTAGGCGCATCCAGATCCAAGTCCAAGTTCAAGTCAGGCGGCAGGTTCAAGCCCTGTGGCGATTGTTCTTCGTGATGCGTGAAGTCAGCGGAGGTGTCTTGCTCAGTCATGCGTCGACGATCCCGCATCAAAGAAAAGCTGACTGCAAATGCGGCAAGCAGTGCGATGGCTGCGATCAACTCGAACATATAGCGTTTGACCCATGCCATTCCTTGTTCGTAATAAGCACTCATGCCAGAGAAGTTGAGGGAAAAGCCTTGTGTCAATTGGGAGGCAGCTTGCGATAACCTGCCCAGTTGACTCAGGTTGTTGCTGACTTCCTTGGCTTGTTTGCTTTGCTCTTCTTCTTGTAATTGTTTGCTGAGCTTTTCCGCTTCGCTGTCGCCGGGTTTGCTTAAGGTCAATTCGTTGGCAGGT
>RGVZ01000554.1 GCA_010029825.1 bacterium | reverse complement strand
GTCAAAGTCAGCGTCAATGACCTCGTCATATTTGCCGTGTCGCGCGCGCTGCGCCGCCACCCGGAAATCAACGCGTCGTGGCAGGGTGAGAGCATCATCCAGTACGGTGCGGTGCACATGTGCGTTGCCGTTGCCCTGCCGACGGGTCTCGTGACCCCGGTCATCCGCAACGCGGACCAGATGGGCATCCGCGACATCGCGGCCGCCAGCCGCAACCTGGCCCAGCGCGCCAAAGGTGGCCAGCTTGCGAATGAAGACTACGCCGGCGGGACATTTACGATCTCGAACCTCGGAATGTTCGGCATCGAGGAATTCACCGCGATCATCAATCCGCCCCAGGCCGCGATCCTGGCCGTCGGCGCGACGATCCCGACCCCGGCCGTGGACGCCAAAGGCAACGTCGTGGTCGAACAGCGCATGAAGGTCACCATGTCCTGCGATCACCGCGTGATCGACGGCGCCATGGGTGCCAACTTCCTGAAAACCTTGACCGGTTATCTGGAACAGCCCCTGATGATGATGGTTTGACAACCAGACGGTAATTGACGCAAATAAGAGGGCTTCAGCCACCCCGGCTGAAGTCCGGTTGCCCCGCCCGGGGCAAGCCAATGGCCCCATAGTTAAATGGATATAACGAGCCCTTCCTAAGGGTTAATTCTTGGTTCGATTCCAGGTGGGGCCGCCATTTCACGAAGCATTCCAATCAACGTGCTGTCACTTTCCTGCCAATGTATTCGCGCCGGGATGCTCGGGCATGACATCACCACCCACCGGACATCCCTTCAGGTTTCACTTCCATGACATGACCGTCGCCCGTTTCACTGCGACGGGTGAGTCAAGCCCCGTCACATTCCCGGCCACACACTGAATATAAACGACGCCGTCCAGAGTCGACACCGACCTGGCAAGTGGTGTCGCATCATCTGGAGACGTTTTTCTCGGAACGTGAATCAGAGGGGATGCCTCTTCCGCAGTACATCGCAAACGAATTTGAGGCGTTTTTGAAATGCGGCATCGCCGCTCATGGATTTCTCCGGCTCTCATGCGCCGGGTGTAGCCAGGAAAAAATCGTCGCATTCAGTTGCAAAAAAAGGGGGTGGTGTCCTTCGTGCTGTGCAAAACGCCAGGCCGAAGCCGCTTTGCGTCTGCTTGATGACATCCTCCCACTTGCCCCGTATCGCCAGATGGTGCTGAGCTTCCCTTTTGCTCTTCGTTTCTGGATGCAAGCCAACAAGAAACTTTTTTCGCAGATCCACCGCATTGCACTGCGCGCCATGCACCGCCACTACGAGGATGCCGCACGTCGCATCGGAATCAAATCGCCAAAGTCGGGAAGTGTCTCGTTTACTCAAAGAGCCGGCTCTGCCCTGAATTTAAATCCCCACCTGCACGTCCTGATGCTTGATGGAGTGTTTACGGAAATCTCTGGCAAGGCTCATTTTCGCAATGTGCCGCGCATGACCGATGACGATGTATCGCGACTTGCGGAATCGATCTCGAGGAAAGTCATTGCTCTTTTAAAACGCCAGGGCCTTCTCGATAAAGAAGGGTCTCTCGTCGCTCACCCCGATGTCGATCCGATATTCCGCGATCA
>RGVZ01000553.1 GCA_010029825.1 bacterium | reverse complement strand
CTATCACCGACCGCGGTTTTGTTTACAGTACCACCGACACTACTCCTACGATCGGGGAGGCTGGGGTAACGCAGGTCAGCCTCTCCGGCACCACGGGGGCCATGTCCACCGCACTGAGTTCCCTCAGTCCTAACACGACGTACTATTTTAATACCTATGCCATCAACTCGGAGGGCACGGCTTATGGCACCGCCCAAACCTTTACCACCGCTCAACTCAGTGTTCCGACAACGCTGGCCGCGAGTGCGATCACGAGCACCGGCTTCACCGCTAGCTGGAATGCGGTCAACGGTGCCACAGGGTATCAGTTGAATGTTTATCGGACAGTTTCCGCAAACACCACCACGGAGACTTTTACCTCCGTCGGTGGCGGTACTTCCTCCAGCTACTTAACGCGGTCCTGGACTGGTGCGGGCGGAATTTCATGGACGGCTTACAGATCCCGTACTGATCAGGTCGTAGACGCTGGCAACGCAGCTTTGACACTCGAAAACGCTAGCGGGGCTTATATCGAGTCGGGGGAAATCACGGGTGGAGTCACTCAAATAACGTTTGATGTCTTGCAGGTTTTTTCCGGCTCGGGTGGCACCTTGACTGTCAAGGTTCTAAGTGGTGCAAACTTCGCCAATGAGACAATTGTCGGAACAATCAATTACACGAGCACGAAGGCTACATTCAGTCAGGCAGTAAGCGGCGTGACCGGCTCTTACAAGCTTCGCGTTGACAACAACACTGCAGCTCGTCCCGCGATTGATAATCTGGCGTTTTCATCACTTCCGAATTACCTTTCCGGCTTTCAAAACCTCAGTGTCGGTAATGTTACCAGCTATGCCGTGACCGGTGCCTCCGCCTCGACACAATATTCGTATGTGGTCCGTGCGACGAGCGCCAACAGCACGAGTGCCAACTCCGACGCGCGGACGGTGACGACCAAGGGTATTAGCCTCGTCTCGGTCAACAGCGGTACAACCAACCTGACGTATAACGGCTTGGCTCAGGGCCCGAGCTTCACGGTGACCGGTTCCTCCGGAGCGGTCACCTACACCTATGTCGGCACCACAGCCACAAGTTACGGGCCGAGTACCAATGCCCCGACAAACGCGGGAAGTTACAGCGTCACGGCCACGGTGGCCGCAGACACGAATTTTGACGGGGTTACCTCTTCAGCTGCCTCCTTCAACATCGCCAAGGCGACGCCGACGATTACGACCGCGCCCAGTGCGACCGCCATCACCTATGGCCAGACTTTGGCAAATTCCACCCTTTCCGGGGGCGTGGGCAGCGTGGCCGGAACCTTTGCCTTCACCGCCCCCAGCACCGCGCCCAACGCGGGAACGGCCAATCAGGGTGTGACGTTCACGCCGACCGATACGGCCAACTATAACACCGCTAGCACCACGGTGAACGTTACGGTCAACCAGAAAGCTCTGACCATCACGGGAATCGGGATTGCTAACAAGACCTATAACGGTAGCACCACAGCCACGATCACGGGGACGGCCGCCTACTCGGGTCTTGTTGCCGGGGATAGCAACCTCAGCGTAATTGGATCGCCCACCGCCGCTTTTGCGGATGCTAATGTGGCGAACGGCAAG
>RGVZ01000552.1 GCA_010029825.1 bacterium | reverse complement strand
AGCAGGGTTTTGCTGCTTGATCGACTGCTGGCGGGGCACTTGGACGGCCCGCTTGCGCAGATTTTCCAGAGCCTCGACGTTTCGGCGGGCCTCGAACCACATTTCCTGCGCGGAAGTGTGCAATTCGCCGTTTCCGGTGGCCATCGCCTCGGCCATCTTGGCTTTGGCGAACGAAACGCGGGTTTTTTGCTCATCAATCTTGGATTCCAGCCGCGCAAGGTCGCTTCCGTGGCTCTTTCGCTCCAAAACCGACAGCCTTTCGAGCAGTTGCTGGTTCTGGCGCGTGAGCATGTCCAGTTTCAGGTTCTTTTCCTGATCAACTTGACGGTGATACTCCTTGCGGCGCTGTCGTTTGAGGCGTTTTTGCTCTCGAAGAGCCTCTGCGTCCTCATCTACGGAGCCTCCGGCGGCGATTTCCGCCTCTCTGGCTGCGTCGTCGGCCTCATCTGACCCGTCATCAGCGTCTTCTGACGCATTTTTGGCCGGTTTTTGGTCGTCTGACTCAGGTGCGGGGATGCTAGGAGGCAAATCGACGATGGCAGCGCCATCTTCGGTCTCCTGAATCACCATCACCTCTTCTTTTTCGGTGGTTGTGCTCATAGGAATGCCTTCATCTCAAGGGGGTTGCCCGTAATCTTGGCGATCACTTCATGGTCGTTGAGCACCATGAACAGAACTGGGTCTTCGGTGTCGTCTTCGTTGGGTACTTTGACCTCCCAACGGTCGCCACCCCACTTGGGCACGCGGATGTAGTCGCCTACCTCGCACCAAGTGCCCTCGACCCAAGGCTCCATCGTGTCGCGCTTGCGGAAAGCCAGCGGGCCAAGTTCGATGACCTTGCCCACCATGTTCTGCCACTTCTCCGTTTCGCGGGTTTCTTCCACCAAAACAATCCCGGCACTCGTTACTTTCTTCTTCGTGCGGCGCAGTTGCACCAGAACACGCGCTCCGAGGGGTTTTGCACCGGGGTCTACAGCAGGAAAAGCCTCCCGCACATCAGCGTCCGTGAACGCTACCGGTTCATTCATTTTCATCAGGTTCCTCTAAAAGGTTGTTGAGAATCTCAAGGGCTTCTGCAAGGCCCGCATGAGTGCCGACCAACCGCTGATACGCCTCGAACGTCATGCACTCACCGCGCACGAGGCTCATGGCAATCTCGGTTTGCCGCTGCTTGACCGCAGCGATGAAGTCGGATGTGTATCTCATGCGTTTTTCTTGTCGATACCCTTGTTCGTGAAGTTGCCGTGGTCAGAGTTGGCCTTCGGCTGGGTCGCTTTTGACTGCTCTTTCAATTCGCTTCCATTGATCCATGCACCGGCAGCGTTGCGATGATGCTGCTTGACTGCTTCGGACTGTTCGTCTTTGAGATCGACTGACATGATTTAGCCTCCTAGTCTGGCTTGGGTGGTGTTTTGCAACTTGATCGCAGTTTCTTCCTGCTCTCGTTGCAGCCTTGCTTCGTCCACCGTCAGTTGCGCCGTCGTCATCCTCTCTTTCGTGAGGTTGTTTTCGGCGTTCATGGCAATGTCCGATTGCAACTCTTTCTCCTTGAAGGCCATCTCCGCCTGATCGCGCTGGGCGCGACGCTGTGTTTCGGCCATAGATGCCTGCAAAACGGC
>RGVZ01000551.1 GCA_010029825.1 bacterium | reverse complement strand
CTAGTGCGGCGATGCGTGCGTTGCTCTCTTGAAGTGCCTTTACGAGCAAGGGGATCAGCGTCTGGTACGCAACAGACAGATACTCCGTGCCCTGCTGGACGATGCCGTCTAGGTATGGCTGACCAGCCAATGCCTGTTGGAGGTCTTGTGCGATGAAGCCCGGCTGGAGGCTTTGATCCTTGCTCCATGACTCCTTGTAGCGGAATGTCACGGGCCGCAGCGACTCTATCACGTCGGTGCATGACGACAGCGGAGCGATGTCGTTCTTGATGCGCTCGTCGGAGCCGTTGACGTAAGCGCCTGCACCCCACACCCCAGTGAATGCACACTGGAGGTTGTATGCGCCTTGATCTGTGGTGCCACTGACCAAGACCTCGCCGCCGCCGGGATTCAAGATGATTGCTCTTGTCGCAGTTCCCGGCTTCAGTGCCTGTATCCATCCGTACTGCCCGTCCACCACGCCCATCACTAACTTTTCGTCCGTCTGCGCTCCCGTTCCGGTGGAGAATTGAGCGATCCCAGTAAAGCCATCTCCGTTCTGTGCGGCACTGGCTCCAGTTACCGATAGTCTTGTGCCCGCTATTGCTGTCCCAATGCCGACATTATTACCCAGTCGATTGAGTATGAGATTCTGATGTCCTGTTTCTGCGTTGTTGGTGGACTGTATTTCCGCATACTGCCCAACACCTGCTTGATAGAAGCAGGACAGTTTCAGCCGCTGGTCTAGGTTGTCGATGAGGATCGACGTGCGACCTCCGTTGTTGTCTCCAAACACAGACAACTTTTCGGGAGGGCTCGTTGTCCCGATGCCGACGCGACCGCCACCACCCTGAAGCACAAGGTCGCCCCACACTCCGCCGCCAGTAGTGAGTGCGCCTATTCCTCCGTATGTGTTTCCGGTGGTAGCGCCCGTGTACATCGTCACTATGGAACCAGTACCGCCTGCCAGCGAGAAATTGCTGTTCGTCAGCCAAAACTCGCCACCAAGCACGTGGAGCGACTGGCCGGGCAGGTTGGTGCCAATCCCTACTCGCCCGCTCGCGTCCACCCGCACCCGCTCTGCACCACCAGCGGTGGAGATTGTGAATATATCGGCTCCGTCGCTGCCGATAAATGGACCGTTAGCAGTGGCTCCGTTGTTTAGTTGGATTCCGTACTTTTCGCTGTTCGCGAAGAACGTAAACCGACCGGCGCTTCCTACCCGCACCCGCTCGGTTCCGTTTGTCACAAGCGACAAAGTGTTCGCGCCGCCGACCTGCATCACGCCGGTATCGTCGTCCCCTGACACCGAAAGTCCCGGCTTGTAGGAGCCGCTGCTGCCGCTGCCTGCGGTGACGAGTACCTGCGACTCAAACGTCACAACTCCCGTCGCCCTCGCAATGGCGATCGGCGTGCCGAGAAACGCACCGGCGTCCGACCATCGCGTAATCCAGAACGTGGAGCCGACGTTACTGCCACTCTCTGCGTCGAATCCCGGCCCAACCTCCCAGCGTGTGCTGCCGCTGGTCTGCATCCGCAGGGAACGGACGTTGCCGGCGACGGTGCCGGTGATCGCAAGCGGCGACGTGACGGTGACCGTGCCACCAGAGATCGCCGCCCCCGCCTGCCCGACGATCTGCC
>RGVZ01000056.1 GCA_010029825.1 bacterium | reverse complement strand
CGGCGGTGCGTTCCGCGGCCGCTGGTTGTCCTGCTGCGCGGCCACCGGCGGTGCGTTCCGCGGCCGCTGGTTGTCCTGCTGCGCGGCCACCGGCGGTGCGTTCCGCTGTTCAGCGCTTGGCGCCATCATGACCGGCCGGCGGATCAGCGTCATGGGCAGCACCACCGCGGCGGCAATCACCACGATCGCGACCACGATGAGCGCGATCTGCCACCCTTCCATGTCTCTTTTTTTGTGATCTAACAAAAAAAATGACCCGTTATAAATGCGGCTCTCGGCATTCCTCCTCCCTTTCTGGTATCCGATCCTCTCTCGCCGGGCGCTGGAAAAAATCGATAGTGGCGAACTCCACAAGATCATCATTGACGACAAGCCTTTTGTCGTTTACAAAAAGACGAGAACGTCCGAGTACGTCGTCCACTCGGACATCTGCCCCCACCAGGGGGCATCGTTCGCGGCGACGGGCTGGCTGAACAAGCACGACAATCTCCACTGCGGGTATCACGGCTTTGAGTTCTGCGACGGGCGGTTCTGCCGGATCCCGGATCCGGTGCGTTCGCCACCGGCGTTCGAGTCGCGGGTGGCGCTCCCGGTGTATCCCACGACGCTCCTGAGCGATTTCCTGTATTTCCGACCGGCCGGCGACGCGGTGGTGCCACCCGTGTTCTTTCCGGAAGAAGAGTTCGACCCGGATTTCGTGTCGATCGACGGCTCGTGTGAGATGAACAAGGACTACCGGTGGGTGTGCGAGAACCTCCTGGACATGATGCACATCTCGTACGTCCACTCGTTCGGCAACAAGAAACAGCCCCTCCCGGAAAAGATCCGCACGGAGCGGCTCGGCGAGCACGGCTTCCGCGCGCGCTTCGAGTACCACCCGGCAGACGACACGATCTCGACCAAGGTCGGCAGGGCACCGGTCGTGGTCGTCGAGAACGAGTACCACCTGCCGACCAACACGATCACGAGGGTGTTTGCCGGGGACATTGTCAAGACGGTCTTTACCCGGACCATCCCGGTCTCCTCCAAGAAATCGATCCTGTACTGGAAGATCTACCGGAATTTCTGGGTGGATCCGTATTTTCCTCTCTTTACCGAGATCGGGAGCGCGCTGACGCGCTTCCTCATGGAGCGCACCATCCGCGAGGACAAGTGGATCCTGAGCAAGACATACGACGAGGCAAGAGAGGGCGTGCTGCGGAGCCGCTACGACACGACGATCGATCATTTCCGTGCGGACATGAAAAAATACGAGACGAAAAAAAATAATCTCCTCCTTTCACAAAAAAGGGATGAACCAAACGACCCTCCCGTGGATCATCGTCATCAGCGTGTTGTATTTCCTGATCCTGATATTCTATTTCTGTAAAAAGTACCCGACGGAGCACAACTGGTTCGTGGCGGCCTTCACCGTCCTCTACATCGTGGGCATCATCCTGTATTTCATGAAGCCGTGTCCCGAGAATTTCTATTTCGAGGTCTCGCCCCAGCGCAAGCGCTGCCTCGTCGAGCAGGTGTCGACGGATCGGCCGCCCGGCCGTCCGAGGTCGTGCTCGTGCTGCCAGAAAGGCACCGTCGGCGGCATCGTACCGACCTACCGCGACTGGCTGGCACCGCGGCCGGTCACGCAGGACTGGCAGCGGACGGACAACTGGACGACCATCCCGTCGCAGGCGGGCCTGATCCCACCGACGGAGCTCGTGGAGGACGACCGGAACCGCCGGAGGCGGGTCGTCCGGCGGGGCGTGTAGAGAATCATGGAGCTGTCGGTGCGCTAACAAAACTTACGTTGTCTTATACTCTAAAGCCTCTCTCGGTCGCGGCAGCGCGGGGAACTTGTAGAGGCGTGTCTGCCTTATCAAATCTTTTTTCTCACTGATATTCGAGCGAACATCCGGTGAAAGCACAAAGCACGGTGCCTTGCCATTTATCATTCACATAGATCGTGTAGCCATACTCCCCTAGCGTCCCGAGCCCCGAGATCGTGATTGTCACTGTCGTAACGTTATCCACGCTCGACGTGCTCACCGTCGCGTACTTGGTCGCGTTCATGGCCGTTGTATGGCCATCGGACGTGATTGTCCCGGACACGAAGCCCTCGAAACCGATGTCATTGACCGTCTGTGTGACGTACGTAATGCTGACAGTGTCGGCATCCGTGGTGCCGGCGCCCTTGAATTCCCATACGCGCTTCCTGGACTCTCCTATCACCTGGAAATTGACGTTCGCCCAGTTCAGCCTGCCGCTGGAGACAGCGGTCGCGTACCGGGACGGGTAGATGGCAATGTTCTTGAGGCCGAGGCCGTCGAGGGACGGTTTGTAGATGTTGAGAGACGGCGGAGCCGGAACGGCGAGACAGCGCGGTCGGAGCGGCATCTGTCCTATCTATATTGGATCAAAAAAAAAGATCTAATCATTTCACCAGATCCAAACAAATGTCGTTCGGGATCTACGGCTTTTCCTACAACAACCCGGAAAGGAAACAAAAGATGGAGGAACGCTTCAATGCCGTCGGCCTGTCGATCGAGTGGGTCGAGACGGTGGAACGCGACGACCCGCGGTGCCGGCCGGAGCACCTCCGGACGGACGCGGTCATGCACAACCACCTGGACATGATCCGGTGCTTCCTGGCTTCGGAGAACGAGTTTGGTGTGTTCTGCGAGGACGACATCCGGATCCGCCGCGACCTCGCCCGCACGCTCCCCATCGCGTTCGACGCGTACGAGCGCATCGGCCTGGATGTCCTCCTGGCCGGTTATCTCGTGGCCTATCCCGTCATGTCGCACGACTCTGGCGAGCACCGGCCCGTGGAGCCCGTCTTTGGCTTTTTCGACTACCACGACCAGATCTGGGGTTCACAGATGTACATCCTGGGCAGGGACGGAGCCGCGAGGGTCCTGGGGGCGTTCGCGGAGCCGGCGTCCGTGCCGGCGTTCTCCCCGGACTGGACCATCACCAAGTTTGGCCGGCGAGCCATCATCTATCCCATGCTGGCCGTGGAAGAGGGCTCGACACAGACGGATCACTGGGGCCACCAGGATTTCCACGCGCGGTGCGCGGCCGTCCAGTACGACCCGGCGCTCCACATCTGATGAAATGTTTTTTGGATAGAGATAAAGGATGAACGTCTACAACCGCCCGCTCGAGCCGTGCGGTGCCGGAACCGGCTACGACCGCTCCGGCTCTTGCTCTTTCGTCCCGTCCGATGGCGGCAGGCACCTCGTGTGCGCCCGCCTGGACAAGCGCTTCCTCGATTTCACGCGGTCGCGGGGAAACGCACTGACCGGTCTCAGGCCAGGCGATCATTGGTGCCTGTGCGTCGGGCGGTGGCACGAGGCCTACCTGAACGATTGTGCGCCCAGGATCGTCTTGCGCTCCACCAACCGGGAAGCGCTGCGCGGCGTGCCGCTCGGCGTCCTCCAGAAATACGGCATCTGATCTGACGGATTTTTTTTTTCCTCGTGCGAAAAAAAAAAGATGTACCGCTCGTTCCAGCAGTCGTCCGTGTACACCAGCCTCAACGGCCACGAGAAAGAGCTGGCCACCCGCGTCGTGACCGACCAGAACGGCACGAACCAGTCTTTCCGCGCCCGGAAGAAAGAGCCGGATCGCCGTGAGGACGTCCTCCTCGGTCGGCGCTCGTCCCGCGACCGGCAGTGGACGGTTCGGCGCAACGATCAGCAACCGACCAGGCAGCCGGACGAGCGGTACCGGCCGTGGTTTTCGGCCGCGCCGCCGTCGAACCAGACCGCGATCGCTGCCGTCCGGCCTACGGATCCGTTTGATCACCCGTTTTTTCGGACGACAATGAGTTCCTGATGGCCGAGACCGCGAGTGGAGGATACTTGGTGGAGGCTCTTTTTTTCCCGCACCCGCAGTCGTGTGTCCGGCTGTACGGGAGTCTTTCTCTCGTCTTTGCAAAGATCTTGCTGTTTCGGAATCCGTTCGGTTCGCCCATCTCTATCATGGGCGAGGATAAAAAATAAAAATTCGTTCCGACAGGCCACCGCGCAGGAAGACCGGGGAGTGGCGCTCAGCATCAGAAACACGGTCTCAAAGACGCCTTTCAGGAGCTTCTGGAGAAAGACCTTGTTCTCGGGGATCAGCAGCTCGGAGAGGCTCTGCACCGTCTGTTTGCGGCTGGGAAAAAAGACGAGGCTGTCTTTCTCCCGCATGACCCGGTAGTACCGGGAGCGCGTCTCGGCCGAGAGCTCGGCACCGCCGAGCCCGCCCCGGCCCTCGTCGTACGAGAGCCGGAAAACGATCGCGTCCCGGAAAGCGGCGTGTCGAAAGACGGGAAAGACAATGGTCCGGAACGGCTCCTTGTGGAGCGTGTGGACGTCGATGAGCGCCGAGACGAAAAAAGAAGAAAAATACTCGAACTGCATGTGGCAGATGAAATCCAGCATGTTCATCTTCTCCTTGTTGACAAAGAGCGTCATCTCGAGATCCGCGTCCTCCAGTTTCTTGAGGCTGAAATCCAGGTTCATGGCTTTTTCCGTAGAAAGAAAAAAAATACCATTTTTTATGGCGAGTCTAAAGACGACACACACCGAGGAGGTAAAAAAAAATGGGTGATCCGATCCAGGCTCTGCCGACGAACTCCGTCCCGCCCACCAAAGAAGAGCGAGAAATCATTGGGTGGATGTTCCCTCCGACCGCCCGGAAAGAGGCTTTTGTGGAGACGGCGACGCCACCACCGTCTCCGCCAGAAATACGTTTCCGCTTCGAGCTCAAGGCGTTCCTGACCATCATGGTGGTGTACATCCTGCTGTCTGGGACGCTGCCGGACGGTGTCCTGCAGTCGATCCTCCCCCTCGCCAAGAACAGCCCGTTCGCGCTCCTGGTCTTCAAGTCCGTTCTTTTTGGCCTGTTCTTGTTCATCCTCTTTAATTTCTGCTACCAGAAGCGCTATCCCTGAGCAAAGACGTCGTGGAAGACCTTGCGGAGCGCCCCGATGTCGAGGACGGAGGCATGATCGCGGGCAAACATGATGGGACAGGCGTCGACGGCGCGGAACGGGTTGGATGTCGAGTTGGTGTACAGGAGATCCACGCCCTCGGAGGACAGGAGCGCGTTCAGCCCGGCCTCGTCGTCGTAGCGCCGGCCGCCCTCCGGCGGCTCGTCCTGATCGGTGAAGGCGATGATGCGGAGACCACCGGTGTTCTCTGCGCGGACGGTCGCGGAGATGATGCCCACCGTCGCCTGCTTCTCCGGCGCCGCGCCGGCGCGTCCTTGGACGAATCCCGACAGATCGGCGATTCCCTCCGCGCGGGCGCGATGGAGAAGGACGACGGCTTCTTTCTTGGTGAGGGTGTAGGAGCCGGGCGCGGTATCGATCACGTACGTGTCGAAGGCGCTGTCGAGACGCAGGCGCCGCCAGAGCACGAGGTGGGCGAGGATCTCCGGTCGTGGTCCGTTGCCGTCACGGAAGACGCGGGCCAGGTACGGCGTTTCGCACAACCGGGTGCCGTCGACCGTCGGCATGGGCTCGGCCTGGAGGTCGGTGGACGGCCGGGCGTCGCCGGCGTAAAAGACCTTGATCCTTTGCTGAGGCTTGGCGTTCTCGAGGACACGGGCCCAGTCGCCGGCCCAGTCTTTCCAGAGGAATCTTTCGCGGTAGCGGTCGTAAGCCGCGCGCCGGATCTCTTCTTTCCGCTTCGCGGTCAGCGTGAGGATCGTCTCGACCTCGTGGCCCATCTCGACGGGCACGCCGCAGCCCTCGCCGATGGTCTCGGGGAGCGCGGCGACCGGGTAGTAGATACACAAGACGCCGTGAGCCATCATCTCGACGGCCGTGATACAGAACGTCTCCAGGAAAGTGGTTGGGTAGAGCCAGAACTCGCAGGTGGCCAGGATCTTGTACAGCTCCGGCTTGGCGAGCTGCCCGAGCATCCGCACCCCGTCCAGCGCCGTCATCCGCTCCCGGAGTGTCTCCTCCCAGGGATTCCGCGGGAAAGTGTTGTACGTCGCGACCCACAGCGTGGCGTCCGGGATCGTGGCCAGGATGATCGGCCACAGGTCGAGAATCTTCTCGAGGCCGCGGTTCACGCACGACGAGTAGACGAAGCGGTTCGCGACGCGCGTCGAGACCACCGGCCGGAAATCGTCGATGGCGTTCGGGACGACCACGCACCGGTCGCGCGGGAGGGAGGCGTACCGCTCCAGGAAGAGCCTCTTCTGCCACTCGCTGACAAAGACGTAGGCGGAGATCGGCGCGGCGAGGTGGTGACCGCCGAGGACGTCGACGTCGTGCGCCCAGACGATCGTCTTTTCGGCATGGATGCCGCGGAAACGATCCAGGAAAGTCAGGTCGCGCGAGACGATCAGCAGGCGGAAGCGGCATCCAAGGACGACGTCGCGGGCGCGCTCCTCGTGGAGGTAGCGCGGGCTGCCGACGGTGTCGAGGACGTTCCCGACCACCACCACACTGTGCTGCTGCGCGGAGAGAGCAACCGCGAGCCCGGCGGCCATGGTCTCGGAGCCGCCGAGGGCTCTTGTGCGCGGCGTGTCGCCGTTCCAGGGGAACGGAGCCCAGCCCGTGTACAGGAGGACGTCGTAGCCGTACCGCCGGTCGATGCCGTCGTCGATCGGAACGCCGGCGGCTCGCAGCGCCGCGAGCCAGCCTAGCAGCGGGTCGCGGAGGTCTTCCGTGAAGCACGGCTCGAGATGATCGAGCAGCGATCTGATCCTCTGGTCGTCTTTCTCTGGGAAGCGGGCGCGAAAGATCTTGTGATACATGCGCCGGGCGGTATCGCGGTCGCCCGTTTTTTCGCAGAGGAGGATGACGTAGTACGGCAGACCGAACTGCGCCACCCACGGGTTGACAAAGAGCTTCTCGGGCTTGTCGGGGGCGTTTTCCTGGCTGTTCTCAAAGACGCGGCGGAGGAAGCCCTCGTAGTAGCCCCACGCGATCCGGAACATGCCTTTCTCGGTGTGGTATCGGACGAGCTCAAACACGCCGTCGAGCCGCTCGGGATCGATCTCGGATGAGCGCACGAGCCACGAAAGCGATTCCTCGACCGCGCCGCGCGCGACGGCGAGCATCCAGAGCCGCAGACAGGAAAAGTACCGCTCCTGATCCCAGCCCTCGGTCTCGACGGTCTTGCGGTACCACCGCTCCGCCTCCTCGTGATTCCCGGCATCGAACCAGCTCTGAGCACAGTAGAAAGTGTAGCGCCGGCTGAGCACCGGATCGGTCTCGGTCAGCAGCGCCTCCTCCAGCAGCGCCGCGTCCCTCGCGTACTTGTCCGGGAACGTGTTCCGCCAGCCGGTGCGGCCGGAGACGACGCTGTAGAACCCGCCGAGGAAGGCGATACGCGGCTCCTTGACGTCCTCGCACTCGATGAATTCGTGGAGGATGCCGCGGTACCGCCAGCGGAGCCGGTTCGAGACCAGGAGGAGGCGGCAGTAGTAGGTGACGGCCGTGTCGCCGCCAAAGCGAAAGAGGAAACCGTCGATGTCGTCTATCGTGCGCAGATCCGGCAGCGGGATCGTGCCGGTGATCTCGTCGTCCGCGTCAAAGACCAGCACGAAGCGCGTCCTGCGGTAGGCGCGCCGGAGCGCCACCGTGCGGTTGTGCCCGAAATCCACCCAGGCGTCCTCGTAGATCTCGCCCGGGATCGACCGCCCGTCGAAAAACCCGCGGATGAGCCCGATCGTGTCGTCCGTGGATCCCGTGTCCGAGATGACGTAGTAATCGATCTGCGGGATCTTCTCCAGCAGGTTCTCCAGCGTCCTGACGACGATGTGGCTCTCGTTGCGCACAATCATATTGAGGCATAAACTCCTCTCCATGTTTTGGTACGCCGCCGGATCGTCTTTAAACCGTCCGCGAGGGAAGCGAACGCGACAAGGACCCAGACGAGCGGGCAGCAGCAGACACAGGCGGTGTGCGAGACGGCGGGACTCATTTTTTTTTACAGACGTCAGAAAAAATGATCTGTGCTCGGTTCGGCCACGCCCACGCCAAGGATGATTTCCTCAGAATACGAGCGCGCCGTGGCAGACATTGTCCACAAGACGCTGGGCAGGCCGATCCCACCGCTCCTCCCAGCACACGACCCGCTGATGACGCCCGAAGAGCACGAACTGCGCGCCGCTCATGCGGAATTCAAGACCAGAAACCAGCGGCACGGCCATGTGTGGCAGCGCAGCATTGGGGCATATGAGGGCTTCGAGGATCTCGGTGAGGGCCATCCGAGCGGATCATTATGGAAGTGAAAAACGCGACCAACACGGACAACTCGTCCTCGCGGACAGCCAAATTATCGCTGCTGGCTGCTCATAAGCGCGATCACCCGGATTTTACGGCAGTGTATGGCTGCATCTTTGATCACAGGAAGCGTGACGGATCGTCAGACAAGTGGATCTGCCACAACGGCCAGTGGATACGGGTGCTGACGGGTCATGCCCTGTTTCGTTTTCTTTTTGGTGACGAAGCGGACGTGGTCAGGGAGACGGTAGAACATGCCGTGCGCGCCTACAAAATAAAAAATTGATCCACTGATAAAATACGGGGGATCCGCACAAATGTCACAAAAGCCGCGTTTTATCGAGGTGTGCGCGGGCGCGGGTGGTCTGAGCACCGGTCTTGTGAGGGCGGGTTTTATCCCTGTGCTGCTCAATGATGTCAACAAGGACTGCTGCAGGACGCTCGGCGCCAATCATCCCGGGGTCGAGATCCGGTGCTGTGCCATCGACAGCCTCGATCTGACGCCGCACCGCGGCAGGATCGACCTGCTGGCGGGGGGCGTGCCCTGCCAGCCGTTCTCGCAGGCGGGCCGGCGCCGCGGCCTCGAGGACAAGCGGGGAAATCCCTTCCTGGTGTTTATCGAGATGATCAACGGCCTGCAGCCCCGGTCTTTCCTCATCGAGAACGTCCGTGGCCTCCTGACGCTCGAAAAAGGCAAGGTCTTTGAGGATCTCATGAGACGGGTGGATCCTCGGTACCGCATCTGGCACGAGATCCTGAACGCCGCCGATCACGGCGTTCCCCAGAAGAGGGAGCGCGTGTTCATCGTGGGCATACGGGACGGGGACGCATTCGCCTTCCCGGAGCCGTCGGTGCCACGACCGTGCCTCCGCGACGCCCTCCGTGACGTCCCTGCCTCGGATGGAGCGACCTACCCCGAGGAGAAAAAACGACTCTTCGCCATGATCCCGCAGGGTGGGTGCTGGGTAAATCTCCCGGTGGAGACGCAGCGCGCCTACATGAAGAAGAGCTTCGAATCCGGCGGCGGCAAGCGCGGCATCCTCCACCGGCTGTCCATGGACAGGCCGTCCCTGACGCTCCTGTGTTCGCCGAGCCAGAAACAGACCGAGCGATGCCACCCGATCGAAGACAGGCCGCTGACGGTGCGTGAGTATGCCAGGATCCAGACGTTTGACGATTCCTACGAGTTTGTCGGGAGCACGAGCTCGAAATACCGTCAGATCGGGAACGCCGTCCCCGTCGAGCTGGCGAGGCGTGTCGGTCTGTGTCTGGCCGAGGCGCTCGCATGATCAGATGTCGCATCTCCCGCTGCGTCATCTTTATGTTTTCAACCATGTCACGGGCACGTGCCGGGTCGAGAAAAAAAAAAAAGGACAGAGATAGGGAATGCTCGCCCGCGAGGCCATGGAGATGCTCGGGAGCGTGGATCGCATGGAGGCCACGGCCTTCCAGAAAAAGACGGTGATCCTGCGCGTGTGCGCCGGCTACGACGCGAGGCTCCACGACCTGAGGGAGAACGTCGCCGTGCTCACGGTCTTTCTTACTCACTACATGAGGTATCGGCTGGTCTTTCATAAAAAAGAAACGGTCGTCGACGAGTTTGTGGATCGTTTTCACGCGTTCGTGAAAATGATGCCGGCGGCAGAGACGCCCGCCCTCCTACGCCTCCGCGTCCTCCTCGCCGTGTTCTCGGCAAGCTACGCCCAGATACGCGCCGTCCACGAACGGCTCGTGGCCTATCTGGGCTCCGTCGGCGACGAGGACGATGATATCCGTGAGACCGTCCGCGTCTTGCGCGCCAACGGGTTCTACCACTACCCATACACTCTTTCCGCAGGACTCGAACGTTAACAGCCAGCCGAGCCAGGAAAGACCGCGTCTTTCTCATGATATTCCACCGCTTTAGACCCAAAACTGAAAAAGACCCGAGGTCGTCGCAATGCCGGCAGAATGACAGGAATGCCAAAACGGATAAAAAGAGCCAAGACGCCGAGGTACACATGGACACAGTATATGGAGTTCAGGGCGTACCTGGTGAACCGTAAAATCCTGACGATCGATGAATGCCTGGACTGGACGGACGAGTTCGGCCAGGACTGGCGCGTCAATAATAAAAGACGATCGATCCGCGACAAGATCTTCAATTTCAATCACCTCGACAATAAATCCCCCCGGCTCCCGAACGCGTCACCGCAGTGCAGGGAAATATGGAACACCTACAAAGACATGACCAACGAGCAGCTGCGGATGATCCATAATCATTTCTCCATGTACATGTGATGAAAAATTGATTTGTATTCTTTTTTTCCACAACAGAAAAAAACACATGGGCATCCCCACTTTTTTCCGCTCCATCCTCCAGAAAAACAGGAGCATCATCCGCGGGGCGGATCGGAGCGTGCCGTTCGACGTGCTCTTTATCGATTTCAATTCCCTCATCTACAACACCTGGTACAAGATCCGCGCCGGCCTCCCGGCGGACGCCGACCGGCAGGCGGCGCTCATCGAGGAGACCATACGCACGACGTGCGAGATGATCAACGACGTGGTCGCGCCCAAACAGTACGCCTACATCTCGATGGACGGCTCCGCGCCGAGAGCCAAGATGGTCCAGCAGCGGTCGCGCCGGTACAAGTCCGTCCAGATGAAGGAACTTTTCCAGAAAAAGAGGAAAGAGATGGGCTGGCCGGCAACAGAGGACGGCTTCGACCCGAGCCCCAACATCTGCCCCGGGACGCTGTTCATGGAGAAGCTCTCCAGGGCTCTCCAGAAAGCCATGGCCCAGGACAGGTTCGGCTGCCGCGTGATCCTGAGCGACTCCTCGATGCCCGGGGAGGGCGAGCACAAGTTCCTGGAGCGCCTCCGCCGGATGCACCGGGATCCGGCGTCCACCAGGGACGCCGTCGCCGTCTACAGCCCCGACGCGGACATGATCTCCCTGTGCCTGCTGACGCACAAGTCCAGCATCTCCATCATGCGCATGCCGGATGAAAAGTCGTTGCACGAATCTCGGTTCTGCCACGACTTTAAGTACATCTACTGCAGCCTCGACCTGGTCCGCCGGGATTTCTACAACGAGATGACCCGCGCACGGCCGTCGGTGCCGGTCGACGAGCTCCGCGTCCTGACCGACTACAACCTCCTCCTGATGATGGTCGGGAACGATTTTGTCCCGTCGCTCCCGTACCTAAAGATCCGTGCCGGAGGGCTGGACACGATGATCGGCCTCTACAACGAGCTGTCCGGCGCGCACCGATACCTGGTGGACTACCACCCGATTCACCAGCCGGAGCCCCGCGTGGACGAGCGCTTCTTCCGAGCCATTGTCGCCCGGCTCGCCCGAACGGAAGAGGCGGACATGCGCAAGATGCACGCGCTGTGCCTGCGGGAGGCGAGTGGTGAGTCGGCGCCGCACCGCGCGCGGAACGAGTTGGGGATGGACGCGGCGGAGCTCTTCGAGTCGCGCTTCCAGCACCTCTCTTTTTTTCACCCGGATCACCCGGAGCACGCGCGATACGCGCCGCTCCTCGATCGGATCGACTACGGCCGGCCCGCGTGGAAGCGTCGGTACTACGACTATTTCTTTGGGTGCGCGGGCCTGGACGAGGACGCGTACCGCCGCACGGTCACGGAGGCCGTCATCAACTATTTCGAGTCCATCGTCTTTACGCTGCGGTACTACCTGCGCGGGTGTCCCGACTACGCGTGGCACTACCGGTATCGGGTGTCGCCGCTGCCCTCCGACATGCTGACCGTCCTCGACCGGTTCTCGTTCTCGCTGAACTCCATCTCGTTCCTCGGCTCCGCGCCCGTCGAGCCGATCCTCCAGCTCCTCCTCATCCTGCCACCGCAGATGCGCCACCTCCTCCCGGCCAAGGCTCGCGAGGTGATGGATCTTTTCCCGGAGGCCTATCCAAAGACGTTCGACGTGGATGCGCTGGCCGGATTCAAGTACATCTACTCGGAAGCGATCCTGCCGGAGATGGACGCGGGCAGGATCCGGGACGCCTTTCACGGACGAGCCGCGGGGATGACCAGGGACGAGAAGCACAGGAACACGATCTCGACCAGGCTGCTGACATCGAAACCGGGCACCGCCACGCCGAGACCGGTTGTCGCAAGGAAGCCGCGATTCGTCCGACTCAATTAAAGATCTGGGATATCAACAGATCAAATGTGTGGAATCACGGCTCTCTTATCGCTGGAACCCGGTCATTTTGAGGATTTCGTCTACACAATGCACGAGCTCCGCAACCGTGGCTACGACTCTGTCGGCATCTCTTTCCTGGAGAACGAGGCGTTCCGTGTGTACAAGAGCCTGGGCGTCGTCCCGATGCCGGGCGAGAACACCGCCACGGCCACCAACATGATCGGCCACACGCGCTGGGCGACGCACGGCGGGGTGAGCCTGAACAATGCCCACCCGCACATCGACACGGTCTGTGGGACGCTGGCGATGGTTCATAACGGCATCATCGAGAACCACCAGGAGCTGAGAGAGCGCTACCGCACCCGCCAGGCGAGCGAGACGGACTCCGAGGTGCTGCTGAACAGCATCGCCGCGAGGTGGCGCGAGCTCCGGTCGGAGACGGCGCTCGAGCAATCGCTGAGGCGCGCGATCACGGACGTCCTGGCCACGACGGAGGGGACGTACGGCCTCGTGTTCCAGTGCGCGGAACTCCCCGACGTCCTGCTGGCGATCCGCCACGGCAGCCCTCTCGTGCTCGGCACCGACAAGGATCACACCATGATCATGATCAGCTCCGAGACACAGGCGTTTCCCCCCGGCATCACCCGGGTCTACAGCCTCCCGACGAACGAGCTCGTCGTCTTGCGCTTCGACGAGCATTTCCACAAGGATTTCACCGCGATCGACCCGAGACACCGATCCGGCGACAGCGACCGGGCGCTCGGCGCGTACCGCCATTTCACGGAGAAAGAAATCTTGGAGCAGCAGGATCTCATCGAGAGGGTGTCCAAGAATTTTTCGCGCTACTCGGTGGCCACGGGCCGCATCCACCTGGGCGGGCTGTCCCACCTCGCGCCGTCCCTCTGTCAGGCCAGCCACGTGTACCTGTTCGGGTGCGGGACATCGCTCCACGCCGCCATGATCTTGCGTCGTTTCTTTCTGGAGGCGACGCCGCTGTCGCATGTCCACGTGGTCGATGCCACAGAGGCAGACGGCCTGGACTGGAAAGCGGCGGTGCGGGGCAGGACCGTCGGGATCTTTCTCTCGCAGAGCGGCGAGACCAGGGATCTCCTGGCATGCCTCGAGCGGTTCAGGCTGGACGTCCACAGGGTTGTCTGCCTGGGGATCACCAATGTGGTCGGGTCGGCGCTGTCCCAGCAGACCGACGGCGGCCTGTACACCAATGCCGGCCGAGAGCGGGGCGTGGCATCCACCAAGTCGTTTACCGCGCAGGTCATCTCGGGGATCCTGTGCGTGCTGTGGTTCCACCAGCTCTTCCTCCCGCGTGAGGACGCGCCCCGGATCGCCGTGCTGCGTCAGATCGAGGATCTGAGAGTCGTCCTGCGGGACGGCCTCTCCCCCCTGTTCGAGACGGTGCGCACCACGCTCGTGCCGCTGATCCTCCCCCACCGGAGCCTCTTCCTGCTGGGTCGAGGGAATGATTTCCTGATTGCCCGTGAGGGCGCCCTCAAGATCAAAGAGATCACGTACCGCCACGCGGAGGCCTACCCGGCCGGCGCGCTCAAACACGGCCCGTTCGCCCTCATGGACGAGTCCGTGCTCGTCGTCTTTGTGCTGACCGACGCCTCGACCCGGCAGGAGAGCCTTAACAGCATCACCGAGATCCTGGCCAGGAAGACCAGGGTGGTGCTCCTCACGCCACTGGACGTCCCGGAGCACGACGGCCTCGTCGTGTGCCGGATCCGTGGCGGCGCGATGGCTTTCCTCGTGGCCGGGATCGTCCTCCAGATGCTGGCGTACGGTCTGTCGGTGGAGAGCGGCATCGACCCGGATTTTCCCAGAAACCTCGCTAAAGTGGTCACGGTGGGATAGGATCGTCGTATTTTTTTTCTGTCAAGGAAGAAATGGATGTCCTGCTGAAAGATATCGACGATTCACCGATCACGAGGATCTACCGGCTCCCGCGCCCGCTCACCAAGAGACGCCTCGCCGCGGCCATCTCGGCCATCTGCCGGGAGCACGTCATCCGCTGCAAGAAAAAGCTGGGGAGCGGGATGTACGGCGTCGTGAGCGCACCGCCGAGCCTCTGCGTACGGCCTTTTATGGATCTCGAGATCGCCAGCGACAAGATCATTACGATCCCCGTGGTGGTAAAAGAGATCCATTCTTTCCACGATGCCTCGTTTGGCATCCTGTCTCACGCGGGCCGGATGTACGTATGGGACGACAACGCGCTCACCAACGAGGCCTTTTTTCATGCTTTTACCAATCTCCTATACAAGAAAAAAAAGAGTCCTCACCTCCCGCTCATGCTCGGCGCCACTATCTGTGACGACCGGAAAGACATCGTGACCAGGATCATCCTAGAGCGACAGGGCAAAGACGACATCGAGGAGTATACGGGCACACGGACGAGCGATAATAATTTTTTCATTACGAATCACAATCCTTTTGTCTATGGCGAGTGGTTCTCGACCTTTGAGCAGCTGAAAACGTTCGCCCTGCGCACAATGACGACCACGGCGCACGGACGCGATTATCACATCATTCTCCCGAGGATCCGCAGGCGTGTCCTGCTCAGCAGCATCCTGGATACGCTGGTGATCTCTTTCTTGTACACGTTCATGGTGCTCCTCCGGTACGATTTTTTTCTGCGGGACATGCATCCCGAGAACCTCCTGATCCACTGGCTGGGACCGAACTCGTATTTCTACGACACCGGCATCGAGAACCTCAGGGAGATCGGCTACGAGTACCGGCGTGGCCACAGGCTCGTGATCCCCCTTTTCGGATTCATCCTCCGGATCAACGACCTCGGCATGAGCGTCTTTCATCCGCGGCCCGACATCTTTTTCATTGGCCAGTGCGGCCGTGGATGCCGCCTCAATGTGGAAAAACTACCCCTGGACGCTTCGGGCATCCTCCATCATTTCTTCTCGACACTGCTCGAGAAGCTCCCGTTCATCGAAAACTCCGTGATCGGGTGCGCCTCTTTTCGTCGGGAGATCCTGTCTGTCCCGTACACAAACAGAGCCCTGGATCCGGTGCGCCTGCTCGACCGCTTCGAGAAAAAATACGGCGCCAAGAAAGACTGGAAGCCGGACAACCACCGATCGATCCTTGTCAGGCCGTAAAAGAAAAAAAAAAAGAGTCCAGTAAAATGATTCCCAAGATCATCCACCGCATCTGGATCCAGGGCGCGGAGGCCTGTCCGTTCCGGGACAATCTTTCTCGGTGCCGTCAAGACGCCGAGGGCATCCAGTTCCGGCTCTGGGACGACGCGAGCATCCGGCCGCTGTTTGAGCGCCTCGGCCGGCGAGGCAGGGCGCTCGAAGCAATGTACGACGCCGAGCCCACGTACGCCGGCAAATCGGACATTGCTCGCTACATGATCGTCTACCTCTCTGGCGGGTTCTACCTGGACACGGATTACCGCTGCGTTCGCTCGCCGGCGCTCTGGATCGATGCGTTCGGTGGAAAAGATGACATCGACCTGGTCGTGGTTCAATCCAATAATTTTCACAGGCTCTACCGGCTGATCGACAAGGTTTTTATCCAGAATGGGTTATTCGGTGCTTCGGCACGGCATCCCGTCATGGAGAACTGTCTGAAAACCATCCTCGGTCGGAAGAGAGGCTCGCTGCTCAGCCGCACGGGACCGCTCATGTTTGGTGCCATTGTCATGGCGTATTTCCGACGGCATCCCCAAACGACGGTGCTGCTGCCCGATGCCTATCTGTTCCCTTTCATGAATCTCCGGATGCACAAGACCATCCCCGCCAATATCAGAGACCTCCCACTCATGGATCACGAGAATGCCAACAGCTGGGTGCCGGTCGGACAAAAGATGCTGCTGAGGCTTCCGGTGGTGTATTACGCGTGGTTTTTGGTGGCCGTCGTTGCCCTGATCGTGTGGCTCGTCCTGATTGCGACCGGATCGGTCCTGGCGGGCTTCATCTTTTTGCTCGTCTACGTGATCTTGGTGATCGTCTTGTACGGCCTGCTCATGAGGTGGTACACCCGACCACCACATTTCCCGCAACGCGACACGCTCCACAAGATCAAGAAAGCCGACGCCACCCGGCTCATGATCGTCTGCCATCCCGACGACGAGCTCCTCTTTGGCGGGCTGGCGCTGCTCCGGCTGGACGGCTGGAAGATCATCTGCCTCACGAACGCCGGACACAAGCGCCGTGCTGCGGAATTCGTGGCCGCCATGGACAGTCTCGATCAGGTCTGGGAGTACGAGATGTGGGATCATACCGATCAGGACACGGCCCGCCGGCTCCACGACAAGGTCGAGCCTGCGCTCCGCAGAGAGCTCGAGCGCCACCACTACGAGATGGTGCTCACACACAACTGGAAAGGCGAGTACGGCCACGCCCAGCACCGGCTCGTCGGCACGCTCGTCCCGCGGCTCGTGTCTTCGGGGCTCTGGGTGTTCTGGGACACCCAGGGCGGCCACGGCTCTGCTTCCGCGGACGAGCGCGAACGACTCGCGGCGCTCGTCAAGGGATACCCGTCGCAGGCGAGACGCGCCCGGAAACATTTCCGGCGCGCCCATCGCTACTGGATCCTCCGCGTCGCCTAAAAAAAAAAATCTTTTCCATCCGTAGAGATGCCATCGTCGCCCGCAGGAAACATCAGCCCCGCGTATGCCCAGTTTATCCTCAACACAAGAACCGTCTACAGCTGGGATTATTTCTCCTCGTTCCTCACCGTCGATGAATACGACTGCCTCTGCTGTGAGAAAGGCGTCATCGCCGGGATCCGCCCGTCCACGGCCCTCCCCTTCCTCGGCCAGCGCGGACCGGCCGTGCTCTGAAATGATTTAAGACGGCCGCGTATTTAAAAAAAAAATGGAGCAGACGAACCATCTTTTCCGGTGCAAGACCACGGACGCGTACATCTTCAAGATCCTGACGGAGCTGCTGCACAACGTCATCAAGACGGCGTGCTTCCGCATCGACGCGAAAAAGATCTCGCTGCGGATGATGGACAGCAACCGCCGCACGCTGATCGACCTGACGCTGCATGCCAAGGACTTTAGCTTCTTTTATTTCTCGGAGGCGATCGAGGGCGGCGTGCTGAACGTGGGTCTGAACATGAACCATTTCTACAAGATGCTGAAATCCATCAAGAAGAGGGACGTCCTGGTGCTGTTCATCGAGGAGAAGAACGCGCTGGACATGGGCATCCAGATCATCCCCAAGGATCACAACCGGCTGACGATCAGCTACGTCAAGATCCAGAACATCCAGAACCTGGACATTACGATCCCGGAGTGCTACGAGCACTCGGTGCTGATCTCTTCGAGCGAGTTCAGCAAGATGTGCAAGGACATGTTCAACATGTCCAACACGATCCAGATCGTGGCCAAGAAATACACCGTGGGCTTCCTGTGCAACGTAGGGAGCATCTACAGCACGAACGTCATCCTCGGCGACACGGAGGCGCAGCGGCTGGTGGAGAACGATGCCGACGAGTTCTCGGAGGATTTTGACACGGAGCAGCTGTCACGCATCCTCAAGATCGCCGGTCTTCACATGAACCTGAACATCCACTGCAAAAACAACATGCCCCTGCTCATCACGTCCAAGATCGGCATCATCGGTGAGATCCGCGTGTACATCAAATCCAAGAAACAGCTGAACGACGAGACCGTCCAGAGCGAATTGTAGCGACGCATTTAAATCTTGCGTCTCTGTAACCAGACATGTCCGTCTATGCCGCTACCGCCGTGTCCGCATCCGTCGCCTACGGCGAGGACTTTTCTTTTGTCCAGGATCAGTTCAAGACCGTGCCGTACGACTACCGGTTCACCATTCTCGAACAGAATGATGACACGATCTTCTGGTCGCTCACGCAGTCTTTCGACGGCGTGGCCGCCGTCGAGACCTACACCACCTACGGCACCGGCACACTCCGCGACGGCCGGCTCGATCTTGTCGGCACCGGCAAGTTCGCGGCTACCATCCCGCTCACACCGTCCCTGGAGGTCGAGGCGGACTTTGTCGTGACCCAGAACATCACCGGCCGCGTTGGCCATCGCCACGCCCGTCTCCGCGTCCAGGAGACCGGCACGCTCAACAAGGTCGTCGTCGAGGGCGAGACCATCACCTCGCTGATCGCGACCTACTCGCTGGATACCGCGGCTTTCTGCGCGGATCGCGTCCTGCTCCAGTGAGCAGCCGTCTTTATTTCAGATCCTTGATGAGGCTCTCGATGGAGGCCACCCGGTGACCGACCATGTGTCATGTTCTCTATTTCAGGTCTTTGATGAGGCTTTCGATCGAGGCCGACCATGTGTCATGTCTCTATTTCAGATCCTTGATGAGGCTCTCGATGGAGGCCGGGCATCCTGTGACCGTCTTGCCGGTCGTCTTGGACACGATGTAGGGGAAGCCTTTCACGCCCTGGAGGGAGGAGGCGTTGGCCGGATCCAGGCCGTTCTTGAACTCGACGGCATCCTGGTAAGGCGCCAGCATGCTGTGGAGCGACGTGCAGTAGGGACAGTTCTCCATCTCGTAGACCACGATCCCCAGATCCTGGAGCTGCTGCTGGGTGGAGTTATTCTTGGCCTTGAACGCGGCCAGATCCGCCAGCAGCTTGTCCACGGGGAAAAAACCGGTCACGGTGTTGTTGGTGAGGCCGGAAACGAAAAAGGGCACCGCGTAGCCGCCGAGGTTTACCAGCTCCTGCTCGTTCTGGCCGACCTTGACGTCTTTCAGCTGGACGAGCTGCTCGCGGTTCTTGGCACCGATCGCCTCGTCGATGGACGCGATGGCTTTCTGGCAGTACGGGCAGTCCTTGTCGTAAAACATTGTGATCTGGAGGTTCTTGATCTGCGTCAGCGGGTCGGCGGTGTAGCCCTCGGACACGAGGTCGTTGGGGAGCGGGCTGGCCGAGGGCGAAACGAACTGCTGCGGCCCCGGCTGGAAGACGCGGAGGAACTTGTTCTCGGGACACTTGGCCACAAAATAGTTCTGGTCGCACGAGGTCCCGTAGCCCGTCAGGTAGCTGTAGTAGCCGGTCCCGTCCGAGTCGCGGGTGAGGGCGTCGTAGCTCCGGATCGGGGTCTGGTCGAGGATCGTGGGAAAGCTCATGCTGGGCACGGTCTCCGGCAGCTTATTCGCAAAGAGGGTGTTGTATCTCATCCCGGATCCGTACTCGTTGTAGGTCGAGACGGCATTGTTGTTGTACTCACGAGCAATCGACATTCTCTTTTTTTTTGTCATGAAAAAAATTTATTTCTCGTTTTTTTTTTCTCCGTAGAGGTCTTAATCCGTTTATGGCACATAGCAGAGGCGATCTCCTTTCCGCCCGCTCCGTCATTTCTCTTTCCCGCTTCATCACGCTCACGATGGCGGCGCGCAGGCGGTGTGTGTCCTCCTCCGGCGGTCTTGCCGGCATCCGCTTCATCACGGCCGGGAGCGGGAAAGCCGTCTCGTGCGACGGCTCGTAGGCAAAAGTGTCGCCGGATCGCCGGAGGATCCGCCCGCGGGAGAGCGAGTGGAGCACGCCACCCACGATCCCGGGATCCATCCCCGTCGCCTCGGCGATCTGCTCCTGCGTGTCTCTTTTCCGGTACACAACAAGGTACAGGAACGCCAGCTGGACGGCCGCGAGGAGCACCATCCGGCCATTGATCATAACCTCGGCCGTGCTGTTCCAGAGGCTGAACACCAGCCGCTTGCCGGTCTTGTCGCGGTACGCGGCGTCCGTCGTCCGGAAGAACGAGATCATCTCCGGCATGAGCCAAGCGTCCCACGGCTTCATCGGCTCGGATCGCAGCGGATCCGACGGCGCGCCGTTCCGGAGGATGACCAGACGATGCGTGTCGCCATTCTCCTCCGACCACCGCCGGCTCTCGGTGAAATCGTGGAGCAGGAGCCGGAGCCTGTCGAGCGCGTTCCGGTCCGCCTCCGTTTCGAGCCACCGGAGCCGTCCTCTTTCTCGTTCGATCGAGGCGCCGTCCATCAGCGCGCGGCAGAGGATCTTCTCGTAGCACGCAAACCAGGCTGTCCTGTCCGGAAAGAACGAGAGCAGAAAGACGTTTTCCGCGTCCTCCCGGAACCAGCCCACGCTCCGGGCGAGAAGGGCCGGATGATCCTGGATCGTCTCCCGGAAAGCCGTGCCGTAGTCCTCGTGGACGGACTCCAGGATCTCCCAGAGCCCGCGCAACCGGCCGATCTGCGACATAGCCTCCGAGACACACCGGCGGAAGGCCGGCACGAGCACCGGCCGGGCAAATCGGAAAAGCACCCGGATCTTGTCCAGGTCTTTCCGCTCGAGGAACGACCTCATGCCCGCCAGCAGCGGCCGCTCGTCGCGCCGGCAGGCCTCGTCGATCATGTCTTTCAGCGCCTGGTGGACACCGAGGACGGCCACAAGACGATCCCGTTCGATCTCGGCCCGGAGCGAGTCGCGGTGCGCGAGGACGCTGTCGGCGTCCGGGAAGCGCGGCGATGCCGACAGCCGCTCTCCAAACAGCCCCACCAGGTCTGTCGCCAGCACCCGTGTGGAGAAGCCGTTCCGGACGCTCCAGGCGATCATCCGGAGGACCGTGTCGTCCTGCCGCGACCCGAGGAGAGCGCGCGTCTCGGCGAGCAGAGACGGCAAGAGGACGGATCCGCAGATCTCGCGGGCCTGCTCCGCGAGAGATCGTTTGCTCCTCCTCGTGTGGAAACGATCCAGGTAGCGGAAAGAAAACAGGAAAAAGCGCAGGCCGGCCTCGTAGATCTCCATCTTTTTGGACAGCGAAAAGGTGCTGTGGACGAGCCCGGTACAGAAAGCGCTCATCTCGTGGCCAAAGAGGCCGTGGAGGGCCTCGACGCCCTCTTTCCCCGGGGAGCGGTCATGGATGCATCCGTCGTAGATCAGGCTGTACAGGCTCATGAAATCGCTTGCCGGCATCTCCGAACCGCCGTCGAGGAGACGGCGGCGGGCGTCGCCGAGGAGGTGTCCGATCATGGGTTTGTACGAACGGCACACCGTGCGGATCTTTTTCATTTTTTTTTTTTTACAAATCTCAAAGGATTGTTGCCCATGCCCATTAAACTCCCCGATATTAAACTCCCCGATATTAAACTCCC
>RGVZ01000550.1 GCA_010029825.1 bacterium | reverse complement strand
AAAGCTGATTGAAAAGCCGATCTGACCTGGCAGGGTGCTGATGAGCTCACTGAAGTAAGCAAAGCCTTCGTGGCTCTCAAAAAGAGTCAGGTCGGCGCGAACACGGCCGCCGTCCAGTCCGAAGTTTTCCAGATAGCCGATGATGTTGGAGACGGAGGACGAGTGATCCGACAGCACCTTCACCTGCCCCGCTTCGTTTCCTTTTTCAACAACTTGGGAAAGAGTCTCCGCGTCGATTACCATGCCGTGGCCCAAGGCCGGACCTGCGGTGATGACGGAGATGCCCTTGAATTTTTTTTCAGTCATAGCTTGGCTGCGCTCGTCAACCGCGCTTCTTTTTTGCGGGACGTTTGTTCTTTAAACCGACGGCCTTGGCCACCATGTCCAGTTCCTTGTCGGAAAGCTCCAGATCCGGGTCGTCCTTCATGCTGAAGGTCTCCGTCAGGCTTGTCTCCACCGGAGCGGACATGGACACGCTGACGGTGCCGGCCGCCAGCTCCGGCTGCGGGGTGACGGCCACGGGCTCATCAGCCGGCTGGGCGCTGGGCGGTGTGACGGGTGCCGGCTGGGGTTGGTTGGGGATGAACTGCACCTCGCTGACGGGAATGCCGGCCTTGTCGCACTTGGCCCGGATGTAGGCTTGTTCGGCGATTTTCTGGTCGATCGCGTCCTGCCAATCCTCTCCGCGGGCGGCGTAGATGGATGCGTACGAGGTCAGGCCCAGCTTCAGGTCCTCCCGGTCGGCGGCACTGTCACGCCCAGTCAGGTCACCGCGCTTGATCGCCTTTGCCAGAGCCCACAAACGGACGCGGGAGACCAGTTGGGTGATGATGGCCTGACTGATTTCATCGAAACGGCGCTGGGCTTGCGCCAACACAAACCGCTGGGAGGGACCGGATAGATCTGCTTTCCACAGATACTCGTAAGGCAGGCCAAGCCCGGCGGCCACGGCCCGGAGGAACTGATCCATGAACTCGGAAAGATTCGGGCTGGGACGGTCGTCCTTGATTTCGCGGATCTTGCGGCCGTTGGGCACGTTCCAGATGGCACCGGCGCCAAGTATCCGGTCGGTGGTGATGCCGTCCGTGGTGGTGGTCTCCGGCCCAAAGAATCCGGCGCTCCCCTCGCCCTCGAGGGCCAGGCCGATCGTGCTGGAGCGTTTCACGCTGACCATGGTGTTGGTCAAAATCTCCTCGCGGTCCTGAATCAGGTTTAAGCAAGTGACCAGACGGGAAAGGCTGCGGAGCTCGTCGGCGCGATCGCGTTCGGCCAGGACGATGACGTCCGGGCTCTGCACCTCGCTGAATTTGTCGGTGTCGCCTAGGTTAATGTAATAGGAAAGCGGGCGGCCTTGGGCGTTGACCCGCACGCCATCGATGACCCGGCGCTCGCCGTTGAGATAGGCGGGTGTCTCGCAGCGGTGCGATTCGACGAGTTGGAGCATGGGCCATCCGTCACCGTTGTCGGTGAGCAGGACAAAAAGCTCGTTGTCGCGCAGCATGGTGCGAGTGGCGACCTGTTGGATCGTGTTCCAGTCCAAAAGCCCGCGGACGTCGCAAGCCAGGGACCAGTTGGCCAGCCATTCTTCCGTGGCGCGGTTCCAGCCCTCGTCGGAGGTGC
>RGVZ01000549.1 GCA_010029825.1 bacterium | reverse complement strand
ATTCTATAACAGCACGCTGACTATGGGTACGTCCGAGGTTTTGTCGCTATTTGAGGGCGTGGATGACAGCACGGTTGGAACAAAAATTGAGATTGAGCTGACGGAGAGTGGAAAAAGAAGGACTGTTTACCAGGGCGACGCATACATAAAGAAGGACATGATTGTTGCCTCAACCTATTCTCCGATCTTCTACACGGTCTGATTATGTCCGCCGCAAGTTACAATCTTTTAATTGAGCAGGGGGTCGACCTTTCGATCCAGGTGGCTGTTCAGGACAGCACCGGGTCCACCTACAGCCTAGCCGGGGCTGCTGCTGCCGCCCAGATCAGGGACACTTACAACGGAAGCCTCTTGGCCAGCTTTTCCGTCGTCACGGCCACCGGCGTGACCGGCCGGCTGGATCTGGCGCTTAACGCGGCCACCGCCTCCGCCCTGCCGCTGTCCGGTGGCAAGTGGGACCTGCTGCTCACCACCAGCGCCGGCACCAAGGTGCGCCTGCTGAATGGTAACGTCACCGTTAGCGGCGAGGTCACCGAATGAGCAGCCCCGTCGTGGCGACCATTGCCGGCCCGGCCAGCGTGACTGTGGCCAGCGGAATATTGAGCACTGATGGCGCCACCCCCGGGGCTCACGCCTCCAGCCATGCCACCGCCGGATCCGATCCCGTCAGCCCGTCCAGCATCGGGGCCCTGTCTGTAGGCGAGGGGATTGCCTACGCCATTGCGCTTGGCTGACAAGTCTCTGATATAAAGCTATGAAACAGATCGTCACCACCTACAGCTACAGCCCCACGACCAACGTGGTGACGCTGACCGGCGTGAACATAGAGCAGGACCAGCTCCTGCTCGTCGTGGCTCCCCAGGTGGGCCGCACCATGTATAATTTTGCCAGCGGGGTGACCGGATCCGTCGTGGCCGGCGCGGACACCCGTGTGACGCTCAACGCCTCCACCGTGGGGCTGACCACCACCAGCCCGCTGGTGATTTTCTACGATGACCAGGCCGCCGCCCAGTCCGTCACCGGCACCGTCGCCCTGGATCCGGCCAGCCTCGTGGCACTGGAAAACGTCACCGTCACAATCGGCAGCTCCGTCTCCATCTCCAACTTCCCCTCCACCCAGACCGTGGCGGGGACGGTCACGGCGAACGCTGGGGATTTTGCGGCCAATTTCAGCGATTCCCCTGCGAATAGGGGCGTGCAGATTGGATATGAAAATAGTGACAGAGACTCATTTCGTTTTGTCACGCTGGATGACCCGCTTCCTGTAATTCTTCGCGGCTCGCAGTTATCCGATGGGCAAACAACCGTCACGCAACCTGTTGCCGGGACTGTGACGGCATCGTTAGCAGATGTCACAGACCCGCTTCAAGATAATGGAACTTCGGGGAAAAGCGTTGCGGTAAAAATATATGATCTGAATGGACTTCCCATTGGCCCACAGAGCAGGATTCCTGTTAGCGGGTCGGTAACTCTTGGGATTGGAACTTCGCAAATTGGAACCGTAACCGTTGGTGCCTTGCCCAACGGCTCCCTGACCACCCGATTCGGTAGCGTGACCACGGCGAACACGGCCCAGATCACCTCTGCCGTCACAAACGCATCCCGCAAGTTTCTCCTTGTG
>RGVZ01000548.1 GCA_010029825.1 bacterium | reverse complement strand
GTCGACGCGTGGTTTATGCGACACCGGCCGGGCAGAAAGAGTAAGATATCGATGGCCAGCGGCGCAAACTTTACAACTGCGCTGCCGGGCGCCTTACCGATTGGCAAGGATACGGGCAAACAAGTAACACCCGATTTTTCCGTCGGAGCGCCCACCAAAAAACTTATTCTGCCCGGAGACTTCTGACATGGACGTCACTGAAAAAGAAGCTTTCAAGCTTGGCTTTCTCAAGCGCTGCGCCGAAGAACAGCTGACCGGCGAAGCCCTGAATGCGCGCGTCAAAGCGGCCAGCTCGTTTATCAAGTCGGCGCTGGAATTGCCGTCGATGGCTGACTCGTGGAACGCGCTGGGCAACGTGGCGTATACACCGCTCATGCTGGCGACAGTCGGCGGTGGCTTGGCTGGACATCTGGCCGGCAAGCTGACTGAGCCCGACGTGGACGAAGAGGATCTGAAGGCGCGCGAACTGGCGGCAGCGTATAAGGCGTACGCCGCGCGGGCGAAAACGAACAAGAAGTTACGTTTATACCGGCCAGAAAGGTAACCTGTGAGTCTCCGTAAATATCACGGCGAGATTGGCGGTTCGCAGCACAACAACGCGCGTCTGAACTGGCCCGGAACGCTGGACGGCTTTCCGGTGCTGGGCTCCGGGCAGCGGAACGACTTAAAACAGGACGAGCTTGAAAATATCGAGCTGCAGTACGATTTTAAGTCCAAAATGTTCGAGCTGTGGGACGTGAACCAGAAAGCCGAATTTGACGACATAAATGATAAAATTGTGAACGGCTGGTACCGGCTGTTAAAACGAAGCGACAATTGGGATGATGACAATAAACATTTTCGCGTCTGGCTTGAATGGGCGCAGGTTTATGGCATGATCCCGCCCAAGACATAGTGAGTACGCCTCATGACCACACTCGAAAAGCTCGCCAATAATGTCCCACCCGCAGCTGCCCCTGTTGGCAAACCTTCACCCCAAGACTACCAGCGTTTTTGGGGGGATCGTATTATTCGGACTGGTGTTGGTGGGCTTGGTCTCGGTGCTGGGGCTGCTAGCTTGTACTACTTGGCTCGTGGCCTTTCGCAGGCCCTGACGCAGCCGAAAGCCGAAGAAGACGACGAAGAAGCGACGCCCAAGATCACCGAGGCAAAAATAGCCGGCGTGTATGACAGCATGAGCACGGGCGTCGGCAAAATGCTGCCGGACTCGGTGCTGAGCTTCTTGAAGCCGTTTACCCCGTCGACCGGCCCAAAGAATCAAAACACATACGACCCGAATGTCATCCGCTCGTCGTTTGGTACTGGCGCGACGTTTGGTGCCGGCACGCTGGGTTTACTCGGCGGTTACAAGCTCATCGAGGCGCTGCACAAGCGCAAGAAGCGCCGCGACCAGCAAGACGAAATCGCCGCCGCGGAGAAGTCTTACTATGACGCCCTGACCGGCGGCGACACTGGCAAGCAGCTTGACGACGTATACGACTCGGCAAACGAGAAAGCCGCCGCGGAGAAGAAGGCGCTGCTGGACTGGCTGAACGGCGCCTATGACGTTGCCAAGCGGGTGCCGGCAGCTGTCGGCGGCGCGTACGTTGGTGCCGGTCTGGGCTTGGGCGGACTGGCCGCC
>RGVZ01000547.1 GCA_010029825.1 bacterium | reverse complement strand
GACGCGCTGGCCGGGCCGAGCGACAAGCTGCTGGCGCTTGACCACTTCGCGCAGCTCGTTGATGGCGCGAGCGTGGTCCCTGTTTAGGCCGCGCTCTGCCAGTTTGGCAGGGAGCCTTGCTGGCATAGGTTAGACCTCGGCGAAATGGGCCTGGACGATGCACGCGGCCGTGTTGGCCTTGAGATAGATCGTGGTGCTGCTGACCACGTACGGAATGAGCAGCATTTCGCCCGGAGGAATGCGGAACTTGTAGGACGTGGTAACGGTTCCAACCTCGATGTAGTTTGTCGCGTCGTTGTTCACGAGCAGGACCTTGTAAGCGGTCGCCACGTCGGGCGGGAGCGTCAGCGACTCCTCGGTTGTCCCGATGCTCTGGGTAGTGTAGCCCATGTACGTCCCGGACATGCTGGGAGACACGTTGTAGGTCGTGCCGGGGAGCGTGCTGCCGCCCTTGGACGCGGCAAGCCGAGCGGTCAGCGTGAACTCATTCGCCATCTTGAAGGCGAACGGGCGTCAACTGTCAGATGATCGGGTAAATGTCCGTGTCCCACGCTGCAAACGCCCAGGACTTGTGTTCCTCGACCTGGTTGTTTTTTGGAACGTAGGACGCCGAATCGTCCATCAGCATCCATCCCCACACGGTTCCGGTTGGGGTGTCATTAGGTCCGGGATCGGACGGCAGGATGTTTGCAACGGCATTCGGAAGCGCAAAGGCAGCGACAAGACTGGTGGTCTTCCAGATCGGCGGGATGGCCTCAAGCCGTGTGCGTTGCTGATACGTCGTCGTGTAGGTGCGAACACGAACAAGATTGAAGCGAGGCGTCGGGAATGAGTCCTGCCCGCGGGCAAGCTTCTTGTAAATCTTGTGGGCGAGCGGGAAGTTTGTCCTGTCAAGCGTCAGTGCAACGCCATCCTTCACAGCGTTTTCAATGTCGGACCTGTATTGAGACGGGCTGATATATCCATCCGCCTCCTTCATCACAGCGGCAAGCGAGAACAGGGAGATATCAACGCGGTCGGTCCGGATCTCGTAACGGTCCGTTGGCGTCTCCGTCGAGATAGGCGCGGCCGGATCGGACGGGTTCCGGTTGCCGCTGAAAACAACGGTTGCCCTTGAGATTGGCCCACTCTCGTCAATACGGACTCGACCGCCTGCGGACTGCCATGAAACGGAGGCAATGCGGATTGCGTCGCGGCTGCCCTCGTACTCCAGTTCCCACACGGAACCGGAGGACGGGTCAAAGGAAGGACGGGAAGCCGTGCACACGTAGCCTGCGCTTCCCAGTTGTCCTAGTGTAGTGGCTGACATGGTTATCCTTGGCAGGATCGGGAAGTTTCCTCGGTCGCCTTGACGATCCGTTCCAATGACCGCACCTGCTTTTGCAGCTCGCGGACGACTGGATCAGAAGGGGAACCAAACGCCGTGAAACCGCCGATCCGGGCGAGCGGGTCGGATGGCTTGTCGAAGATGAACCCATTTTTCGACGCGTTCGGATTTGCAGGACCTCCGGGCTGGTAGCCGTCCAGGTTGTAGTCGCGCCGTTTTCTGGCCATTTCGGTTCTAGCATCTGCGGCGGCTTGCGCTTGGCTATCCTGCTCCTCAAGCGATGACGTGTAAGCCTGCTGGGTCTGGCTGACCATGTGATCGA
>RGVZ01000546.1 GCA_010029825.1 bacterium | reverse complement strand
TCAGGCGTCAATCTCCCGCCGAAGCCAGCCCTTGGGCGTGTCAGTCCCACAATGAAGGCCGCACCTGGAGCGGCGGGAGCAGAGAAGGTATCTAGTCCGAGGTTTGGAGTCGGAACAGTTGTAAGAGACCTGGGCGATGGTAAGGTTCAGGTCGTGTTTGACAACGACAAGACGCGGGTCGCGAAGACGCTCCACAGGGACTTCTTGTCTCCCGTGTGATCTCCCGTTCCGCACATGACCGATAATTTGCTTGTCCGTGGTGCCCGTGTCCCACTGTTTGTGATATATATTGGGATGTCGGACCGTGAAGGAGAAGTGAACAGATGGATGATCGTATGCTGCGGGGTTTCGTGAGGCAGTTTCTGCTGACTGAAGAGCTCGTCTCTATGCAAAGAGGCGACAAGACAAAGATGTATGATGCCACCTTCGACGAGTCTGGCAATCTGGTCCGCGCCGTGCCCTTTAACACAAAGCCCGATGAGGAAGCCCAGATCGAGGCCGCCGCAGCAGTGACGAAAGCTTCCCTTCCTCAGATCTATAAAGCCGTCGTCGCGGCCGGTCCGCAACGAGAAGCAGTGAGCGCTAGTCGCGTCGCCGCCGTCCTCGCTAGGCTAGCCTCTTCGTCGCCCGATTTCGCCGCAGCGCTGTCGTGGGGTGGGAAAAACCCGTACGGCGCCGGCGAGGCGGCGCTGCGGATCGCCTTCAAGTTCAAGCCCACTTCCTCCTCGGAACCCGACTTTGTCAGTGAAGACGGGGAGGTGGCTCTGTCCGTGAAGCACTTCGGGGACGGCAGCAGGACAGTAAGGAATCGCAGCGGTGGTGGCAGCGGAGACGGTATAACACAACTGATAAACGACTTTGTGAGTGAAATGGAACCCGTTGTGACGAAAAAAGACATATCCGTCTCCACCTTCACACCGAAGATGCTGGAAGAAAAGCTCAACGCTGTTACCGACATGATCAAGCTGAAAGATTGCATCGAGGCGTGCGAAAAGTTTGTCGCCGCGGCGAAGACTGCCCTCACCGTGGAGCACGGCGCTCAAGGTATCATAGCCATCGACGATAAAGGATTGCTTTTGATAACACCAGACTCGGCGAAGAGCAACCTGAAAGTCTATGCCATCCGCGACGGTGGTGTGCGTATGGAGTTCTACGGGCCTAACGCTCCGGAAGGTCGAAAAACGTACGAGCAAGTGATCACAAATGCGAAGCGGCGACTCACCGGTGACGGCGCATCGAGCAGAGAAGAGACACCCGCCGGCTTGGGCGGCGTCTGATCTAACGGCTGGTGCGCGAAGAAAGAGATGATGCGCCTCCTGACGTCAAATTCATGGCCAGAATATTTTGGAGAATAAAATGAAGCTATCTATAGGAGAATTAAGAAGCATTATTCGTGAGGTCCTCGAGAAGGACGTCGAAGCACAGATCGAGGACTTGCAGGAAGAACTTAAGGACATTAAGAGCATTAAGGACCTTGAGGCTTTCGTGACCATGAAGCTAGACAACGATGAGGACTCTTATAATTTCGTCGAACTGCAGGCGCTTGCACGGAACATTGATGCCGCGGCGAAAGACCTAGAGAAGTGGGAGATATCTTCAGCTTCACTCGCAACGACAAGCATGGTGAGGAATGAACTCGAAGGATATGG
>RGVZ01000545.1 GCA_010029825.1 bacterium | reverse complement strand
CTGGTGATGACTGGCGCTGTCACAGAGGGTGCTACCGTAAGGGTCAATGTAGTGCTTACCGTCCCTCCCGCATTGGTTGCCGAAATGGTAACGGTACTAGTTCCTGTTGAATTCGGCGTGCCAGTGATGGTTCCCGTGAAAGTGTTAAGGCTCGCCCAACCGGGGAGCCCGGTCGCTCCGTAGGATGTCGGGCTGCCCGAGGCGACGATCTGATAGGTAAAAGCACTGTTGGCTGATCCCGTTGCGGCGAAGGAATTACTACTAAAGGTAGGAGCAGCGAAGGGTTGGAGTTGCAGAGAGTTGTTGAAAACGGCCAGCTGATACCCTGAGATCGGCGTTTCCAAAGTCGCCGAACTCGCAACAGAGGAGCCGGAAATCAGGGTGTAGGTCGAACCGCTCGCCGGGATTCCTGTGACCCGCACTTTCGAACCCGACTCCAAAGAGACCGCAGCCGTATTGCTGAACGTGGCTGTCCCGGGAACGGTCAGCGCAATTTCCAAAACGGCGTTAGATTTCACCGTCACCGCCGAGGTGCCAGTGCCGCTGAGGGCCAACGTCCCTTCCTGCACAATGGAAGCTCCCGTGTAACTGTTACTACCGGAAAGTTTGAGCGTCCCTCCCCCAATTTTCGTCCAGCCAACGGGTTGGACAAGCTACTTCCCCGTCGATTTCCGTTACCCAGTCTATTCAAAGTCTGAACTCGAGAAAGCGGCACAAGACGCGAAAGTCCGAATTTCCAACGATCGACCCGCGTACGATCCCGAAGGGATCCTTGCTCGCTCGAAGGCGCGCAACCTGAGCGCCGCTCAGCTCCTGCTCGATCTCACCACCGGACCCGACAACAAACACAAAGCGCTTGGACCAGGATGGAACGAAGAGCACTACTTCGTTCCGGAAATCCATGCCCGGTATCCCGAAGGAGGGCGCGACGGCAATGGAGTCAGCGTGCGCGAGACCGCAACGGGCACCGGGCTCACGTGGGTCGCTCCGATGCCTCCCGCGAACCCGCACTTTCCCTTCAAGAATCTCTACACCTGCTTTGAAGGGCGAAACATTCAGAACGAGACGTCCAAAGGTCTTCCGAGCGGCGGCGGCTTTCACGAAATCGGCGATGCTGCCGAAACGATCATCAACTCGGTCGAAGAGGCTCCTGTGATCGTGGGAATGGCAACGGGCGTGCCTTGGCCGACACCGCCGGACAATGGAGAGTTCGCCTGGGGCCTGACGGATGTCGTCACCGTGCGCTGGCTAATGCCCGGCGAAGGCCTGGTCACGCCTGCTGGAGATCAAACGTGGGCCGAGGACGCTCCTTGGCGCCCGCGACACGACCAAGACCCTCTGCGCGGCACGGGCGCGGACGGGGGACGGAACTATCACTGGTTCATTTTCCAACACGACCGGTTCGTGTGCACGCAAGAATGGGTGCACAACTGCATTCCGAAGGCATCCAATTTCCTCGGGCTGAAATGCGAGTGATCCGGGTCAGCTCTCGATTCAGTTCTTGAATCAGTTCTTGAAGTAGACGCGCTTCATTTCCTCGAAGTGATTCGCTTTGAGGTTGCCGGCACGGCTGCACATCAAGTCCGTCGTGTCCAACTGGTAGTTAACCATGGCGGACAAATCAGAGTCGTAGAATTCCACGTAGCAAT
>RGVZ01000544.1 GCA_010029825.1 bacterium | reverse complement strand
TCGAGTCGCAACTTGCCCGCATACGCCAAGTGCTCGGGCACATCGTCGCCGAGAATCTCGAGCGCGCGCTCGACGCGCGCGCACGCAGCCACGGCCGCCTGTGCGCTTCGCCGAAGGTTGGCGTCATCGAAGTTCACGAGCCGGTTGGCATTCGCGCGAACCTCCCGGCGTTGACGGAGCTCATTCCATTCAGCCACGGCAGCGGTCGCGCCCATATGGGTCAGCAAGCTCGCGATGGAGTCGTCTTCTCTCACGACGACGCGATGCGCTCCACGCACCTCGCGTGCCTTTGCGTTGACACCGAGGCGGGAAGCTGCTCCCACGAGTGCCATCGCGACCTCGTTTGTCGGGCACGCAACCTCTAACGCAGCCGAGCGACCCGGGTCAGTTACGGCGCCTGCCGCGAGAAATGCCCCACGCCACACGGCGGCAAGGTCATCCACATTTGCCGTTGTGATTTTGTTGGGTAATCCTCGAATGGGTCGCCGTCGCGAGTCAAGAAGACCGGTTTGACGAGCCAGGGTCTCTCCACCGTCGAGAACGCGAACCAGATATATCGGCGCCGTGCGCGTGTTGGATGAGGGGCTCATGCGCCCTTCACTTTTGAGACCGTAAATTTCGGCGATATCACGACGGATACGCGCGGCAATATCTTGATCTTCGAGTTCGACTTCGACAGCAATTCGTCCCGCAATGTTGTGCAGACCACCCGCGAGTCGCAGCATTGTGGCCAACTCCGCTGACCGCGTAGAAACTTTTGAAGACGTCACACGCAGTAGTTCAGCGGTCACTGTTTTGGTCAGACTCACGTGCGCACCTCCCTACTCACAGAAAGAACCCTATCCGCATTACTCACGACCTAAATCGCGGTGACGAACGTTCACGGTGACGAATGGCAACGCAGACAGTGCGAGTGCAAGCTGTTCGACGAGCGCGACCGAGCGATGTTTGCCCCCGGTACATCCGATCGCGATGAGGGCACGCCGCTTATTTTCACGAAGGTAGCCAGCGAGAACCGGTTCCAGCGCGCGGGAGTACGCGTCGAGGAACTCACGCGCACCCTCGGCATTGAGCACATAGTTTGCGACCGCATCATCTTTCCCCGTGAGCGCCCGAAGGTCGGCATCCCAAAAGGGATTGGGTAAGAAACGAGCATCCGCAATGATGTCGGCATCTGTGGGTGTGCCGTATTTGAAGCCGAAGGATTGCAGCGTGACCCGGATTCCAACCGTGGACGCCTCGGCGAACAGCTCGTGTATTGCCGTCGATAGCTGGTGCACGTTGAATTCACTCGTATCGAGAACAATGTCACTGTTTTCGCGCATTTCATTCATACGCGCCCGCTCGGCTTCGATCCCATCAAGGATTGTTCCGTCGGCTTGAAGGGGATGAGGACGACGGACAGACTCGAAGCGCCTCACCAGTGCTCCGTCCGTTGCGTCGAGAAACAAGATTCGCAGGTCAACGCCCGCGCGCACAGACTGAAGGATCTCTTGTAGGTCGGCGAAAAACGACGACCCGCGGACGTCCACCACGGCAGCAATTTTGGGTATTCGACCCTCGGATACGCTCGACAGATCGATGAGCGGGCGCAGCATTTGTGGTGGCAAATTGTCGACAACGTACCAACCCATGTCTTCGAGAGCTGA
>RGVZ01000543.1 GCA_010029825.1 bacterium | reverse complement strand
TGGCCTTGGCTGTTCTCACTTACTCACCTCCACCGTCGCCACCTTGGGCAACCGCATGGCGTTGAACTGTGCCTCGCTGGCGGCAAACACGTCCACCACCGGCATCCGGCCCCTGCTGGCCTTTCTGCTCTTCACGGCCGTGCCGGTATCAACGGCCACCCACTCCCGCTTGCCGTTTAGGATCTTGATCTTGCTCCACAGCGGGATGATGTCGGGATCCACGGCACAATGACGGCCAGCACGCAACCTGGTTCCGGTGCTGGATTGATAGCGACTGCTCCACTCATCTTCCCCGGGCCAGTAGCCGGTGATGCGCACCTTCATCCGCTTGGATTCTTTCACCGGCCGCATGTCGATCATGACGTTGGCGGCCTTGCCGGACGTAATGCCGAGAATGGCGGCGATATAGCACAATGATCTCACAGACCTTCCCTCAATCGGTCGATCAGATCGTTCTCGCGTGCTTCGCTTGCGGCCAATGCGGCACGTGCTTCCGCAAGCTGCCGAGCCAGTGAACGCACGCGGTCCAGTAACTGCTGATAGGTGGATTGTTCCGGCAGAATCTCAATCACTCTGCACCTCCCTTGGGTCGTATTTTTTCTCCGCTCGCCAAATCACACAGATCGCCTTAAACACATCAAACGCCGCCACCACCTCCTCCGGGCTCCATTCCTTTTCGGTGATGGCACCGGTGGCTGGGTCGATGTACACGTTGCGGCACCAGGTTGGCTCATCAAAATGGGCGAAGCAGTACGCGGAAAGCTGATAGAGATCGGTGCTGTATGAATCCGCCTTGTCCTTCTTAAACTTGCGGGTTTTAAAATCGATCACCTCAACACGTGGCCCGTTTGTAGCTACAATCTCCGCAATCAAGTCCACCCGGCCGGCGTACCCAACGTCCTCATTCACCAGCACCTGCTCCGCCGCGTGTGTCTTGTGCACCTTCTTGAACCAAGCCGTCAGGTTTTCCCAATGCGGCTCAAACCCAGCCCGCAGGTCCGTCGGCTTTTCGCCATCTACCCCAATAATCTCCGCTAAGCTGTGGACGTACGTGCCGCGATCCGCAGCCGCCTCCAGCTCTCCTTTGCTTGCCGCCACGACTCTCTTGGCAAAGTCCGGATCCGCCTCGCCGTCGACTCTTGGCAACGTCAAGGATTGCAGGATGGCGGTCTCTTGCTTCCAGTTATCCAGCCCCGGCTTGGCCAAAATACCAAGGGCATTGGTCACGCTCGGGAACGCACCCACTTTGCGGGCGTCCCGGAGGTTGCCATGCACCGGCTCACCCATGCGGGTGTAGTAGTGCGAATTTTCCGCCTGTGCGGTTGCGATTAACTGCGGCACGTCAGGCGTCCCAGTTGATCAGGATCTTCCACGTCGAGACGGCCACGTAAGCCACCAGCATGGGGAATCCGATACGAACGATCATTTCAAGTGTTTCCATATTCACCTTTCCGCCCTGCCGGCACGGGGGGCACCGGCAGGGCTTGTCCTTGTTTGTTTTTTTGCGGGTTAGAACGGGATGTTGTTGCCGTCCACGTCCGTTGTTGTGTTGCGAATCGGAGGAAGCTGCTCCTTGGGCGCCCTGTCCTTGGCCCGAGTGTAATCCTTGCTGACCGTCAGCTTGGCCTTGCCGGCCTTGAGGACGGCGAT
>RGVZ01000542.1 GCA_010029825.1 bacterium | reverse complement strand
CGGGCCGCACGATTGCGCGCATCCACTTGGACGCCGAAAAGATAAACCGAGAAGCGGGCGGCGCATTTCGCCCGGTTAGCGTCTTGAACGGGTGAACGTAACAACGGGAGCGGCCGTCGGGGTCGATCTCAAACCGGGAGCTTTTAAGCGTTGAAAGAGTCCGGTGCAATTCCAGATACCGCCCGGCCTCTGGATAAATCTCGGCCATTTGCTCGAGCGTCTCCTCATCACTTCGTAAAACTCCGGCGGCCTGCGTCCGGGGCCATCGATTACCGGCAAAAGACGCCACAAAATCCTCGAACTTCTTTCGCCGGAACTTTTCGCCGTCGAATAAATCCGCAAATCCTAGATCCCGGATAAACCATTCCCGCAGCTCGAGTCGCCGGCCGCTTATGGTAGTCCAGGTTGCCGCGTCGATCGGGATCCCGGCTTGTTCGACTTGGTCATTCATCTGAACGAAATACCCTCGGAAAAGGGCCTGCCGCATTTCCAACTCGGTCGCCCAGCGACAATTCATTTTCAAAAAGAGATCGACGGTCGCATCGACGTCGGCCGCGCAGTAAGAAAGCATCCCGACTTGTTCGTCATCCGTCAGCGGCCGGGGGTCGCAGGCCCGGCCCTGCCACATACTTTTTGTCGTCTCGAACTTGTGCCGGATCCCAAAGACTTTAAGTGCGTCGGCAAGTCCTCGACTTTTGTAAATTGCCTCGGTCCGGCCGGCGACTAGGCGACTGTATTCCGCGTGAAGACATAAGATATTTTTTGGCGCCGACCATCCCAACGTCTCCCGGGCGCGACATTCTGCGCCGGCTTGGTAGGCGACTAGCAAGTCCTCCGGGCCAAGGGGGCCGGGATCCTCTGTCCCGGGCCCCCAGACTTTCGTCGTTTTCCCGCTTACTAGGTCCCGCCCGACGTAGCATAGGACTTTTTCAAGGGTCCCCGCCGGTCCCGGTCGATATTCAAAATCTTCGACTAGGATCCGACGAAAACCGCCCAAAGGCGAGGGGAGCGCCTTCTTTTTCATTTTCCGACGATCGCTTGGATCACGGCGTGATCGCTCGACGTGATAAAACAGTCGGCGAGCGCCTTTTCCACAATTTCACCGTATTCCGATTCCGGCCATTTCGGCGGCAAGGTTTGGTCCACGGCCGCTAGTAAGTCGTATCGACTTTCCGACATATTGGCGACGATCCGGACCCATTTGTCCTTCGCTTCCGATAGGACTTTGAGCCGGGACCTGTGCCACTTTTCCGCGACCTCCGACGTGCAGTCGGCAATCGGCCAGATCCGCACATTCGCGAGACGGTCAATGACGGGGACAAGGGTGTGGATTTTGATTCCGGACCCCTCGGCCATCTCGCCGATCTCAGTTAGGACGGCTGGCATCACCACATACCATTCACGCGGCGTGCCTCCCATCCCTCCCTCGACCATCGGAACGCGCATATATCCCGCTTCCGGCTCCGGAAAGACTTGGAAAAAGTCCTTTTTCGGTTTGCCGACGCTGAACTGCGCGATCGGTTCCTCGAGTCGCCCGTTTTTCAAGGGGCCGCTGCCGGCTGCCTGACATAGAGCGAGCATCGTTTTCACGTTCTCACCCGCGGCTGGTGTGGGGGCCGGTGTAGCGGCCGCCACTTCGGATAGCTTTTT
>RGVZ01000541.1 GCA_010029825.1 bacterium | reverse complement strand
CAAACCCGGCGACTCCACCATGGTTGTGATTCGGACCGTTGTTCTTCGCGAGCACATGTTCGACGCCGTCCAGAGTGAAGCGCCCATTGGCGATGCGCCCGGCGTATCGGCCGAGGGTCGCGCCGAGGTAAGGCTTTTTGACGGATGACCGATAGGGTTCGACGGTGTCGAAGCCGAGGACGACGTCGGCCATGGCGCTGTTGCGGTCTGGCACTTTGATCGAGGTGATCCGTGCGCCGTAGGAAGCCAGACGCACCTCCATTCCGTGGGCGTTCTTTAGGTTAAATTGGGCATCCGGTTCACTGAATACCTCGGGTCCCGAATGGCCTGGCGTCAGGGCCGTCGAGACGAACAGACAGGCGAGTAAACATAATTGGCGCCCCGTGGAACGACGCGGAAGTTTTGGGCAGAAGAAATGGTTCATGGGGGGAGCGGGGGGAGGCGACTGGCCCGCCTTTAGATATTAGCCACTTCAACCGGTTTTATGACGGATTGCTTCAGCCATATCGGAGTGCGCATAACTTGAAAGTAAAAGGGCGCATGCTTCAGACGGTGGCGTCTTGCCGACGACTGATTTTTTAGGTATGTTTTTAGTTTCTGGTATCTCGTCATAACTAGTGCGCTTCGGCTGAAAGGGGAGTCTATGAAAGAAATGAACGCCGATGCAAGCGGCCCAACTCCCGAGTTCGTCCAGCTCTTGACGGCATCGCAAAGTGCTATGTATGCCTTCATTGTGTCGCTTTTGGGTGGGGTGAACGACGCCCATGACGTGCTTCAAGAAGCAAACATGAAACTCTGTCGCAAATGTTCCGAGTATGATCCGAACCAGCCTTTCCTGCGCTGGGCCTACGCCTTTGCCCGTTTTGAGGTCATGGCCTGCCGAAAGCGCAGCCAGCGGTCGCGCCTAGTTTTGGACGATGCCTTGTTGGAAACCTTTGCCGACGAGGTAGAGGAATCCTCCGATGACGCTGATCGAAGGTTGAAAGTGCTGGAAACCTGTATGGAGCGCATGACCCCCCCGCAGCGTGAACTCATCGCTGCGCGCTACGGTCGGGGTGAGGCGGTGCAGGATATCGCAAGCCGGCTTTCCCGGTCAGAGAATGCGATGGCTGCACTTTTCTACCGGTTGCGCAAACTGTTGGCCGACTGCGTGCAGTCAGTGCTCGGGAACGAGGTGAGAGCATGAGTAAGAAATCGTTCGAACACTTGTGCCATGCAGTGCTGGAGGGCACGGCCGACGAGCTGGAACTCGAGCAGTTCCGCGTGCAGTTGCGCGCCGAAGTGGCGCAGCGCCGGGCCTACGCCGACCAAGCACAGATGCACGCCTTGCTCACTTGGCAGCAGGGGCGTGCGGCCATTCCTGCGCGTACTCTTCTCTCTCCAATGGATGTTCCTCCCAAACCAAAGATTCTCACCTTCCGCTCCCGAATGGCATCCCCCCTCCTTCAGGCGGCGCTTGCAGCGTCGGTCGTTCTGATGGTGGGGTTGGCCTTTTGGCAATTCGCCGATCACGGACGCAAACCTGATTCCATGGCTGTGCCAAAAGGGGTGTCGGTTGATATCCTTGCCTCGGAGGGCTCGCCGTATCAGGTGGGCCAACGGGTAGTGCTGCAGAAATTGAGGATGGATACGGGTTCCTTGCGATTCCGG
>RGVZ01000055.1 GCA_010029825.1 bacterium | reverse complement strand
CTGCGAAAAACGAAGAATTGCCGGAGCTTGCCGAGCTCCGATCAATAGCGGTTGGGAGCAGTTTTGATCAGGTAAATACCCCCTCCCCCGTAATCAGCCACGAAGATTTCGCCGCTGGCATCTTCCGCGAAAGTCGAGATGAGGATATCCCACTTTCCGTGATCCTTGAGTTCCTTCCCGGACAAAGGTTTTGCGGGAGTCTTTTCCGGCAGAGGAATGCTCCAGATCCGGCCGGAGACGAAATCACCGAATACATACCGGCCTTTGAGGGCGATAACGTTCGATCCGCGGTATTCAAATCCACCTGTGACGCTCTTGCCAAGTTCGTGATCGTATTCAGCGATCGGGCCAACAGCCCCGGGGAGTGCCTTGTCGCAATCCCGGGACGGATCGTAGCAATGTGACCCTTCGAATACGCGCCAGCCGAGATTGGCGCCTCTCTCGACAAACGTGATTTCCTCCCACTTGTCCTGGCCGACATCCCCGGCAACGAGGCGCCCTTTTGAATCAAAAGAATACTTCCAAGGGTTGCGCAGCCCCCGCGCGAAAATTTCTGGCTTTACGGCGTCACCAGGCTTGGTGTTGACGTCAATTCGCAGCATCTTCCCGAGCAGGGACGACATGTCCTGTGACCGGTTTTCAGGGTCGCCCCGCCATCCGCCATCCCCGAAACCGATGTACAGGAGTCCGTCGGGTCCAAACACCAGGCTGCCGCCGTTGTGGTTCTGGTAGGGTTGTTCCACCTCGAGAAGCACTCGCTGTTCGGTGCAGCTCAGTGCCCCCGTTTTCTGGTTCTCGACCCAAAGCCATTCAGAGATCCGGGAAAGATCAGATCTGGGATTGTAATGAACGAAAAATTTTCGATTTTTCGTGAATTGGGGATGGAACGCGAAGCCAAGAAGGCCAAGTTCGGACTCGGTCTTCACGGGCACAGTGAAGAGTTCCGCCCGGGAATTGTCTTTCAGGTTCAGCCGGTAGGCCTTTCCAGCTTTTTCCAGCACCACAGCCGTCGCGGATTCCCCGGGCATGAACTCCACATCCGTGATATTCAAAAATCCGTTCGCGACTAGGTCAAGGCGCAGCTGGTCAGATTTGTCCGGGGCTGGTTGCGATGGCGCAAGAGATCCGTTCATGGTGGCACTCGAGGCTTTTGCCTCGTCAAACGAGATCATCCCTATTATTCCGCGGCGCAGACTGGCGCAGCCGATCAGGCCTGGGATCATGAGTGTCGTGATCGTGATCAGTATGATTTTCACTGTGAAGAGTTTCCCATGGCAAGTGATCCAGTTTGTCCAAAATGCAACTCAGAGAATATCTACAATGACGGTACTCTCTGGATTTGTCCTGATTGTTCACACGAGACGGTCTCGCTGACAACTGTGAATGAGACCGCGGCCCACGATGCCGGGGAGTTTGTGGTTCGTGACGCCAACGGAAACGCCTTGAAGGACGGTGACACGGTCACGGTCATCAAGGACCTCAAGGTCAAGGGCGCGTCGGGTTCTGTGAAGGTCGGCACGAAGGTAAAAAATATCCGCCTTGTTGACGGCAGTGACGGACACAACATCGCGTGCAAGATCGACGGTTTTGGCGCCATGAACCTGAAGTCGGAGTTCGTGCGGAAGGCTTGATGTTCGCGGCTGGAGCCCGTTGTCGCGTATTGTTTTCCTTTTTTGGAGGCGGGGTCATGAAAATTCCGAAGGGGGGCGCAACAGAGGGACGGGAGCGCCTTCGGCATTTCGTGGAAGGTCGCGCCCGGGATTACGCGGCCACGCGCAACGACCTCGACGGGACGGTCAGTGGTCTGTCTCCGTGGATCCGGTACGGGGCGTTGATGGCATCCGAAGTGCGTGATGCCGTCGTGGCACGCATGGGGAAAGAATCCGCGGCGAAATTCGTCAGCGAGCTCGGTTGGCGTGATTACTGGCACAGGGTCTATGTCGAAGTCGGGGAAAGAATCTGGGAAGATCTCAGGCCGTCCGCCACAGGAAATCCGGCGAGCCTCTACAGTGAGGAACTTCCTCCAGATGTGATGGCCGGTAGAACAGGCCTTCGTTGCATGGATTCTTTTGTCGCGGAACTGGTCGCGTCGGGAACCATGCACAACCACGCGCGGATGTGGTTCGCGTCGTGGGTGGTCCACTGGTTGCGTATCAAGTGGCAGGCGGGCGCGAAGTTTTTTCTGGCGCATCTTCTGGACGCGGACATCGCGAGCAATAACCTTTCCTGGCAATGGGTCGCCGGCACATTCAGCAGCAAGCCATATATTTTCAACCGGCAAAACCTCGACAGGTTTTCCAAGGGGCGTTTTTGTTCCGGATGTCATTTCCGGGAAAATTGCCCGTTCGAGGGCACCTACGAGGAGCTTGAGGCGCGGCTCTTCCCGCGGTTGGTCCGGCGCTTGGAGCATCCATGACCATCGTCCATGAAAAAGAGCTGGTCTGGTTGCAAAGAGACGCCCTCGGCCCGTTGAATCCGGCAATTCAGGCGTACCCGCGGGCCACGCGCATTTTTGTCTTTGACACTTGCTGGATGAACGAGGAACGGCCGTCACCAAATCGGATGCGGTTCATTGAGGAATGCGGCGCCGAAATCCAGGCGAAACTGGTCCATGGGGATGCCGTCCGCAGACTGCTCGAGGAATGTCGCGTGACGCGTGTTACCAGCGTCGTTACAACCGGGACGCCGTGCCGGCACGCGCGCGCCGCGATCTCGGAATTGATGAAATCGATTCCAGTCGATGTCCTCGAGCTGCCGCGGTTGATTTCTGATCCCGGGCCATTCGATCTCAGGAGCTTTTCCCGCTTTTGGTCCCGGGCTTCCGGATCCGCCTTTGGATCAGGGTAACACCGGTCCCTACTGTGTCATCCTGCGCTGATAACTCATGCAGACGTTATGTCCACCGGATATCCTGACGTGAATCTCACGGTCTTTGCACTCGAAATCCTCGTTGTTCACACAGTCCGTCGTTTTGCACGCGCCGACGCCGGCTACCCTGCGGATATTGTTGATGTGCCGGCTTGACGGATGAAATGTATCGCAGGCCGGATTGGTTGTATTGCCAATCGTGATGGCCTTGGCATGGCATTTTCTTTCCTGGTTGAAGGCGCAACCCTCCACCGAGCAGCTCGCGACGGCTGTCATATCCACGATCATGCGCATAAACCGGCTCCTCCATTGATTGGCCCGGGATTCGATGATCGCGCCCCGGACGCGTGTCAACGGAACAGCATGAGGCATGCCATATTCCCCGGTGCGCAAATTGCAGAACTCACTCAGGGGCACCAGCGCGTTCGTCCGTCGGAGCGCCCCCGAAAATAGGATCGAGGTGCTTGAAGATGGTCTTGTCGCGCGAAGTTGGTGCCAATGCGGACGTGACTGTTCGCAGGGAACGTTTCGTCTTGCTGGGAAGGGTTGGAGCCTCGATCGCGTCGGCCGTCAGCCTCCTCACTCTTTCGATGGTCACCGAGTGGTATATCCCTGCGTCGGTGCTTTGTTCGGGGTTTGGCATCTTTTTCACATGGTTCGGGAAACCATGGGGGCTCGCGGGTCCCCGCGGAACGCCACGTGTGTTGGCGATGGTTCTTGCCCTGAGTGGCATGTTCGTCGCGTCGCTCGCGCGAACCGAAGGGATCAGTTTACTTTGTGGTTTGCTCGCATTCGCCGTCTTTCTGCAACAATCGTCGAGGCGCCAGGTGGCCAGCCTGGCCCAGTTCCTGCTCTCTTTTGTCTACTTTGGGACGCTTGCCGTCATGGCCGAAGTGGCCTTCTCCAGACTCGAGAGTGGACAGATTCTGATTCCGGACTCTGCGGCAGTAGCCCTCCTGGCTGTCAGTGGAATGCTCGTGGATCTTCCCCGCGGTCCGGGAAGGTTTATCGCGTGCGAGAATCCCGCCGGGATCGGGATGCGGCAGCTTGTTCCCCTCGCCATGGCTCTGCCAGTTGTCTGTGTCGGTGTCGGCCTCGCGGGTCTGGGAATGGGTCTGTTTGAGCAGCCGGGCGTGATTCTTGTGTTGATGGTGATTCCGGCGATGGCACTTGTGATCGCGATATGGATGAGCAGTATCGCCATCCACGCGTTGGCGCTCGTCCAGCGCCGGGTTCAAGCAAAGTTGAGGCGCAAGTCACTGAGCCTTGAGGTTTCCGTGGCGGAGTCAACGGAGGAACTGCGACTCCTGAACGAGGATCTGAAGAGAGCCCGTGATCTGGCAGAAGACAGGTCGCGGCTGATGCAACGCGTGTTTGACACCATGGAAAACTATGTCGGGGTGCTGACTCCGGACGGGACGTTGTTGCAATGCAACCGTTCGGCGCTTGAAGTGTCAGGCTTGACGAGTGCTGATGTGGTGGGGAAACCCTTCTCGACGATTAAATGGTGGAGCCACGATCCGGGTGTTGTCCGCAAGGTTGAGGAGATGATACGCCGCGGGGCCATGGGTGAGAGACTTCATCAGGAGGTTCAATACGCGGACGCGTCCGGCTTGTTGCGCACTTCGGACATGGTCATGTCTCCGCTATTTGGTGAGGACGGGAAGGTGGAGTATCTGGTTCCGTCGGGAGCCGACGTCACGGTGAGAAGGGAGTTCGAGGATCAGCTGGTCAGGTCAAGGGTTGACGCCGAAATTGCCAACCGCGCGAAATCCGCCTTTCTTGCGCACATGAGTCACGAACTGAGATCACCCCTTGGAATCATTCTGGGGTTCATTGACCTGGCCATGGAAGATAAGGATGACAATGCGAAATCCAAACACCTCGAAACAATAAAGCGAAATGCCCAGCAATTACTCGCGCTCGTCGACGAGGTGCTGGACCTTGGCAAGATCGAATCGGGAAAAATCTCTATTGATATCGAGGATGTCTGGCTGGACAAGTTGGTCGAGGAAATTGAGGGTTCACTCCAGATCAAGGCTCGTGAGCGTGGAGTCGCGCTCTCGTTCAGCATAGCCCCCGATACTCCGCTGGCACTTCGGACGGATCCTTTGAGATTGAAGCAGATCCTGCGCAATGTCGTCGGCAACGCGCTGAAATACACGGAAAAAGGCAGCGTATCTTGTGAGGTGCGTTGTGTGAGTCAAAGCGCAGGCCATCCCGAGATGATTGAGTTCCGCGTGACTGACACTGGAATCGGAATTCCTGCGGAGGACGTCGGCCGCCTGTTTTTTCCATTCTCTCGTGGTCAGCAAAAAAAATACTCCGGTACCGGGCTTGGTCTTGTCCTTTCGCGACGTCTTGCCAGGCTCCTTGGTGGGGATGTGATCCTGGAACGGTCAGACCCAGGGAAAGGTTCGACGTTTACCGCATCAATCATCGCGAGCCGTAAAGTCGACCCGGGGCTGGCAGGATACTCAGCGCATGAAATGGGAATCGAAAACGTGCCTGAGTCGGCCGGAAAGCTTTCCGGCATGCGAATCCTCGTTGTCGACGATGTCGCGGACAACCGTTTGCTCATATCCCGGTACCTTGAGGTGGCCGGGGCGTCTGTCGCGACCGCGGCGGGTGGTGGCGAAGCAGTCACGATGGCCTTGCAAGACGGGTACGACGTGGTTCTGATGGACCTGTCCATGCCGGACATGTCCGGTCAGGAGGCAACCGAGGCAATGCGCAAGGAGGGTTACCGGATTCCAATCGTGGCACTTACGGCTCATGCCATGCGCGAGGAGAAGGAAAAGGCATTGAATCACGGATTCAACGACTACCTTACCAAGCCCATCGTACGGGATGTCTTGATTGACGCCATCGCGCGCATTCACGACGCGGTGAAGAAGTCGGCCTGAGTTCCCGCGATCCAGCCCTCAAATTCAGCGCTGAAGTCTTCTGGTGTGCCGGCTGTCATTTTCCTTGAGAACGCTTGCCCTGACAAATCAAGGACGAAGGCCGTCATGGCCAGGACCATCGCGTCAGCGAGATCCGGATCGGATTCAACCAGGGACCAGTGTTCGCATGCGATCGTCCACCCGATTTGACTCGCCGTCGACGTCAACGCGTTTTTCAAGAGGGCTGGCTGCCGGGTTCGCATTCCCAGGAGTTGTCTCCAGTAAAACGACGGATAGCCTTCCGCGATCACGATTTCAGGACCGCTCTTCCCATCCGGCTTGGGGACGGATTCTGTGAAGTCATGTGGCCAGAAACGGAGCGCTGCAGTTTCCGGTTTCCTCATGGATCGCCCGAGGTCACGCCAAATCCGGTAGGTACCAGATTGGATGTTTTTCTGGAAAGGATGCTGCTGAAAAACGCTGTTGCTCGCCAACAAACGTTCGCAATGACGTAGTGGCCACATTTCCTCCGGGGTTGCCCGATGCTTGTATTCCGCGAGGATCTCACTGAAAAACGCGGCAGCCCGTTCCCTGCCGGCCGGGGTCTTGGCCCGCGAGTCAAACAAAGCCGCCCGCATCAGGAGGTCGCGAATGGACGCGTCGTTTCGGCGCATGGAAGAAGGCAGTCCCAGGACACAATCCACAAGGATTCTGACATCCCCGGGGCGCGGCACAGCCGCGTCGAGCAGTGAGGTTATTTCCTCCGCGTCAAAACTGGAAAGGCCGAATTTACGGCCCTCCTTTGTCGCGACGCGAACCTGGAGAACTTGTTTTTGCCCCGGAATGATCAACGCGGCCGGGAGTGGTTTGTAAATCGCCTCTTGACCTCGGCGCTTTACGGCTCCCGTTTGATCGACGCCAAGGTAAACAGCGGTGCGCGCCATTATTTCAGGGCCATAATTTCAGATCCATAATTTCAGAGCCATCACGTCAGATTCTTTTTTTCCTGCTGGTACGAAGCGATCGATTCCCGGACGACGCGCAGCGCCGTATCGCGATCGGCGAAATCCTCGACGACGACTTTCTTGCCCTCGAGGATCTTGTAATCCTCGAAAAATCTACGGATCTCCCTGATACGGTGCGGTGGCAGGTCATGGATGGATGTGTAGTGGTTGTATTCCGGATCGTCGGCATGGACGGCAATGATCTTGTCATCCCCTTCCCCCTGGTCGACCATTCGCATGACGCCGATGGGCTTCGCTTTCATGATGCAAAGCGGTACGACGGGTTCTTGACCAAGAACCAGGACATCCAGAGGATCCCTGTCGTCGCAATAAGTCTGGGGAATGAATCCGTAGTTGGCGGGGTAGTGAACGCTGCTGAACAGGATCCGGTCCACTTTGATCATGCCCGAGGCCTTGTCCAGTTCGTACTTGATTTTCGATCCCTTCGGGACCTCAATCACAACAGGAAAAACTTCCGGCGCGTCTTTGCCGATCGCGACGTCATGCCAAGGGTTCATTGAGTTTGCCTCCCGCTTCGCGCGGCATCGTACCTGCCTTTGGGCGACGCGGCGAGGCTATTTGTCACCATTCGGATTCGTCGACGACCCGGGGTACGTGACGCGGCGCGTTCCGGATGGCAGGCTTGCCATGACCGTGCGCGTGTTTCGCGGCATGCAGTTCTTCTTCGGTCAACAACTTGGCGCTCAGCGCGTGTCCTTCATGATGGACCGTTGTCTGATGGATAGCTACGGCATCTCCACCATCGGCACTGCAATCGACAACGAAAGTAAAGACGTCAAGCTGTCCTGGAATGGCACCCTGTCTGACCAAGTGGCATTCCCGGTGTCCGGCCAGATCGGGACTGCCAGGCTCTGCCCGGACCAACTCCCCACCATCGTGGCAATGGGCCTGGACGACACCGTCGGCGTTGTTCTGGTCAACGGCCCAGCATGCGTCATGTCCGCCTTTTGAGTGACCAGGTCCAGATTTGCCAAGTTCCTTCCCACTGGCGGTCCAGATTCCTGCGGAGCAGGCGCCTTGCAAGGGAAGTTGGCACAGTGAATCTTTCAGCGGGCGACGGTTGGTGGCGACATCGTTGCAAACTTTGAAATTCACTTGCGGATCCTTGCTGTCAGCGATGCGCTGGGCGGACAATGGACGTCCCGTCAACCGGCCCCCGTCGCAACAACTCCCGACGTTTCCGCAGGTAGGAATGTACCCCAGCAGCTTGCACGCGGGACCTTCCTTCCCGGGGCCGTCCGCGACATAGCCATCGATGCCGATAAACGATTCTCGCGTCCTTTCTTTACCGACCGGCCACCCGCAGTCTTCCCTGCCACTCATCATCGACGCGGAAGCCAGGTTGATTTTCTTGTGGTGCGGGTCGAATGCGCCCAAAAAGGCTGGATGGCCGAAGGCATCACACCGGTTGGAAGGGCACGGGCAGAATTCCCTGCGTTTTCCCGGGCCGTCCTTGATGAAAACCATCGAACCTGGTGTCAGGGCGTTCTCGCGGCAGTATTGCCCGACCGCGACTCCTGTCGGCACCATCGGTGGCTGTTCCCGGGCAGTGGTATCAGTCTCAGGCAGAAAGCCAGGGCAATACGGAGCCTCATCCAACGCGAGTTCCGCCGGGCTGCCGTGAGCCAGTCCAGCGACGGGTGTCTTCGCTGCCAGTTTTTGGACGCGAGAGCATCCATTCAGGACTTGCGCGGCGAGGATCGCGGCAGCCCCGACTGCAACCACGCCAGAACCAGAGAATTGTCCCATCGAATCCCCCTCGAAGCCGGTGCGGGTTCCGTGAAAGGCATCAGGAGGGATTCGGTAATTTGGGCCAAAACTTAATTCAGGCGGTTCGCCTTTTGATTCCGGGCACTTGCGATCTGACAAACTCGACAAAGTCTGACTCGGTCAGGATGCCCGTCAGTTGACCACCCTCCATGACGGGCAAGCATCCGAATTTGTTTTCCAGCATGGTCGTGGCGGCATCCCGGATGTCCGTATCGATGTCGATCGTTTCGACGTCCCGGATCATCGCGAAGTTGACCTTGGTCTTTGAGAGGAAATCGTCTTCCGAGTATGCCGGCAATTCATCCGTCGCGAACAACGCGTGGCGAACGAGATCACGGTGGGAAATCAGTCCAAGAAGGGTTCCGTCCTCGCGGTCGATGACGGGCAAATGGCGGATCCGGTTATCAAACATGATCTGGTTCACCAGGGCCAGGTTGTCTTCCGGATAAACGGTTTGAAGGGACCTGTTGCTGATGAGGTCGCGAACACGAAGGTTCGGAAATGTCTCGGGCATGGCACGTACCTCCCTTCCGGAGGTCCATGCAATTACCGATCTAACACATCCACTTCGAGTTGGATCCACTCGCCCTTTGAGTTCAGATGCTCTTCACGCAAAGCAAGCACGGCCTCAGGCAGCGAAGTTGAAGGGTTTCCCTCGATGTACAAATAACGCAGGTCGCCAAGTCCTGCGATCGCGGAGAAATCGGTGATCTTGTTCGCGCGCAAATCCAGCCAGCGCAGGTTTTTAAGTGTTCGCAATGATTCGATCGACGTGATTTTATTTCCGCGCAGGTCCAGCGCGTCGATGTCACGCATCCCCTCGATTCCATCAAGGGACTGGATGTGGTTTCCGGCGAGGTTCAGGTTCCTCATCTGGCTCATGGCCGCCAGTGGACGCAGATCCTCGATTCTGTTCATCGAGAAATCAGCCCAGCCCAGTTGGCTGAGGCCATGGACCGGCTCAAGAGAAGAGATCACGTTACTGGCGAGATAAATCGAGTCCAGGTTAACGAGGTCGCGCAGGGGCTCGATACTTGAGATCAGGTTTTCCGACGCGGCGAATTCGCGCAGTGCTCGAAGATGCCTGACCGGGGCAAGGTCGGAAATCGAGTTCTTCGTCAACGTAATCCTGTCAAGGTGCTTCAGTTTGCCGAGCACGGAAATGTCCGAGATCTTGTTGTCCCAGAGGATCAGGGTGCGGAGTTCCTGAAGCCAGCCAAGGGGACTGAGATCGCTGATTTCATTGTGCGAAGCCGACAAGGCGCGCAATTGGCCCTGGCCCGCGACGGGCCTCAGGGATGTGATCGACCACCAGGGATCGAATGGTTCCCGGTGGAGTTTCAGGTACGTGAGCTTCGGCAGGGTTTCCGCCGCGCCTTTGCAGACCCTCTCGTCTCCTGTCTTCATGTCAAAGCCCGCGCGCCAGGCCATGACCGCGGTCGTCGTCGCCTCGGCCTCGTCCGCGGGATTCATACACGCGTCATACCAGTCGGGATGCGGGGTTACCGATACCGCGGAAAATAACAGGCCGGCAAAAAACTGCTTTTTTTGTATTCCGGTTTTCATGGGGGAATTGTATCATCCGCGACCTGTCATGATCCACTTGTCGAACATCACTAAACGCTTTGGCGACCGCGTGCTCTACCAGGGCGCGAGTTTCATGGTACGCCCCGAGGACAAAATCGGCCTCGTGGGACCGAACGGGGCGGGCAAGACAACCATCTTTGAGCTTATCGCCGGACTCGACACCCCGGATGACGGCACAATCTCGACCGATCCCGGCGTTCTTGTCGGATATTTCTCCCAGGACGTGGGGGAAATGTCGGGGCGCAGTGCCCTTGAGGAGACCCTGGCTGGCGCCGGTCGCGTGTCCGAACTGGGACGCGAGATCGCGCAGATGGAAAAACGTCTCGAGGAATGCGCGACCAACCCCCTTGGTGACGATGAAATGAACCGGCTCATGGAACGGTTCGGTGAAGCCCAGATGGAATTCCAGCAGCGCGGCGGATACGACCTTGAGGCCCGCGCCCAGGAGGTCTTGACGGGTCTCGGAATCGACGCAACGAAGTGGCACCGGCCGGTCGAGTCATTTTCCGGTGGCTGGAAGATGCGGATCGCGCTCGCGCAGATCCTGTTGCTGAACCCGGATGTCCTGTTGATGGACGAACCGACCAACCACCTGGATCTCGAGTCGATCATGTGGGTGGAGAAGTGGCTCAAGGATTTCAAGGGATCCCTTGTCATGACCTCGCACGACCGCGAGTTCATGAACCGTATTTGCAAGCGCACGGTCGAGATCGCGAACAAATCGATCACGACTTACAGTGGCAATTACGATTTTTACTTGCGCGAACGTGAAGTCCGCCGCCAGCAACTTGAGGCTGCTGCCAAACGTCAGGCCGACATGCTGGCCAAGGAAGAGGAATTCATCGCACGGTTCGCCGCGCGCGCTTCACACGCTGCCCAGGTTCAGTCGCGGGTGAAAAAGCTCGAGAAAATCGACCGGATCGAGTTGCCGCCCGAGACGAGGAAGATCAAGTTTGAGTTCGCCCCGGCGCCCCGCAGCGGCAACGATGTCGTCAAGATGGAAAACTTGTGCAAGGAATGGCCGACTCCAGAGGGCGGAATCCATCCTGTTTTCAGTGGTTTGACCGGCGTAGTCCAGCGCCTCAACAAGATCGCGGTCACCGGTGTCAACGGTGCCGGCAAGAGCACTTTGCTCAAGATCGTCACGGGGCAGACCAAGCCTTCTCTCGGCACCTGTAGCCTCGGCGCCAGCCTCAATGTTGGTTATTTCAGCCAGTATTCGTGTGACCTGCTGAATCCGGAACACACGATTTTTGAAGAGGTTTCGTCGCGCGTACCTCATGCGTCCGTCGGCTGGGTCAAAAACCTTCTGGGGGCCTTCCTGTTCTCCGGGGATGACTCCGACAAGAAGATCAAGATGCTGTCAGGCGGCGAGAAAAGCCGTGTGATGCTTGCGTGCATCCTGTCGCAGCCCGTCAATTTCCTGGTGCTGGACGAGCCGACCAACCACCTTGACATAGACAGCCGCGAAGTCCTGCTCAACGCCCTGAATGATTTCGATGGCACGATCATGATCGTCAGTCACGACCGCTACTTCCTGCGCGCGATCGCCAACCGCGTCTTTGAGATAGACCACGGTCATCTGCGGGTTTACGAAGGCCGCTACGACGAGTATCTGCAACACGTTGAATCCGCGGAATCTACACGAGGGTGACGCGGAAGGTCCGGCCTTTGATCTTGCCTCGTTCGAGGCTTTTCAAGGCGTGCTGGGCCACTTCCTTGCGCACCGCCACATAAGAAATGCGGTCGTGGATTTCGATCTTTCCGACATCATCGCCCTTCAACCCGCCAGCCTCGCCTGTCAGCGCGCCGAGAATGTCACCGGGACGCAGTTTGTCTTTCCTGCCGGCTGAAATTGAAATCGTCTCCATTTTCGCCGAACTGTTGAGATTCGCCTTTTGGGCACTGGTGGCGGAGTCCGCCTTGTTGCCGGGCAGTGAAGATGCCTTCGCCGGTCGTTTCGTATATTCGCTGATAAGGTCCAGCTTGTATTGTTCCCTGGGGGTGATGATCGAGATGGCCACACCGCTTTTTCCGGCCCGTCCTGTCCGGCCAATCCGGTGAACGTAGACATCGGGCTTCGCCGGGCAGTCAAAATTCACGACCAGATCCAGTGCCTCAACGTCGATGCCTCGAGCAGCCACGTCCGTCGCGACGAGGACGCGGACACTCCGGTTGCGGAATCTGGCCATGACACGATCACGGTCAAATTGCTCCAGGTCGCCATGCAGGCTGGCGGCGCTGATACCGGATTTTTCCAGAACGCCCGCGACCTCCTGGGCAACCGCCTTCATGTTTGTGAAAACGATCGCGGATTCCGGATCGTGATGCCTGAGGACCTGCGCCAAGGCCGCGATTTTGTCTTCGCGTGCGGTTTCATGGAAGATTTCAACGATCGCCGGAATTTCATCGACCGGCGTCTCGATGGTGACCCTGACGGGATTGCGTTGGTACTTGCGGCTCATCTCGTCGATGGAATCCGGGAACGTCGCGGAAAAGAAAACCGTCTGGCACTGCCGTGGCAGTGCCGCCAGGATTTCCTCCATGTCTTCCTGGAATCCCATGTCGAGCATGCGATCCGCCTCATCCAGAACGAGGGTTGTCGTTTTTGCCAGTATCAATTTCTTGCGTTTGATCAGGTCCAGAACCCGGCCAGGGGTTCCCACGACGATGTGGGCTCCTTTTTCCAACGCGCCGATCTGCGGGGCGATGAACTGCCCGCCGGAACCGACGAGGACTTGCAACCCGGGATATCGACGGCCGAGGCGTCGCATTTCACGGGCGACTTGCGCGCAAAGTTCCCTGGTCGGGCACAGGACGAGGGCCTGGACGACCCGCGACTTGACGCTGATGTTGCGCAGGATCGGGATCGAGAAGGCCGCGGTCTTGCCGCTGCCTGTTCGTGACTGCCCGATCAGGTCACGTCCGCCGAGGAGCACCGGAATGCTTTGTGCCTGAACGGGTGTCAGTGTCGTGTAACCGATCTCGGCAATCACGTCCTGAAGGGCCGGAGGCAATTTCAGGTCGCTGAAAGTCACTGGCAATTTACCCGGGATCTGGCTCATCTGCGGCGCCGACGCCCCTGGGATTGCCTTTCGCCGTCACCCTGACGGCGCGGTTGACCGCCTCTCCGTCCTTGTTGCCGCGGTGGAACCGGCGCGTTCGCGTTTGCCGTGAACGGGTGATCACTCACCACCGGGATGTCTTTCCGCGTCATGCGTTCGATCGTCGCGACGTAGCCCTGCTCCTCGTAATCACAGAACGAGAGGGCGACGCCGCGTGCTTCGGCGCGGCCGGTCCTGCCGATCCGGTGGACGTAGGTTTCCGGTTCACTGGGCATTTCAAAGTTGATGACGTGGGAAATTCCGTCGATGTCGATCCCGCGTGCCGCGATGTCGCTGGCGACGAGAATGCGGACTACGCCAGTCCGGAATCCTTCCAGCGCCCTCTGGCGCGCGCCCTGGGACTTGTTTCCGTGAATGGCCGCCGCCTTGATGCCCTCGTCGTTCAGGAATTTCTCGAGTTTATTGGCGTTGTGCTTTGTCCGGGTGAACACAAGCGCGCGTGTGACGTCTTCAGTTTCGAGAATATGCAGGAGCAGTTTTTTCTTGTCGGCGCGGCCAACGTGATAAACGCGCTGCTCGACTTGCTCGCTCGTGGAGGAAACCGGCGTGACTTTCACCGTCACCGGATTGTGCAGGATCGAGTCAATCAGGCCCTGGACTTCTTTTGGAATCGTCGCGGAGAACAGCAAATTCTGGCGCTTGGTTGGAAGGACTTTCAGGATGCGCTTGATGTCATGGATGAATCCCATGTCCAGCATCCGGTCGGCCTCGTCGAGGACCAGGATCTGAAGGTCGTTGAATGTGACAACGCGGCGTTCCATCAGGTCGATCAACCGGCCCGGGGTCGCGACAAGGATATCGACTCCGCGCTTGATCGTCGTGATCTGCGGCTCGATGCCGACACCGCCGAACACAACGGCAGTACGCAGAGGCAGGTGTTTGCCGTAGGTCTTGAAACTGTCGCTGATTTGCAGCGCCAGTTCACGGGTCGGCGCGAGGATCAGGGCGCGCAGGGTGCTGCGATGCTTCGATTCTTCCGGGTTATGCATGCGATGCAACATCGGCAGGGCGAATGCCGCCGTCTTGCCGGTTCCCGTCTGCGCGCAGCCCAGCAGGTCACGTCCCGCGATGATGGGCTCGATGGACTGTTCCTGGATCGGAGTCGGGTTTTCATATCCCTCGGCCTTGACGGCGCGGAGGATTGGCTCGACAAGGCCGAGGCTGTCAAATGACCGTCCGGACCTCTTGGTCGGCGGTGGTGTCGTGGGCGTTGATGGCGCCATGGTTGCTGTCGATCGGGGGCTTGAATTTGTTTTGGTTGATGACGAGGTCAGCTTCTGAATCAGTTTGAGAACCACTTAGAACCTTTTTCTGAATAACTGTGAGATTTGATAACCATTTTGATGATGCCGGATTTCAACTGGCAGGGGAATCATATGGCAGGTACGTTGGCTTCTATTGGAAAGTGAACCAAACAACAATAGCTTTAATTCAAGTTACGGCATTCATTGCGCTTTTGAGGTTGGTCGTTGAAGATCTGGATCGATAATGATGGCTGTCCCCGCATCGTGAGGGACCTGGTCTTGGCGTCGGCCACCCGGCGCAAGTTGCCCGTGACAGTGGTCGGGAACACACTTGCCCGTGTCCCGCCCGGGCCGCTTTTCAAGGCTGTTTGTGTCCACGGCGGATTCGATGCCGCGGACGACCACATCGCGGAGCACGTCGCCTCCGGGGACCTGGTGATCACTTCCGACGTCCCGCTGGCTGCCCGCATTGTTGCCAAAGGTGCCCTGGGCCTCAATTCCCACGGTACTGTCTTCAACCCGGAATCAATCGGGGACCAAACGGCGTCCCGCAACCTGATGCAGGAGCTTCGTGGAGGCGGCATGCTGGGCGCTTCGGGGGGCGGCGGACCCCCGCCCTTTGGCGAGAACGAGAAACGCCGCTTCGCCAATGCCCTGGAGAAAATCCTTGACCGGTTAAAGGCGTGAGATCGGTTTACCACCTTTAAAATCTTGAAATTTTCTTGATATCGCATATACACCTCTATCCACTCATGGAGGTCAGATCAATGTTTCATGTAAACCATGTGGCACAAGCCTTTCGGATGATTCGAAACCATCTCGTGATCGCCGTCATCGCGCTCGGGGCGACGGCTTGTGGCTCCGGATCGAGTCGATACTCGAGCCTTCGCGATTTCCGGGAAGTGATCAAACTCGACATCCTCGACAGCGGGGGCTACCCGGTTTCAAATTACCAGATCGGTCCTGAGTGGGGGCGGTTCGACATCAATGACGCCGTCATGAACACCGCGACGCCCCAATTCCAGCGCCTCGTCAAAGCGACGGCGGCGATCGGCAGCGCGACCGGTTACTATCTGGGAACGCACAATGGCATTCACGTCCTGGCGACCAACAATCACGTGATCCCGACGGACGGGTCATGCTTCATGACGACGATCTCGTTTTGGTTCGGCGACAATTTCGTGACCGATTCGGCATACTGCCGTCGCGTGATCGCGACATGGAAAGACGTGGATTTCAGCCTGGTCGAAATCCGCTTCATGGACGAGGTCCCGGCCGACCGGATGGTCGGCCGTGGAGTGAACATCCGTTTTGACGCGCCGATCCAAAAAGGGCGGGAGTTGATGATGGCGGGCTTTGGCGTGGCCGGCGTCACCAGGCACCAGCAGTTCCGCGGGACATGGGACGCGGACTGCAAGGTCTACTCGAAAGACAACGAATTCCGTTTCATGTCCGATCCCGACCAGGTCAACCCGGGAGAGGGCAAGGTCTGGTTGTTCTCGCTGGGCTGCGACATTTCCCACGGGGATTCGGGATCAGCCATCGCGGCGCGGGACAACGGCGATATCATCGGTATCATTTCAACCGGTCGCATTCCGAAAAATCCCAAGGTGCGTGACGCCGCGTACCTGGACCAGATTTTTTCCTCGGACTCAGAGGACGTGTGGGGCGAACTTGGCTACGCCGTTCCGGCGGTAAAGATCGGCGAGTACATGCGCCGTCAGAGTTCCGATCCGGTGATCGCCTCGGTTTTGCGGGCTGGCAACGGGCTGTGATCCAACCCCCTGAAATCACAGGGGTGGCTTGAAAAAAGTTAATAGTTTCCGGCAAATTGGCGATGCATGGTCAGGGATCGGGGAGGGACCATGTCATCGCTGATTTTTTTAGCCATGCTTGGCGGTTTGAATTCGCTGACGAGCACATCGGCGGGCGCATTCCTCACACCTTGGCTTTCACGGTCATCGTCCATGGAAGGCCTGCGAGCCTCCGTCGATTTCGCGCTCGGTGTCATGTTGTCCGCGGTCGCGTTCAGCCTGATCGGGCCAAATCTTGTCGATGCTTTCCACAATCCCGCGTTGCTGATGCTCGTTGTCGGGGGATTTACGACGGGGGTGCTCTTTCTTGTATCGGGTCACGCGCTCGTCGAATGGTCGTCAAGATCCCTGCGACTCCGGAATAATCCGGGGGGTACTGCGCGTTTGATGTTTGCCGCGGCGATCATCCTTCATAATTTTCCGGAAGGAATGGGCGCGGGGTCTTCCATGGCTGGAACCAGATTGTCAGAGGCATTGGTCCTGCAAGTCGGGCTGGCGATCCAGAACGTTGCCGAAGGCGCGCTTCTTGTGCTGTGCTTCCAGTCGATGGGCTGGTCAATTCGCAACGCGATCATCGGCAGCATCCTTTCCGGAGTCGTCGAGTTTTTCGGAGCCATGACGGGCGGGATCGCCCTGGAGTGGACCATGCGCGCCCTCCCCTTCTGTCTCGCGCTTGCGGGCGGTGCCATGTTGACGAGTGTGATGATGGAATACCGGGAGCGCGCGCGTGAGGGCTTCCCCGTGGGAGCCATGCGACTCCTGATCGGAATGGCGTCAATTCCCGTCCTGAACTTCTTTCTTCCCTAACGCCCGAAGAACAAGGTCACATTGCGACTTGTTGGTGGCTGCCTGCGCGCACGATTTGCGCAACCTCTCCATCCCGCTTGCCATCTCGGCCTGCAAGTAAACCGGATCTTTTCGCGCGATATCAATGATGATCCTCGCTGCGTCGTCATATTCCCCGCGCGATTCATGCATCCCCGCGAGGCAGTCGAGGACCGGTGGCATGTCGTTGATTTCCAGGCGATCAAAGTGAGCGCGTTTTTCCTGCGGCGTCAGTCGCGGATGGTCGCAAATGCTGAACGCCACGAGGCGGATCGCTTTCGGGTTCATGCCGCTGACATCAATGAGTCTCATGGCACGCGCGAGTGCCTCATCGTTCTGCCCTGATTTCAGCAAGTATGTCCCGGTGAAGTAGATGCTATCCGCCGTTTCTTCGACTTCATCCGCGCGGAACCATAATTTATCGGTCGCGGTCCATGATCTTGCGATCGCCATGGAGTTCGCAAGCAGCATCCCGCAAACCGCGACGGCGAAGTAACGGATTCGCCGCATGTCGATCTTGATGTTGGTGACCAGTATCGCCGCGGCAATCATGAATCCCGGCATGGCAGAAAGCGCGTAACTGTCCGCCACAAAGATCTGGCTCAGTTGCAAGGTAACAACCAGGAGAGGCAGTGTGGCGTGCAGGGCCCACAAGAAAAAGGCACGACGGGTCTCATCCAGCCGCCAGCCGGCCCACGCGACGACCGGAATCATCAGCAGTCCGGCCAGGTTGGCAAAGGTTCCGGGCGCGTAGCGATGCGCGATCTTGACCGGCAAAATCAGGTTGAAGAAATAGCGGCCGAGAGCGAGCAACGAGATTCCGATCTCGTCAGAACGGAGTCCACCAATCTTTTGTCCGTAAAGTTCCGCGTGTGGCGACAACTTGAATCCAAACCACGTGGTGCCCTGGTAAACCGTCATGTTGATCATGAAAGTCGCGGTGCTGCAGACAGCGAGACCGGCAAACAGCAGGGCCAGTGACGCGCGATTTGCCCGGATCCAATCCTGTTCGCAATTGGCAACGATGTAGAGGGTTGCCCATGCGGGCCAGAGGATGTTGATCGGTTGTGACATGCAGCATGCGAGGAACATGGTCACGATGGCCGCGCTCTGGAGGCAGGTGATTTTGCGGCGCTTTGTGGCGGACATCAGTTGGATCGTCGCGCCGAGCATGAACAGGACGCTGAGCAAGTGTTTGCGTCCCGATACCCAGGCGACTGGTTCCACTGCGACCGGATGCAAAGCCATCAGGACGACGATCCATGCCGGGGCATTGGTGGAACGGTTCATGGCCTTGGCGGAAATTCTCCAGACGAGGGCCAGGATACCCCACCAGATCAGAAGGTTGGTGAAGTGAAAATAGGGGCCGGAACCGATAACTTCTGAAATTCTCCAGTCGATCCAATAACTTAGATCTCTTAATGGCTGGAAGTCGGGCAAGTTTCCGGTCCGGATCAGTTCCCACCATGACCGGAAGTCGTGGACATCCTTGAGTGGTGCCGTCAGCCAACGGTCATCCCGCGCCAAAAGAATGGTTTTAAGGGTGAGTGGCGCATGGATGGACAAGGTAAGGCCAGCGACGAGGATGCACAGAAGTCCGGCGCCGGTCGTGGGAAGTGCGATGGAAAACCATAATGGAATCATAAAATTATATTGAAATTCTATTATTTTAATATAATATTCGACGAATTTTAAAAATGAGGTTCCCTTTGGCGCGCCGACTCTTCATTTACTCAATGACACTCGGTTTCTTGGCCTCCTGCGGACATGCTCAGGATGGTGCCACGTTGAAACATCAATTTGGGCGTACCTCGGTGGTCCGGTCCCATCCGGTGATTGCTTGCAAGGACGGCAACTCCCATCAGGATATCATCTCGTACGTCAAAAGCCTTCTCAGACACATCGCTGCCGCGAATCCTGGAACCTTCAAGGGCGATCTCGCGATCGGTAAAGTATGTGTCCAGGTCGTTGATGACGAGAAAATCAGCGCCTCCATGGACCCGGCGTCGGGATTGATGCGTGTGTACACAGGCCTGTTCCTGCCGAGGCACGGATTTGACTCAGACGCGGCCATTGCTGGCGTCCTTTCCCATGAGCTTGCGCATTTCACCATGAATCATGGAGACGCGCGCCCGACGGCCCTGGACCTTCCCGCGGACTATGACGATGGCGCCTACAAGGCGAAGCTTGCCGAGTACAAGGCGATTGAGTCCAAGGCCTCGTCCATGATGAGCGAGACAATCCATGACGTCGCGCTTGCGTATGGCCCGAGGCTGTTGGACGCATTACCGCCGGTATTTGACGAAATCCGTCAACTTGGCGGGACGGATCGACAACGTCGTGACAATCAGTGGACCGCTGACCTGTTCAAGGAGTTCAAGATCGAGATCCAATTGATGAAGGCCAAGGGTGACAAGGCGGGCGTGGAACGCATGTTGTCAGGATACATGTTCACCCACATCAAATACGCGCTGGACTATCGCGCGAAGCTCTCCGCGGCGACGCGTGACGCCAACGAGCCATGGGCAACCATGCTGAAGGCGACGGGCGAAAAAGACGCTGGCATCGCGAGGGCGGAAGCCTATGGCGCGGAAAAAGAGAAGTTGGTCCCGGAACTCAAGCGACTGCGCGCGCCAGCGTTTCAATGGGAAGAGCAACAGGCGGATGAGGTCGGTTTTGAGTTTTACATCCGTGCCGGGTTTGAGCCCCGGATTTATCCTGAGGTGTTCAATCAACTGGCCCATTTTGTCGAAGGCGCCGGGGAATGCTCGAAGGAAGTCAGCGTGAATTCCGTGCCGCCCCGGATTCATCCGGATCGTGAGCCGCGCGGAAGCCATCCGGACGGATGCTGGCGCTACTGGAATGCCCGTTACTCCGAACCGGAGCATCACGATGCGGAATACAGTCCGCTGATGCCCGTCCATCCCGTGGTCGACTTGCCCGCTCTCGCCGGACAGCGTGCGGCCATTGAGAGAAAAGTGTCCAGCGTCAGGAACTGATTCTGAACACTTCCATTTCCTGTCTGTTCCCGGAGGATGGAATCATCCGTTTTCCGGGCATGGCTCGTGCCTGGCATTAGCCACCGCGGCACCCTGTTCGTAGACCAAACGCCCACCGAGGTGTCCCGTCCATGTCAGGCAGGCCATCCCCCCGATAAACGCGAGCGTGACCACAGTCCGACTCACGGTAACGGAAGATTTCCAGCGTCGCGTCGCCGGGAAAAATTCTGTGACTCCTGCGACGACGAGTCCCGCGGCGAATACAGCCATGGTCCAATGGGCCCAGTCATCATGATCGTGGGTGATGGTCGGATCACAAATGACTTGATTGACCACATCCTCAGCGAGTTCGCCGGTTTTCAAGGCGGCAATCCCACAAATGAGTCCCAGACCGATCACGACGCACGCTCCGCGACGGGCCGCGGTCACGATCTCGTTTTTCATGACGGGTTGCAGGATCATGGACAGGATCCAGATGATGCTCCCCAGCAACAAAAACGCGATTGGAAAATGGACGAAGAGCGGGTGGAAAAGTTCCACCCGCCCCGGAATCGATGATTTCATGGCGTCAATCATGCCGCCGATCGCGGTGAGTCCCACTCAACGGATTTCTACGCTGACTGGCGTCAAACGCTTGCCGTGTTTCTCGGCAGAAACCCTCACACTGGCGCCTTCCTTGAGCGCGCTGAATTCAACTGGCGCTCCGGCGGAGGTAACAGTCGTCTTGTCCGTAAAGTAAAACTCATGCTTCTTGCCGGCGGCGTCTTTCACATAGATTTCTTTTTTCCTGGCCACCAACTTGACAATGGTTCCTTCAATTTCAACCATGGCTTCCGATGGTACGACCTTGGCTGGTTCAACAACTGCCGGAGCGGCCGGCTTGGCGGCTTCCTTCGCAGGTGCTTCCGCGAATGCATTGGAACTGAGACCGGAGACGATTGCAGAGACAAACAGAAGCTTTTTCATTGTAAGTTCCTCCCTGAATTACTTTTACGCCCTCAAGGGCGTTGTCGCCAACAGTTTCATCCAGGTCCAGATCGCTTTCGCTTCGTGCAGATCGCAGAGTTTGGTGATCCGTCCAGGGCGGCCTGAGGCTCAGGATCGTGGAACGAGCAGTTCCTCAAGGAACCACGCGGCAAACTCATTACGTCCCGCGACGTTGGCTTTCCGGTAAACGTCCTGTGCCTGTTGGCGCACGGTGCGCTCACTGGCGTTGCGGATCTGAGCGGATTCCTTGAATGAGAGGCCCTTCAGCATCAAAAGGGCGATTTCCTTCTCCGCGGGCGACAGGCCCCAGATGTCAAATTGGCGGTCAATTTCACCTGAGAGTCCTTCTGAATAAAGGCGGGCCTTTTCACGCCAGGCTCGCAGGTCTTCCCGGGTGTGATCAAGGCTGGTGGCGAGATACGCAGCCCTTGTCGACGCGGACATCCAAAGGGCGCCGAGCGCCATCGCGCCAAGGCTGATCATGACGACCTCGCTGGTCATGTGCTGCAAGGAAGCACCGTTGGCAAAATCCTGCCAGACGTCAACAGCGAGCATGGCGACGATGATACCAAGGGCTGAAGCCACAAGGCGCCCGGCCCGGCGATCGCCAATTGTTTCCGTCAGTATTCGCGGCATCCTGTTCATGAATCCTGAATACCTGAA
>RGVZ01000540.1 GCA_010029825.1 bacterium | reverse complement strand
AGGTTTGTTACGTCTGATATTGCGTGAGAATGAGCAGTCGGAGTTCGTGCGTCTGAAAGTCTGGGATCGCTCGTAACGACTGCTGTTCCGGTGATTGCTGAGGGAGAGATGCCACTTGCGGGAGCGTAGTTACCAGAGGGTTGCTTTCCGTCTAAAGCATTCTGCAAGTTTGTTACATCAGAAATAGGGTGGCTGTGTGCCGTTGGGTTCCGCGAGTCTGAAAGTCTTGAATCATTTGTGTAAACAAGATTTGCCGTGTTGCTAATGCCATGGGGATTTGTCAAGGCATTGTGGGCAGATACGGCGGCCGCAACCTCGGCATCGAGCGAGGCTTGGTCCGGAAGGTTTGCTACGGGTACTTTTGCGTTTGCGTCTAGTGGTGCGTAGCCGTTAGCAGTCCCCTTGTTTGCCTTGTCCTCTTTTGAGGACAAAAGAATAGTGCCGTTGTCCTGAATTTGGGCGGCTGCGTCGATGAAGGGTAATTCTGCCACGCGCCGAGTCTGTGAAAGACGGGCAACTTGCCAACCGTTCGATTTTGCTTTGTGCCGCCTAGTTTTTCCCCTTCCACGTCCACCGCATGTCTAGCGGTAATTTATGCTGGTAAGTTATCCAGATTAGCCGCAGCCAACCAAGAAGCGGGTGATTGTGAACCACGCGGTCTTTCCTTGGAATTGGTGTTTTGCAGACAACTTTGACGCCTGGAATTGGCTTCATATCAGGCCGTCCTCGATCTTGCGCTTGAGCCGCCAGGCTGTTCCACGGGAAACGCCTACCGCTTTGGCGATGTGGCGTGTGGTCACATCATTGCCGGCGGCCACCAGCATTTTGGCGTGGGCCAGTTGTTGCTCGGTGACGATGGTGCGCCGGCCGAGCAGTACGCCTTTGGACTTGGCGGCCCGCATGCCGGCCTTGGTGCGTTCACGGATTAGGTCGCGTTCGAATTCAGCCACAGCGGCCAGCACATTCAGCTGAAGTTTGCTGGCGGGATTGATGGATCCGGCGGAGGTGTCAATGCCTTGCGTGGGCACGACCAAGCCCACGTTGGCTTCCAGCAGCACATTGATAATGCCGGCGAGGTGCTGGGTTGATCTGCCCATGCGATCCACGGCGAGGTGCTGGGTTGATCTGCCCATGCGATCCAGCTTCCATGTCAGCACAAGATCTACGGATCCGGACGCCACATCGGCCATCATTCGGGTAAGGGCTGGGCGGTCAAATTTTGCGCCGGAAATTCCATGATCCTCGTACATCACCGGCTCCCACCCACGCTTCCGAGCATATTCAAGGAGCTCGGTGGTCTGGAGCGTGGTATCCTGGTCGTCGGTGGACACTCGGGTGTAGATGGCAACTTTTCTTGGCTGGACGCTAATCATTTTGCCTCCTTGGCCCAAGGGTTTGCATCGGGGTTTTCGCGGTAGAACTTTTCTTGAGCCTTGCGGCGGTTCCACGAATCAATTTCATGCAGGGGCGGCTTGAGGCCGGCATCGACATCGGCTTGCCGGCGGGCGCGGCAGTAGGTGGCTGGATCTGGCGCGCCGGGCATCTTATGGCCGTTAATAAAATAAGTTCGGACGTAATCGCCCAAGTAACATGAGAACTCAATGGAAACCTCCGTACTCATAAACGACCTGCGGAAGTCGGTGTAAACCA
>RGVZ01000539.1 GCA_010029825.1 bacterium | reverse complement strand
ACTGGTGCTACTGGTGAAGCTGGTTCGACTGGTGCTACTGGTGCTACAGGTGCCACAGGTGAAACCGGTTCTACTGGTGCCACTGGTGCCACTGGTGCCACTGGTGAAACTGGTGCTACTGGTGCCACCGGAGAAACTGGTGCTACTGGTGCTACTGGTGAAGCTGGTTCGACTGGTGCTACTGGTGCTACTGGTGCCACTGGAGAAACCGGTGCTACTGGTGCTACTGGTGCCACAGGAGAAACTGGTGCTACTGGTGCTACCGGTGAAACTGGTGCTACTGGTGCTACTGGTGAAATTGGTTCGACTGGTGCTACTGGTGCGACTGGTGCTACTGGTGAAACTGGTGCTACTGGTGCCACCGGAGAAACTGGTGCTACTGGTGCAACTGGTGAAGCTGGTTCGACTGGTGCTACCGGTGCTACTGGTGCCACAGGTGAAACAGGTTCTACTGGTTCTACTGGTGCAACAGGTGCGACTGGTGAAACTGGTGCTACTGGTGCCACCGGAGAAACTGGTGCGACTGGTGCTACTGGTGAAGCTGGTTCGACTGGTGCTACTGGTGCTACTGGTGCGACAGGTTCTACAGGTGAAACCGGTGCTACTGGTGCTACTGGAGAAACTGGTTCTACTGGTTCTACTGGTTCTACTGGCGCAACAGGTGCCACTGGTGAAACTGGTTCGACTGGCTCTACTGGTTCGACTGGTGCAACAGGTTCCACAGGTGAAACTGGTGCTACTGGTGCCACTGGAGAAACAGGTGCGACTGGTGCCACTGGTGCGACTGGTGCGACTGGTGCGACTGGTGCTACTGGTGTTACTGGTTCTACAGGTTCTACTGGTGAAACTGGCGCAAGTGGTTCTACTGGCGCAACTGGTTCTACTGGAGCAACTGGTTCTACTGGTGAAACTGGAGCAACTGGCGCAACTGGCGCAACTGGTTCAACCGGTTCAAATGGTGTAACTGGTGCTACTGGTTCTACTGGTGCAACTGGTGAAACTGGAGCAACTGGCGCAACTGGCGCTACTGGAGAAACCGGTGCTACTGGTGCTACCGGAGAAACTGGTGCGACTGGTTCTACTGGTGCTACTGGTTCTACTGGTTCTACTGGTTCTACTGGTTCTACTGGTGAAACTGGTGCTACTGGTGCTACCGGTTCTACTGGTTCTACTGGTGAAACTGGCGCTACTGGTTCTACTGGTTCTATTGGTGCTACTGGTTCTACTGGTTCTACAGGTTCTACTGGTGAAACCGGTGCGACTGGTTCTACTGGTGAAACCGGTGCTACTGGTGCTACTGGTTCTACTGGTGAAACTGGTGCTACTGGTTCTACAGGTTCTACTGGTGCTACAGGTTCTACTGGTGAAACTGGTGCTACTGGTGCTACTGGTGCGACCGGTGATACCGGTGAAACAGGTTCTACCGGTTCCACTGGTTCTACTGGTTCTACTGGTTCTACTGGTGCTACTGGTGCTACCGGTTCCACTGGTTCTACTGGTTCTACTGGTTCTACTGGTGCTACTGGTGCTACCGGTTCTACTGGTTCTACTGGTGAAACTGGTGCTACTGGTTCTACTGGTTCTATTGGTGCTACAGGTTCTACTGGTTCTACAGGTTCTACTGGTGAAACCGGTGCGACTGGTTCTACTGGTGAAACC
>RGVZ01000538.1 GCA_010029825.1 bacterium | reverse complement strand
ACGAGACACGAGCTGCACTGCTGCGCGGTGTACGGCTTGAGACTGGAGGCCACACAGGCCGGATAGAAGCACTGCTGATCACCGAGCACGCTCGCCGAGGCCGTCGGGAAGCCGTCGAGCAGTTTTTTCTTGTAGTCGTCGTAGACGGTCTGTGGGAGGTAGCACCCACAGACGTCCATAACGGGAAATTTGTCCGAGATGGGAGACGGAGCGGCGGTCGGCGCCGGTGGAGCGGTAGGGATCGGTGTGGCGGTCGGCAAAGGCGTCTGGTTCTGCATTGGCGTGGACGGCTGCATGGACACGGCTCCCGTGTTCAGCGAGATCCCGTCTGGCTGGACGAGGAGGCTGGAGCACTTGTTCTGGATGAATCGCTTGACCTGGAAATCCATGGCCTGTGATCCGGTACCGTAAGAGTTCTGATAGAACGCGATACAGTCGTTGCCCGCAAAACGGGTATCGTCCGAGCAGTAATTGATCCATCCCGCCTGGCAGCTGTCGTAGCCGTACCCGCAGCAGGCCTGGCCGCTCATCCCGAGGAGACCGAACTGGGCGCAGTTCACCCGACAGAGGGGAGAGGACATGTCGCCCGTGGCGTTGCAGTGATCGCGTGTGATCTGACCGAACGTGGGTCGGTTCTTGGTCTTTGTCGGTTCGTTGAGCGAGTTCTTGGCGATCTTGTTCAGGAGCGCCAGGATGTCCAGAGAATCGGCCGTGCCGTGGTCGATGACGACCGTCACCCTGAACACGACCGTGAGCGGCGAGACGGTCTGCTGCTCCGGATAGACGGAATCCATGGCTGGCGGAGAGGGGACGGTCATCCCCGGGGCAACGACCCAGTACGACGGCATCGGCTTGTAGTACTGGTAGGTATAGGTCACGGAGAAATTCCTGACGGGATCGACCTCTCCTGCCACCGTGGTCTTGGTGTAGGAGCATCCTCTGGAGCCGCAGCACACGAGACCCACCCTCGACTCGCCGTTCCGGCAGCTGTCGTAGCAGAGACCGGATTTCCCGTCTGCGCTGAGGGCGAATTCCTTGCCCGCAGGACAGGTCTTGATCCTGGATGACGGGATGTAGGTCAGATCTTTATTGTGGCTGTTTGGCACACAGGACACCGGCAGGTCTGGATTGTTATACTCGTAGCCGTCCGGGCATTTTGGATAGCAGATCAGGCCTTTAAGCGTCTTGTTGGTGTCCCGGCACGTCGCGGTACAACTTCTTGTGACGAAATCTGTCTTGTCGGTACATTTTTCGATGATGCATTGGGAGCCGGACCAGCCGACGCTGTTCTCGCCGCAGCTCCAATAAACCCCATCTCTCGTTACGATTTCATAGTTCGTTTTTGTATTACAGCCGCCGCAACCGATACAATCTGCATAGTTTCCGTAATAAGGTCGAAAATTACATGACTTACAACCAGTCTTTTTACCGGCAATCCTGATTTCACCACAGTGTTCACAGCTATTGCCAAAAGTCGTCGGACCATAGTGATCACAGCTCTTACAGGTACCGTCGCAAATAGTGCCATTCTCCTTATCTCCCTGACATGTTCCGTCAACACCGTTCCTGTTGCCTCCCCCTATATTTTTTGCATAGTTGCGAGGATTTTGGAGACCGGCGCACGGATCATTGGTCAGGGTAGGATCCCGGAGGACGCGGTCACA
>RGVZ01000537.1 GCA_010029825.1 bacterium | reverse complement strand
TGCTGCTGTTGCTGCTGTTGCTGCTGTTGCTGTTGCTGCTGTTGCTGTTGCTGTTGTTGCTGCTGTTGCTGTTGCTGCCTAGGTGGCGCGGTGCGGACGGGAGGCATCTGCGGCACTGGTCTCTGGTTCAACAACTCGACCCATTCTTTCCATCTGGATTTGTGTCCCTCGAGGTAGTTGTTCATAAAGTGTTGGTTCGTTCGACCGCGAGCCAGCGCGCGAAACAGTCGTGTGTCGTTTACAGACAAGAGGGGATCAGGGTCGTCGGATAATTCATACAATCGATGGGCGATTAACCAAGAGTAATGCTGACCGCACTTGTCCACCAAGTCTTGCTCTTCTGCAGCCGTCAATTCTGTTCCTCGTCGGAGGTAGAAATAGAGCAGCACGAGACAGTCTCCCAAGGAACCGTCGCATGATGGCTTGGCGACCTGTCGTGTGGTTTTCGCTCGTTTCGCGGGTCGACTTTGCGCGCCCGCACCGCCTGATGACGATGTAGTGGACATATGATAAATATGATGGATATGATGGATAGGATCGTTTTCTATATGACTATGTATGACTGATCTGTTGTTTTTCAATTGATCAGTCAATATCGTTTGCCAATGAGTAAAAGAAGAAAAAAAGGAGCATTATCATAGCACAAACTGCATGTCGGCTTGAAACCGAGCCTTCTTCACGAGCAATTGTGCGTCTAGCGATTCCATTTTCCTTTCCTCGTGGAAAGGAAAACAAGAGGTCATCATCCACCAATCATGGTTTCGCGCAAAGCCATTGTGCACAACATGATGCGCGGATTGGGCGGATACGCCTTTGTCGTGCTCGCCCTCCGCGGCTGCCCCTTTAGCGAACAGGCAGCGACGCAGTTTCCGCGAGCCAGTCGCAAGGTCATTTGGCTGTCGCGTGCGCAACAGGACGTCCTCGACCGTGTCCGACACGCCTTTCGACATCCCACCTTTCCCATCTGCCTCGCTGTCCCACTCTTCCGCTACACGCTCGCCCAGATGACCGTCTCGCAACTCCAACGACGACCACCGCATCTCATCAAGTTGGGCGGCATGTCGGACATTTCCGAGTGCGTGGCAGCAGCGCAAGGACAGGAAAACGTCACTCATCGTTGACCGGACACGACGCCTTGGCGGTCTCGTTGCGCACCATTTCCTTGACGATCCACCAGCCGATCCAACTCGTCACGTTAAAGAGGACGACAAAGACGCGGGTGAGGACGAAGCTGATGGAGGGCCAGCGCCAGACGCCGCGGTGCAAGTCGCCGTTGGGGCCAAAGATGGCGGCGAGCGTGTTGCCGACAAAGAGAAAAACAAAGTAGCCCTGCACGAAGTGGTCCAATCGCTTCATGAACAGCGCGCGTCTCGGATCGCACGGCGGTGGAAGAATCGACGCGAACCACCAGAGGCCCAGGGGAAGCAAGACGAGCGAAACGGTGATGATGTGCGTTACCCAAATGACCCAGGGGGCGACGGGAACGGAGCGTCGCAGACGCAGCCGAAAAGCCAGGTAGTTGCACACAATGATGGCGCTCTGCACGACGAGCACCGCACCCAAAATGAAGAGAAAACAGTCGGTCTCTTCTTGCAGCAAGTGGTGAATGACGCGGTCGTTGCGCAGGGCATCGTCGACGGTCGTCGTGACGCGCGAGAGGAAGCGAGGCGGCG
>RGVZ01000536.1 GCA_010029825.1 bacterium | reverse complement strand
GCCAGCGAAGATCGCCCGGCCGAAGGCAGATTCCTGTTCGCCGCTGAGGTTGCCCATGGTCCAGCGAATTTTTGCGATTGAACCCAACGCCGCGCACTACACCGTTTTTACAGCGGGGGCTACTCCAGCGGATATCACACTGGCGACGGTAGCCGCGGGTAGCAGTTCGCAACTCCAGTACTCCGAAGCAGAATCTGGCGCACTGGCGGCTTTGGGCTTCAAGATCGTTGTTACGCAAGCCACAGCAAATCAGGCGGGCAGCGTTGTTCTGCAAAAAATCAATTCAGGGACTGCCCTCGCGGTAGATTCCAATGGTGACGCGCCACGCCGAAACGCCTGGGTCAAGATTTCGGTGGTCGGGTCAACGTCGGATACCGACGACTTCATGATTTCCGTAGTCGACCAGGTCAAACCCGGGGGCAATTCCTACAGCATCACAGCCGGATCTCCCGCGGCTTACCAGTACGGTAAGGTTTCTGTTAACAACGATAATCAAACGGTCGATTTAGCGAGCAGCAACCACGACGTTATCGATTTAGGCGTAGGGGAGGACAGGGTAAACCTGCTCGATACGTCTTTTTCGACGATGAACTTTGCCGTCCTGGACGGCGGAGACTACTACGACACCTTAGCCTTCAAAGGGTTGGGTATTACGGATGTTGACCTGCGCGACTTCAACCGCGCGGGCGCAAACGGTGCGGGCCAAATCCTCACCCGCTTTGAGAAGATCGACGCGACAGACCCAAATGCCGACGTTGCCCTGACGGTGACCCCTCTCGATCTTGCATTGATCAATTCGGTCAGTTGGTTGATGCAGACGCAAGGCAGCAATCTTTTCGACCAACTCGATTTTGTCGGCGACGCAGGAGATCGACTCTATCTGCCGACCGTGGCCGTCGACCCCGCCGGGCCGTCGTATCAAAATTTCCATGTCCTATCCTCGGCCGGTGGCGTAACCACCTATCAAGCCTTCGTGTACGTCAACGGCGCCAGCAAGCAGGTTCGTTTGACCGTCAACAGCGCGGTCAAAGTATTTGCAGGCTTTGATCCGAATCTCAGCGCTACGACCCCAACCGCTCTGGCCGCTCGTTTGAGCCGATCGCCCGACAGTGACACCGGACTATCGTCCGAAGATGGCATCACCAACAACGCCTCGCCTTGGATCGAAGGGTCGGTGGACCCGAGCAACTGGGGGAAGACCGTCAAGGTGAGCGTGCAAGCCGTGAATGTCACCGGAACCGCCTTCGGACCAATCTATCAGTCTGAAGCCGAGGTTGCCAAAGACGGCCAGTTCTTCGCTCGCGTTGGCTCTGTCAACGCCACCAGTGGGGCTTATCCCGTTCTCCAAGACGGGTCCTACGCTGTCACCGCGCAACTCATCGGGGGCGACGGCACCACCGTTGTCGAAACGACCGCGAGCGCGGGCCGATTCACGGTTGACACCGTTGAATACTTTACCCGGCCGAGCGGTGGAATTAAGCACGACGCGACCAATGACACGGGTTCCTTCAGCTTCGACAACATTACAAAGGACACAACCCCAGAGCTCACCGGAAACGTAGACCCCGGCTTGGCGGTCACGATCACCCTCGGCGGCAACACCTACGAAGCGACCGTGAACGCGGCTGGCGCCTGGTCTTGGAACAGCAATCAAAGCACCACTCTCGCCGCAGGATCGT
>RGVZ01000535.1 GCA_010029825.1 bacterium | reverse complement strand
GCACGGTATTTTCCTGCAGGCGATTGAAGGTGGTCCAGAGATCGCCCTTGTCGTCTGCGTCGCGGCGAACCATGAGCAGATCTTCCGGCTGGAAACGGTTGGCGTCGCCCCAGCGCAGCTGCGCGGCGAACCGTGCGAACTGGTTGCGCTGTTGCACGGTGAGCTGAATCTTGGACCACGACGAGATGGCGTCGTAGATACGCTCGGTGTTGCGTGCGATAGTTTGCATGCGGTGGATCAGGTCGGCTGCGGCGTCGCCGGAGTGACGAACGGTCTCCTTGGCGGTCACGTCGCCGATGATCAGACCGTTGCTGCGCGCGGTGCGGCAACGCTTGCAGAGTTGAGCTGCCAGCCATGCTCGGAGAACTTGTTGATGATATCCTGCGAGCTGATGAATTGATAACGGTCAGAGACAGTCGGAGCGGATGCGGTTGCCAGAGCGGCGACGGGAATGCTGTGCATGGTTTTATCCTCAGTTGCGGAGTTCGAGCAATGCGCGGCGTGCGGCGTCAGACAAGCCGCCATTGTGGCGCAGGAAATGGTCAACGGCGCGGTCCAGCGGGTAATCGATATCCTTGAAGCCGCGCTGTTGCAAATCTTCGTCGGTGAACTTGCTGACGGTCAATTCGCCGTCGCTGAGTTCCACGCCGGATATAAACTTCGTGCCTTGGCGCACGATGATCAGCGTGCGGCGGCTGCTGTCTTGCATCACTTTCATCTCGGTTCCTTTCTAAGTTACAGGTCAACTCGACCTGAGTGCTATTCTCCTCCAATCCGCATATGCCGGCAAGCGATTTTTGCATTTATTTAGACTTTTTCTGCTGCAGGGGGATCACCTGACCATCCTGCGTGTTGGCCAGCAACTTTTCGCCGTGGGCCTTGACCATCGCCACCGCGGCGTTGATGTCGCGGGTGAGAGCGGCCTTGACGAACGCATAACGTGCACGAGAGACCTTGCCCTCGTGGCGGAACACCCAGCGGTCTCCATTGGGCGCAGGGACATTGACGTAACCGGCGCGGTTCATGCGGTGCGCAATCTTGCGCGGCGACTTCAGCATGTTGGAGACTTCCTCGCGGTGGTCGAACTGCGGCATTGCTAGTTCTTGCCCGAGCAACACGTCAGGATTGCCCAGATGGTCCAGCGCCCAGCAGATCGCGTCTTCTGGTTCGCCCCAGCTGGCAGCAACGGCTCCCCATCCAGACGTACGCGTCACCTGAGCCTTCGGGTTGAAATGACTCAGGTCGCGAGTGGCCAACCACGCAGCGACGGCTTCGCAGCCGCCGGAATAGAACCAGTCGAACAGGCGCGTGAAGTACCCAGGATCCTTTTCCTGCTCGTGCCATTTTTGCGGCAGGTGCGAGTGCATGATGAACATGCGGCGGTCTTCCGGCGGGATGTACATGGACATCCAGTCGTTGGTCGTGATGAACACGCGCAGCCGATTGATGATGTGACGCAACTTGGCATATTTGTCATTGAGCGGCAGCGTGTCAGGTGGCGCCACAATCATCGGCTTCAGGATGTTGTACGCAGAGCTAGCGTGGAACTCGTCCTTGGTGGGTCGCACTTCGTCGACGACCAGCATCAGAGTTTCCAGCCATGGCTTATAAGGGCTGAACAACTCGTCTGGGTCGATGTTCTTGGTATTCCAGTTGCCGATAGCTGACTTCACCGGCATG
>RGVZ01000534.1 GCA_010029825.1 bacterium | reverse complement strand
TGTCGCTTCCGCTGTCGGCGCTCCTCGACGCCAAAGTGCAGTTGATAGACGTTGAGTGCGTTCATGACGTTGGCGTTCTGTGTCGCCGTTGTCGTCATCTGTGATCGATAGATGATGAATATACGATTGATAGATGACGGATGTGTGATCGATCGATTGCCTGCCTGTGCGCAAGAGATGGATTACCGCGTCGTCCCAGTTCTTCTTGTGATTCCGTTTGTCGTGAAAAGTCTACGATTCGTCATTTTTGCGTCGTGGCAGTGGCCATTTCCGCGACGCGCGTGTAGTAGCTGCTGATGGGCTTGCGGAAGCCCCGGGCCTGCAGCTGCAGGAGGATCGTCGCGGCCAGTTGCTGCTTCATCTCCTCGGGGTGCTCGCCATACATCTCGCCGAGCGTCACGCGGCGGTTGGAGTGGCTGCAGCACTGGTAGGCGCGGAGACAGAGCGGGTCGGTGGGGCGGAGGCGCTTGACGATCTGGTACTTGACGTTTCCCCACAGGTCTTGCTTGAAAAAGTCAAACGTCTCCTTGACGCGCGTCACGGCGTCGTAGAGGTCCTCGTAGCGGAGCGACAGGTCCTGCTCGTCGAGGAGCGAGGCGACGAGGCGGTAGCAGACGCCGTAGCCGGCGCCGGGCTCGACGAGGCTGTCGATGCTGACCTCGAGCGCGCCGATAAAGGCCTCGAACACGTCCTCACGCAGCGACTGCATCTGCCCGTCGTGCATCGGCACGGCGACGCGAATGAGGTCGGAGAGGCCGAGACGTTCCGTCATGGCGGCGAGTTGCTTGCCGCTGACGAGGTTGATTTTGAGTCGCGCAATGACCTTGACGCCCTCGGGTGTGCAAAGGAATGGGAAGCGCTGCGTGATGTAAAAGGTAATGGCCTTGTTGACGGTCGCGTCGCCCAGAATCTCGAGCCACTCATAATTCGTATGTTCGTCCACAGAATTGTGAGTAAAGGCTGCACAAAATCGCTGCACGGTCGCTTCATCCGAAAACAAGGTCGTGACGTATTTGCGCTTCATGCGCGCACGGTGCAGCAAAATGCCCTCGATACGACGTCTCCGCGTGGCATCCGCCTCGTCCGGGTGCATGTCACTCGTGGCCATTCTTTCTGTTTCCGTTTGCCTTGGTCAGGAAAAAGAAACGACGACTCACTTTTTCTCGGTCGACGGCACGGCCGCGACGACACCTTCTGCCGACTCTTCTGGTGGCGAACCGAGCGACGTCGACGCCAATTCCAGCAACTCCTTTGCCAGCACACGATCCATCTCCGTGTCGGACAAGGTGCGGTCCAGCACGCGCTGCGGAACCGGCTCCGGAACGACAAGATGATGCGCGGCGGACGGTATCGGCACGGGTGTCGGTGCTGGTGGCGGCGCAACGGACGCTACTGGCGTCATGGACGCAAGATGCGGCGTATACGCTTGCGGTGGTGCCGGCACGCTCAACGACGGTCCACGCGCCACCGGAGACGCTGCCGACGACGAGAGAACTTGCAGTTGTGCGTTAAAGTTCTGGTGGAGATGTTGCAGCAACTGTTGGTGCAAGGCGCTCTGGCGCGCAAAGAAATGTTCTTCCCACTGACGCGTTTTGCGCTGGAGAAAGTAGAAAAAGAGGCTGGTGCACCCCGCCACCACGGCCAGCAGCAAGAGGAGGACGACGGGTAGGGAGAGAAAGT
>RGVZ01000533.1 GCA_010029825.1 bacterium | reverse complement strand
ATGTATCCTCCAAACGTCCTACCGCATCACCACGCCAATGGCCGCCTTCGTCAACCGCGCGATGCTGGGTCACGACCGCATGTTGGCCCCGCGGGACGGTGAACCGGTGGTGTACATCCGCAATTCCCGGATCAATGTGGAAAAAACCGTGGTCTACCTCATCCAGCAACTGCTGGAACAGGGCCACGCCCCCAGCGATATTTTTATTTTGTCGGGGTCGGTCAAGGGTCTCAACAGTCACGTCCGCAAAATGGAAAACGCCCTGTGCGAGCGCGGCATTCCCTGCCACATCCCCACCGTAGAACAAGACAAACTGGACGAGCGGGTCATTGACGGCAAAATTGTCTTTTCCACGTTTCACTCGGTCAAAGGTCGCCAGCGCAAATTTGTATTTGTCGTCGGGTTTGACCACAACTACTTTCTCCACATGGCGCACGGCCAGGACCCCACGGTGTGTCCCAACACGCTGTACGTGGGTTGTACCCGGGCCACCGAACGTCTCTACCTCCTGGAATTCAACGAATATGCGGGGGACCGCCCGCTCGAGTTCCTCAAAATGTCGCACCACGACATGGTTGCCGCCGACTTTGTGGAATTCCGCGGGATGCCGCAGACCCTGTTTTACGACCGCGAACGCGACGAGGCGGCGGCGGCGGGTAAATTGAAAAAACACTACTTGTCGCCCACCAAACTCATCAAATTCATTTCGGACCCTGTCATGGACGAGATCACCCCCCTGGTAGACGCCATATTCACCTGTATCCCGTGGACGGCGGGGTCGGGGTTGCCCGACATGTCCCGGTGCGACATCCCCAGTGTCGTTCAAACCGCCCGCGGGTACGAGGACGTGAGTGATCTCAACGGCATCGCGCTGCCCTCGCTCTTTTACGACCATTTGGGGGGTCGCCAGCGGGAAGTCAACATCCTCCGTGAATTGATTCAGGAGGCCATCGTCGACATGCGCGACAACGAACACCAATATTTGAAATCCATTGTGTCCGAATTGGATGCGTCCGAACGCCCCGCCACACCAGCGGCGCCCATTTCAGAGTACTTGTACCTGGCCAATGTGTACGTCGCCATCCAAGAACGGCTGTATTTCAAACTGAAACAGATCCGCCGGAACGAATACCGGTGGCTGAAGGACGAGGCGGTAGAAGGCTGTCTCGCCCTGTTGGACGGGGTTCTCCGGGAAGAGTGTACCTTACCGGGAACGGTCACCGCTCCCGGGACGTGGGAAGCCGCCGACGACCAGGTGTGGACAGAAGAGCCCATTTTTATCGCATCCATGGACGAAGAACACGCGCGACTGGACGAGGCCCTGTGCGCCGCGTTTGCCGGTACCGATTTGGAGAAAATCCGGTTCCGGTTCTCCGCCATTGTGGATTTGATTACCCCCACCACGGTCTGGGAAATCAAATGTACCTCGTCCATCACGATTGACCACCAACTCCAGGTGATAATCTATGCCTGGCTGTGGGGATTTACCGGCCGTCCCCCGCGTGAATTCAAAATTCTAAACCTGAAAACGGGAGAACGCTGGGTTCTCCACGCCACGCGCGACCAGCTCCAAAGCGTGGTGGTGGCCATTTTGAAAGGCAAGTACGCAAAAATCGCCGAAAAAACGGACGAAGAATTCCTACAGGACCTCCGTCGCAAACATCAATAGTTGGTTTGTAAC
>RGVZ01000532.1 GCA_010029825.1 bacterium | reverse complement strand
AGGGGTAGTACGCGTGGTCGTTGACCTGATAGGTCTTACTGAGCCGGATCACCCGCTCGGGGTATACCTTCTCGACGCCCTCGGGGACCGTGTACTCATCGCCCACCACGTAGTCGACGACACGCCCGCCGACGCTACCCGGCCAGCCAAGGTAGTCGATCTGGACCGGTGCCGGCCGATGGCAAAGGATGCCCATTCGGTGGGCGCGTGTCGGACCGTTCAGCTCGACCAGGATGTCGATGCAGTGGTCCCGCATCATGCGCGCCGCATCGATATTGGACAGGTGAGCAACGCTGTGAACGTGGTCGACATGCGACTCGACCTCTCGCCGCATGGCGGATTGGTCATCCCAGCCGCTGCAGTACATGTACAACTCGAACCGCCTACGGTCGTGGTTACGGAACAGACCATTCACCAGACGCGACGTCGGATGGTCGCGGAAATCGCTCGACAGATAACCCACGCGGATCCTACGCCCCTCAACCGGAGCGATCTGGATCGGTGCCAGCGGATGTTCCGGCAGCGGCAAATGGGAACGCGACCACTGTTCTGTCACGCGGATATTAGTCAGCAGGTCGCCACACCAGAGAACGTTCTGGCGCGGCGACTCCGCGGCCCTTCGATAGTCGCCGTGTGCATACTCCGCCGCCAATTGGTCGGTCAACTCAGCCACCCGATCGAAATCAGCTACCCGCTGCGCGATGTACAGCAGTGCAACGCAGAGATGCAAGGGACGGCCAGCCGCGTCAAAAGCCGCCACCGCGGCAGCGTAGGCACGAGGCTTGTCCTCAAGCCGAACGAGGAGATTTGCAGCCGCCAAAATCTGACCGGAAGTCGCGTCTGGATGTTCCAGCGTCGCGACGCATCTTTCAAGGGCCATGTCCTTCTCTCCAAGGCTGTCGTGGAGAGGGCCGGCGAGTGCGAGCGCCGGGAGGTATGCGGGTTCGGTCTTTAAGAGCCGATTGAGCATCTGAAGAGAATCCGCCGGCTGGGTAGGAGCGAGGGCGGATGCGAGCTTGAACACCATGTCCCGCAGGGCCGGAACACGGCGGCGACCATGTTCTGAACGCAGTTGAGTCAAGGCCTCCTCAGCACCACCAGTCCGACAACGAGCAGCGGCCCGAGCGACTACCGCGCTTGGGTCATATTGCGTCGAGGAGCGTTGACCGCGGGGCAAGGTTAAGCCCAAATCTTAAATAAACAAGAAACCCGGCGATTATCAATAATCGCCGGGTCCATGGAAAAATGCTTCAAACGAACGTGGAACTATCTAGGTTGGAGCCAATGGTCCCGGTGAGTTTTACAAGTCCATCAGTGGAGTCCACACCATTGCCGCCAACATCGACGACTACATACAAGCTCGAGTCGCCATCTACGCTCACCAAAATGACATCATTAGCAGCCCGAAGTCCTGAGTAACCAGCCAAGCTTGCGAGTTGTGTATTGACCTTGGCTGAGAAAGCGCTGGTACTTGAAATTGTTACCTCGTAAACATTAGCTCCATTCCCAGCCATATCAATGGTGTCGCCAAGGCCGAGGTTCTTGATGGTATCAACCGTGGCAAGGTTCCCCACAGTATTGCCACTGCCAAGCACGATAGCGTCCGCCCCAGTTGAACCCGCGGTCAGTTCAATCACGTCTTGAATCGCAGCATCGCCCAAGGTAATCGACGACCCACCTG
>RGVZ01000531.1 GCA_010029825.1 bacterium | reverse complement strand
GTGTTAGCCCCGCGTGTGCGGGGGTGTGCCGCTGCCGGTCAGCCCCCAACGGATCGTGAACCGGTTAGCCCCGCGTGTGCGGGGGTGTGCCGTATTCCTTTTCCCCTGCAAACACGCGCCAGACGTTAGCCCCGCGTGTGCGGGGGTGTGCCGTCCTGAATCAAGCTAATGCCTGCGCTCTTGTCCGTTAGCCCCGCGTGTGCGGGGGTGTGCCGGCCGAGCCGCAGACGCCAGTGGTTATGCCTTGGTTAGCCCCGCGTGTGCGGGGGTGTGCCGTGCTCGTCGATCCAGATGCCACGCACTCGGCGGTTAGCCCCGCGTGTGCGGGGGTGTGCCTCGGGCGCCCCATAGGACGGCTCCGGAAGAAAACGTTAGCCCCGCGTGTGCGGGGGTGTGCCGATTGGCCATCACCTTTCCCGGCCGCGGATCGTGTTAGCCCCGCGTGTGCGGGGGTGTGCCGTAGTCACCGGCAAAGTCCGGCTCTCGTACGTCGTTAGCCCCGCGTGTGCGGGGGTGTGCCGAACGCCGCTGCGGCTCCAGGTCCTAAAAGAACGTTAGCCCCGCGTGTGCGGGGGTGTGCCGCCCACAGAGGCACATCGATCTGAACGATTGGAGTTAGCCCCGCGTGTGCGGGGGTGTGCCGTAGCGATCATTTGAGAGAGCTGAAACCATATCGTTAGCCCCGCGTGTGCGGGGGTGTGCCGGAGGAAATTCTTCCGCAAACTTTGCGTAGTTAGTTAGCCCCGCGTGTGCGGGGGTGTGCCGGTGAGCGTGCCCCTGCCTGGCACGAACGCGATGGTTAGCCCCGCGTGTGCGGGGGTGTGCCGTTCTTGCACTCAAAGCAAATACGACGATCGTCGTTAGCCCCGCGTGTGCGGGGGTGTGCCCAAAGCCTAGCTGGTTACCAACAGCACCATAACGTTAGCCCCGCGTGTGCGGGGGTGTGCCGCTCGGGATCTTGGAACTGAGATACACGCCCAGGGTTAGCCCCGCGTGTGCGGGGGTGTGCCGCAGCAAGCTCAAGATGCACGAGACCTTGGTACGTTAGCCCCGCGTGTGCGGGGGTGTGCCGCCCGTAGCGAGCCTGTAAGGGCCGCTGCAAGGCCGTTAGCCCCGCGTGTGCGGGGGTGTGTCGCGTGTCGTCACCGCCCGGAAGCGTATCTTCACGTTAGCCCCGCGTGTGCGGGGGTGTGCCGGTCGCCAACCTGAATAAAGTTTGGCTCGACCCGTTAGCCCCGCGTGTGCGGGGGTGCGCCGTTGGCGTTTCGCTTCAAGGTTCTTCAGCATGGGTTAGCCCCGCGTGTGCGGGGGTGTGCCGTTGGCAACGAGTTCTTCCTGAATGTTTTTAGCGTTAGCCCCGCGTGTGCGGGGGTGTGCCGACCGTTAACGACCCGACGGCAAGCATCACGCTGTTAGCCCCGCGTGTGCGGGGGTGTGCCGGGGATTTGGGTCTTGCCAACGCGGGAAGAGCTGTTAGCCCCGCGTGTGCGGGGGTGTGCCGTATTGGCTACATAAAGGAGTGAATGATGAGCGGTTAGCCCCGCGTGTGCGGGGGTGTGCCGTCCTTGCTGGACTGATAGAACGCTGAGCTGGCCGTTAGCCCCGCGTGTGCGGGGGTGTGCCGTAGTCACCGGCAAAGTCCGGCTCTCGTACGTCGTTAGCCCCGCGTGTGCGGGGGTGTGCCG
>RGVZ01000054.1 GCA_010029825.1 bacterium | reverse complement strand
ACGCTCCTCGCGCACGCGGATCTTCACGAAGCTGTAGCCCTCTCCGTTGCGGCCGCGATAGATGCGGTCCACGTAGCCGGACTCGTTCGTCCGCATCAGTTTGCTGACATCGCGGAAGCGTTTGCCGCCCGCCGCCTCTACAGCCGCCGCTGCCGCCACGGAAGACATTGCCTGGAGGCTCGCGTGGTCAATTCCCGCAATTGCCGCACCGTCGGCACCGCGGAGGCGAATCGGTGCCACCTTGCCGATCAGCACGTCGTCCTGGTCCACGAACACGTTCTCGGGAACGATGCCGTCGGGACCGAGCTTCTCGTAGTTTGCCAGCTTCATGTGGCGCGTGGTGCGCGGGTCGGGGCGACAGAACCGCTCCTCCTCACCAGACGCCTGATTCTTCTTCTCCTCGTCCTTGTAGGTCCGATAGAACTCACTGCGGAAAAGGCCGCGGTCCAGCGAGGCGCGATTAATCATAACGGAGTCCTCCTGATTGTAGCCGCCGTAGGTCATGATGGCCACCACCACGTTGAAGCCGGAGGGCATGTCCTGCGCCCGATAGAAGCGCGACATGTACGGGCTCGCCAGCGGTGTGGAGGAGTACCAGAGCAGGTTGGACATCGTGTCCAGGCGCTCGCGGTAGTTGAGGGCGTAGACGCCCATTGCCTGCTTGCCCATGGCCGATTGATAGGAGTTCCGCGGCGCCTGATTGTGGTCTGGAAACGGAATATTGGAGGCCATCGTTCCGAGCACAACGGACGGATGGATCTCCATATGGCTGTGCTCCGCCGTCAGCCGGTCGGGGGTCATCGCAATGAAGAAGTTCTCCGTCTCTGTTGCATCAATGTACTCAATCAGACCATGTCCCCCAGCGGGGCTCCGCCAGCGCAGCACATCATTCCAGCCGGTGCTGACCGTAGCCGCCGCTGCAGAGCCTACGAGCCACGCAGGGGCCGCTGCAGGGTTCGCCTCCAGTTCCCGCCAGGCGGCGGCGTTGATGACGGGGCGGATCAGCCGACCGCCCTCCGTATTAATCCAGATCTCGCGCCGTGCCAGCTTCAGAGTGATGCCGCAGTGCGGATGGATGCGTCCCGTGCGCTTTGCCGTACGCAGTGCCTCTGCCGCGGCCACCGTGCCAGCAGCGTCCACCAGAAGCATCCCAATCCACGCACCGTTAATCAGTACCCGCGTACCGCTGTGGAGCTCGGGTCGGGCCACAGCACCCAGGTTGCGCATCCCCAGACAGTCATACAGGAAGGCGACAACCGGCTCCGGCGACGACGGCAGCGACACTAGCGCCGTGCTGCTGAGATTCTTGACGACGCCGACCGCGTGTCCCTCTGGCGTCTCTGAGGGGCATACGAATCCCCATTGGGTGGCGTGGAGCTTGCGGGGTGCCAGCAGCTTGCCGGTCTTCTCAATCGGCGTGCTGACACGGCGCAGATGGCTGATGCCCGACAGATAGGTGAGCCGATTCATCACCTGGCTGAGCCCCGCCTTCGTCCCCATCTTGCCGCCCGGAAAGTTACCGGTGGCCAGTGCCGACTTCATGCCGATCGTCACAATCGTAGATTTGAGAATCTTGTAGATGTTGCTCGGATTGATGATATCCTCAATGCGCCCGCTGCTCTTCCAGAAACCGTTGTGAATCTCTTTCGTGAGGGTAGTCTTCATATCCTTGATGACTTTAGTGCCGAACAGATAGCGGAATAGGTTGCCAATCAGATTGCCGGGCAGCTCCACCTTCTTATTCGGATAGGCGTCGCGGTCATCATGGGGAATCGTCCCCGAATAGACATCTAGCACCTTCCGCGTGATGAACGCGATGTAGGCCGCCTTCTCAAACAGCATCTCGCTACCGCCGATGTGAGGGAGACACTCCTCTGCGAGAATCTCACGGACGGTGGTGAGGCGCGGAGGACGGTCGCGCTGGAGGGTGTTGGCGCTGTAGGATTCGCGGGAGCCGCCGCCGCTGCCGATGTTGGCCGCCAGCCAGTCGTGGGCGGCAGCACGGGTGGTGATCCCCTTGGCCGCGGCGATACACTCCTGGAAGATCATAGTGTGCGGCGTATCGGTGGTTCCGTAAATCAGCTCGATGATCTCACGGTCGGACTCCACACCGAGGGCGCGGAGCATCACAAACAGCGGAATCTCCGCCTTGATGCGCGGGCAGGCCACTACAATGTGCTCGGGGGCAATGGTGGCTTTCGGATTCTGGACAATCTTGACGCTCAGCGACTTGGGCGCCCCCTCGTTGTCGGGTCCAATCGACTTGATGTCAATCACCTCCAGCTCCTTGTTGCGTGCCTTGCTAGTGCGGAAGACAAATGGCTGATTCTCGGACATGCGCTCCTGGCTGATAATCACGCGCTCTCCGCCCTGGATGATGAAGTAGCCACCGACGTCCGCCTCGCACTCACCGAGCTCCCGCGGATGCTTCTCGGGCATATCGCGCAGCAGACAGGCGTCGCTGCCAACCATGACGGGGATTTTGCCGACATGGACATGAGGGAGAGTGCGACGACGTACGGTGGTGTCGGTTCCGCTGCCGTCGGCGCGGGGGGCGCGCATGGTGTAGGTCGCGATGATGTCGGTGTAGACGGGGGCGGCATAAGTGAGATTGCGGAGGCGGGCATCGTTAGGATACATCGGAGTGACGGCACCATTGTTCTCAAAGATGGTGGGTTTGCGAATCTGGACGTTGGCAAACTCCACGGCCACCTCCACTTCGCGGGGCGGGGGCGCACCGGCCTCGGGTGCAGCGGCGGAGAGCAGAGGGCCGCCCGGCTTGGTGGTCTTGATTGGTACAGAGCCACCGGCGGCATCTGCACCCTCGATGCTAACACGGATGGCGGTTCCGGCGGTTCCGGCGGCGGCGCGGGTCGTTCCGGTTAGGCTCAGATCCGGTGATCCCGTTACGCGCACGGGACAGGATCGCAGGATAGTCTGAGGAACCTCCACCTGAATGAAATGGTTGAACGATGAGATCTGGTGATCTACTATTTGGCGCCCATCCTTTTGGGCGAAGTAGAGCTCCAGCAGGTTGCGGTAGGCGTTGGCGTTCATTGTTGTTTGCTGCTTGCGGGGCACAGGGTCTTGGTGGGTAGTGAATGGGGCGGGCGCGGGTGGCCGGTCACTTTTGCCGGCGGCGTCCATTAACTCTGGCGAGTGCGTGCGGGCTTTAGGCGCGGGTTTCGTGGCCCGAAGTAGGGGGCGCACACCATGTCAGATGTGAAAGAGGTTGTTATGGATGTAGTGGCTGAGGGCGGTGGGGGGCGACGGCGTCGACGGGGAACAAGCCGCCGACAAAAACGGGGGAAAGTAGAGCAGGAAGGAGGAGGGGATGACAATGGAACAGCTGTATCGGTAGAGAAGGCTATAGAGGCACCCGCACCCTCTCCTGCTGCGCCTCCTACTGTTCTGAGAGTGGGTGGTGGTGGTGGCGCTCCTGTTGTTCACCGAAAGCCCGCGCCCGCGCCCGCACCGAAAGTGGTCATCGCCCCGCCCAAAAAGAAACCGGCCAAGCTGCTGTTGGTACCCAAGACTCGTGTTCGGGCTCACGCGCCCAAGACATTCAAGGCTCGGCGCGTCAGCGTGGTCATAGATAACACTGTGCGCACCGCGAAGCGTCGTCGTCAGACTCTCCAACAGGTCGACGGTATGGCGGAGGAGCAGCTGCGTGAGGCGGCCATCGCTGCGCGTCTGTCGCGGGCAGAGACCGTTGCCAAGGTGCCCGCGGAACTACTACGGCAGATGCTGAAGGACTATTACACGATGCGCGGGAAGCTTCTCTAGGGCTCCACACTAACAGAAGTAATATCTGTCGTTATCGACACATTACGGGTGAGCGGTTCTCTAAGTATAGCAGTAGCAGTGCGACTATCCTGGCGAAGCGCCCGCCAGAGGCAGGCATAATAGAGCAAAATTACCACCATAATTACTCCAAGAATAATGAGCAGCGTCAACCAACCGTCGTTCAGCATTACTCTTTCTGCCACCGCTACGCTTTAACAGGTGTCCTCCACCTGATCAACAACCATGCGATCCAGCTCTGCAGGCGACACCGCTTGGTATCGGAGCACAACGGTGCGGAAAAACATCCACTCGTAGGCGCCCAGCATCAGCACGAGCACCAGATTTTCGGCACATATCTGCCCCCAGCGCATCTGGAGACGACGCCAGAGCGCGGCACCGACCGTGGTGGCCAAGAGCGCCAGGCCGCCACTGAAATAGAGCCAGCTGTTTCGAAGAAGAATTCCGTTGAAAGCCGCGCGGTCGGCGGCGGCGGCGGCGCCAGCTGTGTCGGTCGTAGTGCTATTAATAAAGAGGTTCAACACATCTAGCACTGCGGTGCGCTGTGGCGCGGTGAGATTCTGACATGCGCTCAGCAGGTTGCCGGTGTAGCTGCTGACGAGCCCAATGAGCGCGTCGTCTTCCGTGCGCGATATGAACAGCCAGAAAAACAGGGTTTCAAAGAGACTGATGAGCACAATATGGAGAATGAATCGGATGGCCCAGCGGTGGGCGGTGTGGTGCCACGGTGGGAGTAGCGGAGACGGAGACAACTCCAGTGGACTCGGCACAAGTCTGCTGCTAGACGCTGATTCTTCTAGTGGCAACCCAATATCCTCCAGACTACCAACAATTAGCGGACGCTCACGCGAGGTGATTCGGGGGAGCTGGATGTGACTCCGTGGCGAAACGCCGCCACGATGTGATATAGGGGTGGATATTAAATCCAACCCTATGTGACTCTCACTAAATGAGACCGGTCGACGAAAGGGTGGTGACCCTGCCGACATCTGCCTGTTGGTGTGTGCGGAATTACCAGCAGCAGGGCTAAACGAAGCAGCCACCTGACATGTTAATGTCGGCCGGGACGACGAAGATGTACAGGCGCTACTATGATGTCTGGCGGGAGCACGCCGACCGCTACGGCCCTCGCACGGCGCTCCTGTATCAAGTTGGCGGATTCTTTGAGCTCTATGACACAGAGAATCTGACAACCGGTGAGACCCAGGCGAACATTCGTGAAATTGCGGAGATCTGCCAGCTGTCGCTCACCGTCAAGGAGCTGGCCGGCGATGGGGCCACGCAGACGCTGTTCGGCGGCTTTCCCGAGTACTCGCTGGGGAAGTTTGAGCGGATTCTCGTGGGAGCCGGCTACACGGTGGTGGTGGTGGTCCAGCGGAAGGGTCGCTCGGGGGCCGTAGAGGAGCGGGTGGTGGATCACATTTCGTCGCCGGGCTGTTTCATGGAGGGAGGTGGAGGGGGAGGGGGAGGTGAGCGTCGTCTTGTCGGTGTTGTGCTAGAGAGTGCCACGGACGGGCCCGCCGCGCTGCGTCGCTGCTACTGGGCTACGGCTGCTCTTGATCTGGCCACCGGTCGCATCTGGTTCGTGGAGGGTCAGGCACCCGACCGACTCCACCAGTTTCTCTGTATGCATCCGCCCTCGGAGCTGGTTATCTGGTCGGACGGCGGAGCGGCAGCGGGAGACCTCGCGGGACTGCTGCGGGAGGCAACCGGCGCGACGGCATGCCACGTAAAATGTCTCGCGGCAGCATCTGTTGCAGTAGAGGAGGCAACGCTGGAGCGCTTCTGGACTCCCGTGCGGCTGAGGCTGGAGTGGATCGGCCGGCTGCCCCAGGCGCGACGGGCGCTCGCAGCTCTCATGGAGTTTGCTGCGGAGCATGTGCCATCGGCGCTGCGCAGCATCGCGGTTCCAGAGGCCTGGATTCCCACGGGAGAGATGCGTCTCGGCAACGCCGCGTTGGAGCAGCTGGGAATGCTTTCACTCGGGGGTGGGGATAGGCAGTCTCTCCTCGGTCTGATGGACCAGTGCCGATCTGTGGCAGGGCGACGACTGATGCGCGAACGTCTGCTGCGGCCTATCTGCGACCGGGCCGAGCTGGAGCGGCGGCTGGACCGTGTGGATGCAGCGGGGGCTGCCTTGGGAGATACGGGTCTTACGGCCCTTACAGAGCGCTGTCTGCGTTCGCTGTATGATATGAGCCGGCTGTGGCGACGACTGGAGCTTCGCACTGCCTCGGTGGGAGACCTGGCCTGTCTGCTGCGGTCGTGGGAGGCTGCGCGGGCGCTCATGGATGCCTGGCCTGGCGCCGCGGTGCCGGGCGGTGTGCGGGAGTTCGTAGACTGGGCTCTCGGACGCTGGTCGGTAGGGGTGCTGACAACGATGGCGCGAGAGGGTGTATCGGTGCCCGTGGCGGAGCTGCCGTGGGCTGCTGGCATACAGCCGGCATTGGAGGCGCAGTTTGCCGGCGGCAGGGCGATTCGTGCCGAGGCAGAGGCACTGTGTGGGCTTTGGTCTGGGCTCGGGCGCGGAGAGACGCTGTATCTGGATGACGCGGAGGGTGGCGGTTTCCGAATCACTGGTACGAAACGCCGGGTGGCGGCGGTGCTGACGGTGTTGCGCGACGAAGGGGACACCACGGCAACGGTGGTCCCTTACAAGGCCACCGCGTCGCTCGAGACAGCGGGGCTCGCGGTGCTGAGCGAGCGACACCGGGCCTGGATGGCCGGCTGGTCGGGGGCGTGGGCAGAGGCGTGGGCAGCGGGGCTTGCAGAGATTGTTGGGAAAGATGGCAGCCCAGCCCGAGCCCTAGAAGCCTGGTGCGCAGAGCTGGACCTCTCCTGGACAGTCGCGCGACTGGCCCGCGACTGGCTGTGGCGTCGACCGGTGTTTGAAGGCGGAGAGGACCCAAGTCGCATCGCCGTAGAGAACCTCCGCCATCCGATTCTGGAACGACTCGTGACCGTCCCCTATGTCCCGCATACCGTTGAACTCGGCCCGGGAAAGAGCGGGATGCTGCTGTACGGCATGAACGCCAGCGGAAAGTCGTCGCTGATGAAGGCGATTGGACTCTGTGTGCTGCTCGCCCAGTGCGGTTTTCCTGTGCCAGCCTCCAGCTGCCGGATCGTGCCGTTCACTGCGCTCATGACACGGATCCTCGGCAACGACAATCTGTGGGCCGGACAGTCATCGTTTGTGGTGGAAATGACTGAACTCCGGGAGATTCTACGATTCGCCGATGCACGGTCTCTGGTGCTCGGCGATGAGCTCTGTAAGGGCACCGAGTCTCTGTCGGCTACGGCACTCGTCGCATCGGCGGTAGAGGAGCTGACACGACGGGGGGCGAAATTCGTATTTGCGACCCATCTCCACGAGCTGGCCACGCTGCCGGATATCGTGGGGCTCGGCGCAGCGGTGCGGGCGCTTCATCTGCGTGTGGAGTATGACGCTGCGACTGACCGGCTTGTGTATGGGCGCGACCTGTTGCCGGGAGCCGGGTCGGCACTCTATGGTCTGGAGGTCTGTCGGGCGCTTGACTTGCCAGCGGGATGGCTGGACCGGGCCACGACTATTCGGCAATCACTGGCGGGCTGGCAGCCGACACGTCAATCGGGCTATTCGGCGGCGGCGGTTGTATCGGCCTGCCAGGTATGTGGGGCGTCCGGGGCGGCAGCGCGCCTGGAGACGCATCACATTCAGCCTCAGGCGGAGGCAGCGAAGGCAGCGGCGACGGGGGCAGATATTCACGCCGCTGGGAATCTGGTATGTCTGTGTGCCGGCTGCCATGACGATCATCATGCGGGGCGGTTGATAGTAGAAGGCTGGGAAGATACATCCGCGGGGCGACGACTACGTTGGGTGCGTCCAGTTGCAGAGGCAGGAGCAGGGGCGCTTCTACCCGATACTGAAGAGCTTCATGCATGGATCCGTGAACAGCGAATGCGCAAGATTACTATCGCACGCATTCAGGCTGTGGGAAAACAGCTATTCGGCGTTGAGCTCACTCGGAAAGAGATACAGGCGGTCCGGTAAGGGGCGCAGGGCGTGTCGTCTCTAGGGCTGCTACTTTGCGCTCCAGTGTTGCGACCTTCGCCTCCAGAACACGCACCGTCATCGGTAGATCCTTGAGTCCAGCAACGAGCAACTGGAGATCAGAGATATTTTTCTCTAGCGTCTCATGGCGACGGCGCTGGCCGACCTGCGTAGTGACACCGCGCGCAAAGAGAGTGGATGACATTCCTCGCTTTGCGCAGGCCAGAGATTGTGGGAGAGGGGGATGACCGCAGCTAGGGATGGGCAGAGCCTATCCCTAGCTATTGGTTAGGAATGGGCAATAATTTAAAAGTCCGTCATACAATGACGGACTCTAACTATGGAACGCCCATTCCTAACCGCAGTTTGCAGCCGCAGCCAGCCAAATTTGACAGCCCGCTCTCCAGCGGCTAAATACTGCGCATCAAGCAAGACAGAATGATTATTCCGGTACGTTGTATGAACTGCGGAAAGCTGTTGGCAGATAAGTGGCTCTACTACCAGCGACGTCTCCAGGAGCTCCAGGGAGACTCCTACGGAAAACGCACCTACTTTGACGGAACCACACTGCCGAAAACCAAAGAGGCAGAGGTAATGAAAGAGCTCGGTCTAACACGGTACTGCTGCCGAAAGGTGCTCCTGACGCATGTGGATCTCCAACAGAAGATTTAAGAGGGCCAATTAGAGAGACCGATGGATTCGCTTCTAACCACCTTTTTGCTGTTCATTGCGGCCATTTCGGCCCTACTCACCTATCTGATTATTCCCCGTCTGCCGGTAGTAGCGCTAAGCGGTGCGGCAGCTGTGGCGCTGGCAGCTGGTGTCTGGTATCACTGGACACAGTTCTCTGTAGAGTACCGCACTAGCACCTGGCAGGAGCAGCTCCGGAACTATGCGAGCTACGTTATGGTGCTTGTAGTAATTCTGGTGTCTTATGCTTTCTATGTCCTCGGCTGGAGCGGCGTGTCAGAATATGCCGAGAGCGCAGCGACGGCTGTTCGGAATGTGAGCGCTAAAGCACAGAATCTTGTATCTGCTTCTCCGATCAGCAATCGGAATACCGGTAAAATGAACTTTAATTTGGGTGGTTTACTGAATCAGAATCGCAATCGAAACCAGAATCGCAATTCAGGTGTAGGGGAGGAAGGAGGTGCCGAAAACATTGGCATGCTAGAATAGAGATGGCCCGTCGACGCACACACAAAAAGGGAGGGCGGCGACAACCCAGTAATTCTCTGAGCGTAGAGGCGCTTCATGCTTCTTTTGAGAAGCTGGACCGCAAAGTGATTGCGGCGATTCGCGGTGGTGCCTCCGACAGTGCTCTGGCTGATGTCATCGACCGCGCATGGTCCGGGCTATTCCAACACAGCCTTTCGGGCGCGGCGGCACGGGGGCTAGTACATCATTACAGAACTGTCCACGGCAGCGGCAGCGGCAGCAAACGGCATACGCGCCGACGGGGCAGAAAACAGAAAGGCGGCATGGCACCGGTTGACTGGACGCTCGGTCAGGGTACAACCGAAGCAACCACCGGGCGATTCCCTGTACCTATGTATGCGCCTCGGGTTGTTTCTGCACTAGATACAGGGCGCTTCTTTGAAAGTCAGGTGAGTCGTGCCTGTGATAGCACAGGCGGTGCGCCGGCACCTGGTCAGAGCGGTGGAGCATTTTTTGATCCTATCAAGATCGGACACGCACCTGATAGTGTTCCTCAGAATTATGGTGCTGGCATGATACGTGCTCTTCAAGCAGAGACAAGACCATTCGGCCCATCTGCAGACCCTGTGCGTGCCGTTGTTCCTATTCAAAACCCCATGCCTGCGCCGTTTGATACTACACAGGTATCTTCACTATCGTCACTGGGTCAGGTCTATAGCGGCTTCTAGGTTAAGGAGCCACTCATAATTCCGCAGAAGAAGTTAGCGATGGAGAGCAGCGAGGCGGTAGTCTCTCTCAGTAATGAAGGGCTGGGTTTCCTGGAGAAATACTTCCGTGAAACCGAGTTCGCGCTAACCCGGCATCATCTGGACTCCTACGAGCAGTGTGTGTTTGAGGAGATTCCATCAATTATTCACAGCGCAAATCCAATTGTTTTCCTGAAAGATCCGCTAGATCGTGAGGCAGGTGTATTCGGCAATCGTGTGGAGATCTTCATCGGTGGCGATGTAGCGCGCCCGGGAGATCTTGCTATCAAAATCGCACCACCGGTGGTGGTGTTGGACGGTGGCAACACGGTGCGACGAATGCTGCCGAACGAGGCGCGGCTGCGGAATCTGACATATGCGGCGCAGATTAGCGCTGACATCCTGATTCGTGTGACCTTCACACGGCCAGCGACAGCAGCAGGAGGGGGGACATGGGCCACTGAAATCAAAGAGGCACCGCTTATCCGCGACTTCCCGCTCTTTAAGCTCCCCGTACTGCTGCGCTCCCGCCTTTGCGCTACGGGCGTAGCTGACCCTGCACGCCTGGAGGAGATGGGCGAATGCCGCAACGACAACGGCGGGTATTTCATCATTAGCGGAGCGGAGAAGGTGCTCATTACACGCGAAGAGCAGGCGTTCAACTCACTCTACGTGGACCGCAAGGCCGACCCGCGCACCGAATGGCTCGGCTACGCCTCCGTGGTATCGCTGAACCCGGAGACCAAACAGACCCGTCGCGTGGCGCTCTACCAGATGCCCGGTGGCGAGATTCGCGTGGCTATTCCGATGGTGCGCGGTGCCTTTCCGCTTTTCATCCTATTCCGGGCCCTCGGTGTGGAGACCGACCGCGAAATCGTCCGGATGATTTTTCCCGCTGCTGATCCGATGGAGGAGATGCTCGTGGAGAGCATCGCGGATGCCTATCCGATTGCGAACCGCTACACCGCTATCCAGTATATCAAGACGCTCACCAAGGGGTTCACGGAGGCACACGTGCTGGATATTCTGGGGAATCTGATGCTTCCCCACGTGCCGGATGAGCCGCTGGCCCGCGCTCAGTATCTCGCGGAGATGACACGGGAGCTGCTGCTGGTGCTCGTGGGCAAACGTGCCAAGACGGATCGCGACGACATGCGGACGCAGCGATTCCTGACCACCGGTGTGCTGGTGCGGGAGCTGTTCAACGCGGCCTGGAAGGACTGGCGGGCACAGGTGATTCTGACAATCGATCGGACCTACCGCCGGAACGAACAGCTCTATGCAGGCGAGGGTGTGTTTGACCTGTTTGCGGCGGCCAACCTACCGGTGCTCTTCCAGCCGGAGACGCTCAATCGGACAATTATGCGGGGGTTCCGCGGAAAGTGGGGGACAAACGAAATGAACGAGAAGACCGGCGTGCTCCAGCCACTGGCGCGCATCTCGTATCTGGACGCCCTGTCGCATACCCGCCGCGTTGTGTCGGATTTCCCGTCGGGCATGAAGACCACCGGGCCGCGCAAGCTGGCTACGAGTCAAATCGGCTACTTCTGTACATCTGAGACGCCGCAGGGCGCGCACATCGGTCTGACGAAGAACATGAGCATGATGACGCAGTTCTCGTTCGGTGCGCCGATGGGTCCGGTGCTGGCCTGGCTCAAGGAGCGGGGTGGAGTGGTGGGGGTGGCCAGCACGACACCGGCGATGCGTGCGACGGCGGCGATTGTCCAGATTAATGGAGGCACGGTCGGTTTCACGACGCAACCGGTGGAGCTAGTACGCGTGCTGCGGCTCCTAAAGTGGAACGCCTGTCTGGCACCCACGGCCTCCGTATCATTCAACACGCTGGACCGTACGGTGCGCATCTATCTGGATGAGGGGCGCCCTCTGCGGCCGCTGTGGCACGTTGATGGCGCTCCTCTAGACCGCATCGCCGAGCTGCGCGACCAGAGCTGGCGGCAGCTGGTGTTCGGAACGCATCCGGCTACGACCGATGCAACGCTCCGCACAACGCGCTTCTTGGATCCGCTGGCCGACGCAGCGGGGGTCCCGACTCTGGCCGACTACGAGGCCGCACTGGCGCCCACGGCGGGTGCGATAGAGTACTGTGACCCAGGCGAAATGAACGAAGCCTACATCGCCTGGTGGGGGACCAGCGAGGAGCTCGGAACAGAGGGGCCAGGCTACACGCACTGTGAGATTCATCCTTCCACCCTGCCGGGCGTTATGGCCAGCATGATTCCGTATTCCAATCACAATCAGGCACCGCGCAACCAGCTCTCCAACTCGCAGAGCAAGCAGGGAATCGGCTACATGTCCACAGCCATCAAGAACCGATACGACACCTACGCGCACCAGCTCTGCTACGGAGAGGCACCGCTCTGTCGGACCTTCTACTATGAGACCATCGCGAATGGTGAGATGCCTTACGGCTTCAACTGTGTCATCGCGGCCACCTCTGAGAGCGGCTATAATCAGGATGACGGGCTGATCATCAATCGGGACTCTGTGGCCCGTGGAATGTTCCAGTCGCTTTCTTTCCGCACCTACGACTGTGCTGAGGAGCTGGATACACGCACGAAGGTCCACAGCCACATCGCGAACCCGGGCACCGTGCCAGCCTGGACTGCCCTGCGACCGGGGCTGGACTACAGTCGGCTGGATGAGCGGGGGATCATTCGGGAAGGTGAGATTGTTGATGAGAGCACGGTGCTGGTGGGCCGCTACATGGTTCTGCCGGACACGAACGAGATTAAGGATGCATCGGTCACTCCTGAGCTCTACACCGGTGGACGCGTGGATTCGGTGGTGGTGCTCCACCAGGGCGACGGGCGGCTGCTCGTGAAGGTACGGGTGATTCAGATGCGTGTGCCGGTGCTCGGCGACAAGTTCTCGTCGCGCCACGGACAGAAGGGCACCATCGGCATGTTCGTATCGTCTGCAGATATGCCACGCACGGCCGACGGACTCGTGCCGGATGTGATGGTGAACCCGGGTGGTCTGATTTCGCGTATGACAGTGGCGCAGCTCGTGGAGATGGTTGCGGGACGGGCGGGGGCAGAGCTGGCGGGCAAGATGAATGCCACGCTATTCTGTAATGACGGCAAGTTCGTGGGACAGGTGGGCGACCTGCTGGCGGGACTCGGCGCGTCTCGGGCGGGCGACAACGTGCTCTATTCGGGCATCACCGGCGAACAGCTGCGCACGGATATTTTCATGTGTCCGTTGTATTTTATGCGTCTGAAGCATCTCACAGAGGACAAGGTGAATGCGCGCGGGGCGGGGCGACGGGAGGCCAAGACGCACCAGCCGACGGGCGGTCGCGCGAACGAGGGTGGTCTACGTATCGGAGAGCTGGAGCGGGATGCGCTCTGCGCACACGGTGTATCGGCATTCCTCCAGGAGTCGATGATGAAGCGCGGCGATGCGACGGAGTTCTGGGTCTGTAATGGCTGCGGGCGGATTCCGATTGTGAATGAGGAGGAGGGGCTGTTCGTCTGTCCGACCTGCGATGGGCCGCTGACATTTAATGGAGTGGATGCGGCAACAATGACCCTACAGCTGCCGGTGACGCAGAGCCGTGCAACGTTTTCGCGGGTGGCGATGCCATACACACTGAAGCTGCTGGACCAGGAGATGGTGAGCATCGGCAATTTCGGTATGCGGTTCGTGACGGAGGCGGGAGTCGGCCGGCTGCGGGAGGAGGACTGGGCGTGGCCAAAGGAGGAGGTGGCATTTGAGGTGGAGGAGCGGGTGGCAGAGGCAGAGGCAGAGGCAGAGTCCAAACCGCAGGCCCCTCAGAATGAGACAACAGCGGTATCTACTGCTGTAGGGGCGGTCGCTAGTGCAGAGAGCATGGTCGCGGCGATTCGTGATGCGGTCGCTAGCAATTTGAAAGAGACTGAGACAGAGGGGGGCGCAGTACCAGAGGAAGACATGCCTGCTGGAGTAGGTGCCGGGCCGGTTCAGTTTGATGACCGGATGCGCGATATTCCTGAAGTGGCGCTCAGCAACTTCGCGGCGGCGGCCTTCGCAATCGCAGACACACAGCTGCCCGGTCCAGGTGGCGCTTCTTACGCACCAACGGGCATTCCCGATTGGCCAACCGTGGAACACTATTATCAGGCTATGAAGTTCCCACAGGATCCCGCGTGGCAGCGGGCGATTCGCGGTGCGCCGACGCCGGCGCGTGCTAAGAAGATGGGGCTGGACCCGGCGCATCCGGTGCGAGCCGACTGGGAGGCAGTCAAAGAGCGTGTCATGAAAGCGGCGCTGTTGGCCAAATTCCGGCAGAATCCGGCGCTGTTAGCGTTCCTCCAAGGAACGGCTCCGCGGCGGTTGCGGTACACGAACACGGGCGACGCGTTCTGGGGTGTGGGGCGGGGTGGCGACCGAAGGGAGACAACCAGCGCCGGCGGTCAGAACCGTCTGGGACTGATGCTGGAGGAGGTGCGACGGGAGCTGGCGAATGTGCGGGTGGATGAGATGCTTCTGCGAGAGGAGGGTGCGCGTGTGCCGGCGGGTGTGGAGGCGTCGGAGAATACAACACGGGCAATTCTGCAGGTTCGTGGACCGCCGCAGGTTGATTCAGATCGGCCGGAGATAGAAGCAGAAGTAGAGCAGGCACCGGCAAATCTGGTGTCCGCTGCGCAGGCGCTGGTGGCGGACGCAACGGGCGGACAGGTAGTGATTGCCGGTGCAGGAGAGAGGATGAGCGGTGAGGAGGGAGCTGCTGTACCTACTGCTACGCCTACTGCTACGCCTACTGCTACGCCTACTGCTACGCCTACTGCTACGCCGACACAAGCCGGAGGTGTCTATATGTTTATTAATCCACTCATGCGCGACCAGATGGACATCAAGGCACGACGGGCGCGGCGTGGAGGTGGACGGGCATTGACATGGGATGGAATGCCAGGAGTCAATGGAGCAGAAGAAGGGGTGATGCGCGAAGGATACGAAGGTCGCCACGAGGCAGCCGCTGGAGCATCAGGTGCCACCGAGGTGACCGTTGTAAAAGAGGGGCAATAAGCAGAGACTGCAGATGCCCGCCGGAAATCTCAACTGGCTTCGGCGGAGTGTGAATCGTACGACGCTTAAAAATCTCCAGCGTGAAGAGCGGGCACTGTCGCTTTCAGAGAACCACGAAATGCCAGGACGGCGGTGGCGGCGGCGAACACAACGACAACGGCACCGGTCTAGAGCTATCCGCCGTTGATCTGGGAAAATGGCCCGTAATGTGTATATGACTGGTCTAGAGGAGCTAGAGGAGTCGTTACGCGAATTAGATGAAGAGAATGTGCTCCAGATAAAGCAGGTGATCGTGCGACTATTACATCGTGATGAAACCGGCTATCCGCCTTTTCGCCGATTTGGCACACGCACAATTGATGCCAATCGCCGTGCTCTTCGTCTAGCAGTTCAGGAAGAGTTGGGCAGCACCGATGAGAAAGTAATGATAATTCTGAGAGAGCTGTTTGATGAACCGACAACACAAAATGATCTGCTCATGAGAGTATTACGACGCTATCGTCGTTATGTAGAAGAGGCGGTAGGGTCGGATAGTGACAGCGACTAGAGGCCGCGGCAGGCAGTCCCTAAACTTGACTCAGCAGCAGCCCCTCAATATAAACCCACAGTAGGATAACCAACAACCGCTATGGCCACGACGATTGAACCGACCGTCGCGGACATTCTGATTCGCAGCCGCAACACTGTGCTAGATATTCTGGAGGAGCGCGGCTATGATGTTACCGCCTATCGCAGCATCGCCCCCGACCAGATTCTGACACTAGCGACTGGACACTCACGAGCGCTGGATGTGATTGTACCCCGTAGGGAGGGTTCTAATGCCCCCTGTGAACGTGCCTATGTCGTCTATCAGATTCAGGAGCGAATTCGCAATCGTCTTCCCACTTTCTTGCGAGATCTGTATAGTGTTCCGGCAGACCCTGCCGGTGTGAATCAGGTGGCACGAACAGACGATGTGATTGTGCTTCTGAATGAGCCGGCCGAGCATGACGCATTCGCTAAGGCTGCTCTCCAGCAGTGGCAGACGGCAAAGGCCCGACTAGCTTTCTTTCACATCAAACAGGTGGTGGTCCATCCAGGCCGACATACTCTCGTGCCGCCGCACCGTAAGCTGACCTCCGAAGAGGCGGAGGCAGAGATGCGCCGGTGGCATCTGACTGCGAAGTCGCAGCTGCCGCTTATCAAGCATTCGGACATCCAGTCGCGGGTGCTAGGACTGGTGCCGGGTGACATGGTGGAGGTGCTGCGCCCATCGCCTACGGCGGGAGTGGCCCGGGTGTTGCGAATCTGTGCGGCCTGAGTAAGGATGGATACGACCGGCACACGACAGAAGCTAGATGAGTTTACGGCGGAGTTCACAGATGCGCAGGAGGCATGGCGAAATGCGATTGCGGCTGGTTCTGGCGCGGCAGTCGCCCAGACTCGCGTAGATGATGTGCTGCGACGCTGGCGCGCCTTTACGAATAATCTAGAACGACAAACAGAGGTCGCAGTCGCGCAGGATGGAGTGATGCAGCGCCTATCAGAGCTTATGACCGAGGCAGAAGAGCAGCGGTCAGTGTTAGCACGTCTACAGTCAGAGGCCGGTACGCGGACTGACCAGGCAGATTCACTGAATCCCAAAGTACGGTCGTCGCCTTATACGAATATAATGGGTCTCCAACGAACATTTCGCAGTGGCACACGCACGGCTATTTTGATTGTGGCGATTGTGTTTGCGGTGCTGGCTGTGGCGACGCTAGGTTATCTGGTGTGGCGGGTGGTATCAGAGGGAGAGATTGTACGCTCGGGCGCGATGGTGGGCGGCCGGGCGCTGGTCAAAAAAGTGAGGTTTGCCGAATAGGCAGGCCGGCGGTGGGGCACAAATGTGGTGCTGCTGGTCTACGACTGCTGCTGCGTCAGTGCTTCCTCCACCAGAGGAAACTTACAGGGGCGCAAGCGGTGCCGGAATGATATTTACAGACGGCTCCGTGATTCTCTGCGGATGGGAACCACGGAAACGGCGGGGTGCCGGTGGACTCTATGGAATTGGTGGAAAGGTGGAGCCCGGCGATGGTGGTGACTATCGGATCACCGCGGCGCGGGAGACTCTGGAGGAGCTGTTGGGCATCGCGCCGAGTGTCGCGCTGATAGAGGCAGTGGCGGCAATCCCCGCGGCGCACACGGAGATGGTTGGCGGCTATGTGATGATTCACCATGGATTTGGACCGGGCGGGCTTACGGAGATCCTTCGCCTGGTGCGTGCTGCCGGTGTGCGGTCGCCGCTCTATCCACGAGATGTTCCGCGAAACCTAGAGGGGCTTCTTTTAGAGAGGCGAACAGTGGGAGCTCATGCCGAAATGGCCCAGCTCGGCCTGCTGCCGGTGGTAACAGTCTATCCGCATATCAGCGGCGACCTCGCTGGCGATATTGAGCGGCTGGCACGCATCCAAAAAGACCGCGCCCCATTAGAGAATGGGCAACAGCAGCTCAACACAGGCACCTCCACCGCCACCGGCACCGGCCCCACCCGAACTGTCCGTCCAGCTGCCACTTCAGCGCGTCCCCACAGTTGATGGTGCCTCCGGACTCCACTATTCGGGAAAGATCTACATGAATGAGGCCGCGCAACTGGGACGCGATATCTGTCAGACAGAGGGGGGGGTGTCCGCTGCTCAGATTGGCGACATCATGCCGCGCTCCGTTTCGGCACCGGATCTGCCGGTAGATGAGACAACGAAGCGTATCAGTGCGACGGCACTCCAGGGCCATGTGGAGAATCTCATTAGTCAGGGGATAGTTCCCGGACAGCTTGGGACATTTGACGCACAGGTGGATGCAGATAAAAAGTTCTACGCGGCGGTGCGTGCGGAGTACTGTTTTTATGAGGCACGCTATGTTGCCGCGCTAACGCAGTTTCTGAATCAGGTGTCGTCGCCCACCGGTGGCGATCCGTCGCCCGTGCTCGCCCAGACAGTGGCACTCAACCGGCGTCTGAATTCGCTGTTGGAGGTAATTAACTATGTGGGGAACGACCGTGCCCAGAAGGTGAATGCCCGCGGGACGGAGATTACCACGGCCAACAAGCAGATCCAAGACAAGCTGGCTGTGCTGACCGCACAGAAGGCTTTCCTGGAATCGGGGGACGCTGTAACAAAGACACAGATCGAGATGACCCGGTATTCGGCAGAGAAGAACCGTGCTATGAGCATTCAGATTATGTTTTTCGTTGCGCTCAACGTGGTGGCGCTGGGCACGGTGCTGACGGTCTATCGGTCAGCGGGGGGAGCCTAAGGAGCGCCGAGCCGCGAGGGGAAATCGCCGCGTCCAGTTAGAGAATGACGACACCGGAGCTGCTCTCAAAAGATATTGTTGATCTCCAGGACCTGGAGAAGGTTCAGTATCTCCAGGCGCTTCAGTCGGACCCTGCCAAGTATGCAGCCACTATCCAGGGTAAGTCCGGTCGGATTCTCAGTGAAGTTATGGACTCCAAACGGGCAGCGTTTGCGAAGACAGCGGGCGATATGGCGCGTATGATGGATATGAATCAAAACAGTCTGGCCGCGTTGGACCGGTCGCACGACATGCTGGCCATGCAGGATCACCTGATCACACAGCAGGCAGCGGAGGAAGGCGCTATCAAGGCAAACAAAGACAACACCCGGCGTCAGGTGGAGATCAACAACTGGTATTACGAGAATAAGCGTGAGACACTGTTTGTGCTCCAGTTGGTGCTGCTGGCGATGCTGACGGTTGTGGTGATTCTGGCGGTGGCTGCGGCGGGCTACATTGGACAAGCGGCGGCGGACTATCTGATGCTGTTTGTCGTAGTGGTGGCGGGCGGCCTTTGGCTCTACCGCTGGTATTACACTACGTACATCCGCGACCGGCGATTCTGGTCACGGCGCTACTTTTCCGAGGACGGCAAGGTGGCTCCTCCATCAGGTCAGCTCTGTATTGGAGCCGGGGCTCAGTAAATCCCGTGCGCAGAGTAAGGGGTTGCGCAGCGAATGGACCTGGAGACCAAGCGAATCCAGATGAACTCGGCTGAGTCAGCGGCAGATGCGGCGCGGGCAGCCTATGTAGGGGCGCTGCCGATCGACCAGCAGGCGGAGATGCGTCTGGGTGAGGCACGCGATTCTATGGAGACGCGTGCACGGGAGGCACAGCAGCTGACGGGGCTCAACGAACTGCTGCTGAAGCTCCAGGCACGAGAGGGTAGCGAGACACTCGGTGATGCGGCGGCAGCGGTACAGAGCCAGATTGCGACAGTGAGCGCAGAGATAGATGAGCTCAAGGCGCAGATTCGGCGGCAGCGGCGACTGTTTCTGGATGCAGGGCCGTCGGTGTCGCCGGCGGTGGGTGGACTCTATTTTACGCGCACTCCGGATAACCAGGTGCTCATCGCTTTTCTGAGCTGCTTCGGCGCATTCCTGCTGTTTGCCGGCCTGCTCGTGATAATGGGACATGTGCCGCTCTACTATTTCAGCGCGATGACCATGGGTGAGCGTGTGAAGGTGGTAGCGGGCGGCTGGGCGGCGGCGGTAGTGGCAATGTACGCGGCTTTCTTTGTATTTACTTAGAAGATGGCGACCCCGCCAGCACCCATTGTGCGACGACGAGAATACTGGCCGTCGCAGAGTGAGCGAACCGATGCGAAGAAGCTGGCATGCTGTGCGTGCGCCTGCCCAGATGTAGCACGGCGTTTCGGGAGCGCAGCGGCATTGACACGAGAGCTGCGGTCGCGCCTGGCCGGATGCTGCTGTGCTACGGGGGACTGTAGCGGGAGTCCGATTGCGGCAAACATCTACGGACAGCGCAGCGTGGTGCTCGGAGCGACACCGGAAGAGGATAGTGCACCGTGTGCTGATATATCTCAAGAAGAGTGTAATCCTTTTACCGATACATTCCTAACATTCAACATAACAATATTTGGAGAAGGCGCAGTTGATATCTGTGGATATGCGCTAACATTCACGGGTTCGGGTAGTCAAACAGTGGGCCTGCCGTTTGTTGGAGGACCCAGCAACGTAGAGGCACGGGCTGATTCAGGCTACGTATTCACCGGATGGAGCGGTGGCATCCTGTCAGGCTCTGACAACCCTACGAGTTACGATTTTGCGCCAGTAGACTGCCAAAACACAATATTCAACATAACTGCGACATTCGAAGCGACCTAGACCGCAACACCTCCTGACACATCCTCGTCCTCCATAGCGAGCCGCACACCCGCAAACATCTTGCCGGCAGCATCTACCGGCTTGCCATAGAGTTCTGTGAGTCGCGTAATCATATCTTTCCGTGTAATCTGTTTGGCGGCGGGGGCGAACTTGCTCCACTCCTTATAGCGACCGAGGGCGGCATTCGTGGAGAGCTCTGCACCCAGCTCTCGCACCAGACACTCCTGACAGAAGGCCGCGAATGAGTCATTCTCCTCCTTGTATCGGTCTGATGCGGAGCTCACACACTTTGGCTCCGCGAGCCCACTGCGGAGATAGCGGTTCTCAAAGTACCAGACCAGCAGCCCCGCAAAGTAGGGGCGCCAGCGCATGATTTTGACGTCCAGCAGCGGGTCGCGCGGATGGATGTTGGCCGCCGGATTCGTCGGTTTGCCGGCCTCCACGAACTCTGCGACGTGCGGAATAACACGGAGGCGCCGCCAGGTGCCGTTGTCCATGGAGCTGACCGGTGGCAGGTTATTACAGGACATAAAGATGCGTGCGGTCACCACGAAGGCATCCTGGTCCTTGAAGAGACCGCGGGCCTTGAGCGTATCCTCACCGCTCAGCTGCTTCATCAGCGACGTGTTGATCTTCTCACCCTCTTCGGGCTCCACCATGCTGATGAACCGGCGGTTCTTGAGCACGATGAGCTCCGGATTGGCCGCGCCGGCGTCGGCCCGCTTCCGCGTGATAGCAGTGACCGGCAGCGACTCCTGATACTCGCCGAATGTCTTGCTCATCAGGTCAATAATCTTGGACTTGCCGTTGCCGCCGGAGCCCGACATGATGTAGAACTTCTGCTCGGTGTTTTTGCCCTCCAGACAGGCGGCATAGAGTGTCAGGGCATATTCGCGCAGCACGGGGTCCGGATAGATTTTGGTGAAGAAATCCAGGAGCTCCATATGCTCGGGGGCAGGAGCGGCCGGGTCATAGGGGATGTAGGGAATAGCCTCCAGACCACCGCTACCGCGACCCATCTGAAAGGAGATACAGTCGTCGGGGCGACCAGGGCGGAAGGCCACGTGGTGCTGACCGTCGCTGCCCGCCTTGCGGAGCTCCAGCACGCCGTTGGAGAAGCCGACCAGGGTGGTCTCCATGTTCAGATTCTGGATGAACTCCTCGTCGTAGAACTTCTCGGCCACCTCCCGCATCGCACTGTCCTTGAAGCCGCAGCTATTGAGAGAGCCCTGGACCTTTAGCAGATTCTTCCGCTTCGCCTCCAGCCGCTGGCGCTCATCCTCAACGGTGGCCTGCGTGATGCGGAGGCCCACGTCGCGGTCGGCCTGAATATACATGTTGCGCACCTCGCCGCTCAGCCGCTCGCGGACACGGGTGTTAGTCAGGAGACGCTTCCATGCGTGGTTCGTGAACTGATACCAGATCATCGAGGCTAGCGACGTGCCGCGTTCCGGCGTACATCGGAACTCATGGCGATACATCCGGACCACCAGCTCGGCCACGCTGACGTGGCTCCCCGAGTCGTTGAGCAGCGCCATCTCCTTGTTCGCCTCCGCCATGATGGTGCGATAGGAGGCCTCGGAGTCCTCGCGTGCCCACAGATGGAGAGTGCCCATCATCAGCGGCTTGCGGCCGTTCTTGACAGCGCTAGCTTCTGCAGGAAGCGCCGCCCACTTGTCGCGATAGATGGCCTCGGGAGTGCTCGCACAGCCGGGGGCGCGGCGGCTGAACTCCGCCCAGACACGATAGGACTCCTCACCAGGTGCGATGTTGTGGAGAAGGAGGCCAAGATTCACCCAGTCGGCGTAGCCGCGGGCGCGTCGCGTCGGATTGAGACACTCGCGGACCAGCTTGTAGGCGACGGCGATGTCCTCGGTAGAATAGCCAGCGCGGACCGACATGCCGCTAAGCTGAATCATATCGGCGGCTGCAGAGGAGGCACCGGCACCGCCTGCAGCTGGCGTTGGCTCGTCCAGTGAGAACGCTCCCGGTGGCGCACCGGCTC
>RGVZ01000530.1 GCA_010029825.1 bacterium | reverse complement strand
CCAAAATCAGTAAAAGTTGATAAAGTATTTTGATCAAAAGTACCAGTTGGTCCAATAAATCCAGTTAATCCCTGAAGACCTGTTGGTCCAGTTAATCCCTGATCACCTTGGAAACCTTGTGGACCAGTAAATCCCTGATCACCTTGGAAACCTGTGAAACCTTGGAAACCTTGTGGTCCAGTAAATCCTTGATCACCTTGGAATCCTTGTGGTCCAGTAAATCCTTGATCACCTTGGAATCCTTGTGGTCCAGTAAATCCCTGATAACCTTGGAAACCTTGTGGTCCAGTAAAACCCTGAAAACCTTGGAAACCTTGTGGTCCTGTTCTACCTGTAGGTCCAGTAAAACCCTGAAAACCTTGGAAACCTTGTGGACCAGTAAAACCTTGGAAACCTTGGAAACCTTGTGGTCCAGTAAAACCCTGAAAACCTTGTGAACCTTGTGGACCTGTTCTACCTGTAGGTCCAGTAAAACCCTGAGGACCTTGGAATCCTTGTGGACCTGTGAAACCTGTAAAACCTTGGAAACCTGTTGGTCCTGTTAAACCTTGAGGTCCTTGGAATCCCTTGTGGACCTGTGAAACCTGTAAAACCTTGGAAACCTGTTGGTCCTGTTAAACCTTGAGGTCCTTGGAATCCCTGTGGACCTGTGAAACCCAAAGGTATATTTGAAGTATAAATACCAGAACTTGCGCCAGCTGCAAAAACAGCAGTTTGGTATTGTCCAGAACCTGATATACATGCTGAAATCCAAGTACCAGTTCCAGCATTATTGGTATTATTCCAAGTATTACCAAAATTAATTGACGTATAAATTTGACCATTATTAGCACAAGCAGTTTGGTATTGACCTGTACTTGATAAAGAAACTGATTGCCAAGAAACAGCACCACCAAGAGTTTTAGTAATAGTAGTCCAAGTATTTCCAAAGTCAGATGAAATCAAAAATCCATAACCACCAGTAGGATTAAAACAAGCAGTCTGAATTTGTCCAGAACTTGACATTGATACACAAGTAATATTTCTGGAAGAAGTATAGGTCTGAACCCAAGTAATACCATAATCAGATGAAATATATATAACACCTGTAGAAGAACAAGCTGTTTGGTATTGTCCTGAACTTGATAAACAAACTGATAACCAAGAAGAAATAGAGGGTGCTGATGCGTTTTGAGTCCAGCTACTTCCATAATCAGATGAATTCCAAATATATCCGGTTGAAACTGCGGTTTGATATTTTCCAGTGCCAGATAAAGAAACAAAAGACCATATAACAGTATCTGTATTTGTTTGAGTAGTTTTTATCCAAGTAGTTCCAAAATCCGTTGAATAATAAATTCCTCCACTTACATCAATTACAGCAGTTTGATATTGTCCTGAATTCGATAAAGAAATTGAAGTCCAACTCCTAAATGGAGCAGATGAATTTTGAGTCCAAGTAATACCAAAATCAGATGAAGTATAAATTCCTGCAATTGATGTATTAGTTATAACAGCAGTCTGATATTGTCCAGAAGTTGATATAGCAACTTGATTCCAACCCAGTGCTGGTGCTGAGGTTTGAGTCCAAGTACTACCAAAATTAGACAATGATATTCCAAAATCAGTAAAAGTTGATAAAGTATTTTGATCAAAAGTACCAGTTGGTCCAATAAATCCAGTTAATCCCTGAAGACCTGTTGGTCCAGTTAATCCC
>RGVZ01000529.1 GCA_010029825.1 bacterium | reverse complement strand
CTGCAGACGCGTCTGCAGATGCCAGGAGGATATCTCCCGTCTCCATCCTTGGACGGAGACAAGGATATATGTCCTCTCCATCCTTGGACAGAAATAAAATGTATCTTTTTTCTATCCGCGGATGCGGAGGATCGTCTGGAGATGTCTCATAAAGATCTCTGCGCAAGTTCCACATTTTTTTTATTCCGCTCTGATGTACACGCTTTGCAGATTGTTCGGAATCCCGTTTTTTTGCTGCGATCCGCCGAGAAACAGGACGTCGTCTTCACCTCGAGACACTGGCTACACTGGAGCGATGCCGGGGAGTAGCACTTCATACACAGGTCGTAATACCCGTTATTGCCGTCCCTGAAAAACATGTTGAATTTTAGGTTCGCCTGGCATCCGGCACACTGCTTCTTGTTTTTCTCTCGCTGTTCGGCGCGTTTCTTGTCGCGGTCTTCTTTCTCGCAGGCCTTGCAGTAGGTCGAGAGGCCATCGGTATTGGAGGCCACCCTGATGAAATTGCTGGGATCTTTGATTTTTTTACACGTAAAGCATTCTTTGTGAGACCCGTGTTTGCGGCAGAAGCACTCCTTACAGTCCGTCTCGCCCGTAAAGAACATTTTTGGAAACTTGTGCTCATTGCAGTCTGGGCACAGACGCTTCCGTGCGTCGACGTTGGCCTCTTTGAAGCGCTGGATGCGTTCGTTCTGGAGCTCGTTGCGACAGGCCTTGCACTCGTAGGTTCGTCCATCTTTTTTGCTTTTGTCCAGCACAAACAGATCTTTCTCTTTGATCTCGAAGCATCTCGTACACTGCTTTGTGTTGGTGATGCCGTGCTCTTTCTCGTAGCACTGGATACAGTGGTCGAGATGCGTCTTGGCAAACTTGCCCGCGCAGAAAAACATGCGGTGGTGGAGGATCCGGTGGCATGCCGTACATTCTTTTTCGTTCTCGTAGATGGGTCGCGGCCGTGCCGGAGCCGTGTCTGGCTGGTTCGTGGAAGCGTCTGACAATGTTTCTGGCTGATTTTCTGGTGCTTCCTTTTCGGAAAAAAATCCTGGATGCGGTCAAGATCGGAGTGCTGGTCGTACCGGCGGCACAGCGCCAGAAAGCTCGTTACGAAGCCCTGGATCTCCGGGAGGAAGGCGAGGTCGTACCACTCGCAATTGACCGAGACGCGACGCCTCGAGAACTGCTGCTTGATCAGCTGCTCCAGACAAAAATGAAGCGGCGTGTAAAACAGCTGGATCGCCTCGAACGGTGTTGGCGAACCGGTATTGAAATCCATGAGACGCTTGTCGATGTTGTTGGTGCTGCCGATTTTGAATTTGTCCCTGATCTCGGGCGAGCGGACGAAATAGAGACATTTTCCCGGCCGGTATTTTTCCTGGTATTTCTTGATCACCTGCCGGCTCAGAGTCCTGATCTGTCGCTCTTTCTGGGTGATGATGCCCTCCAGGCGGTTCTGGATCTCGTTCGACTGCTCCGTGATGGTCTCGTGGAGCAATTTTTCGAGCCGTATGTAGTAGTCGTGGATCTGATCGGCTCGCCAGGTATTTGCTTTCAGACAGAATTTCTTGAACGCATTGATGGTCAATAGAATGGTTTCTTTATTCAGACCCGCTCCGCCAAAATTTTTTTCTGCAGAGATTGGAGATGACCCAGCACCACCTGTTGGGACTCCTGATCCAAAAGCTGCTCCCCCGATCGGGGGAG
>RGVZ01000528.1 GCA_010029825.1 bacterium | reverse complement strand
CGGGATCGTCTTCCATGATCCACGGCGTCGCGCCCGAAATCGCGCTCATGGAGGTTCCGTCCATCGACAGGACCTGGCGAACAGGAATGAGAGCCAGTTGAACCGGGGAGGAAACGGGTGAAAGGTTTTCCACGTCGTCATAGGCGCGCAAGGCGATCCATCCAGAGAATCCCGGTGGCAATGTGACGAGATCGGCGAGAGCGCGCCCGTTCTCGATCCGGACCGTGGCCTTGATTTCCTGCGCCGCATCCCATTCGGACGGGGTCCGGACGGGGGACGGGGATATCCTGATCTGGTATCCCGTCGCGGATCCCAAGGCGCCGTCATCGCCCGATGGTTGCCAACTCACGAGGGCCGAGTCAACGCCACGCTGGGAAACCTGGACGTCGGACGGGGGTGATGGTGGAACATTGTCCTCGCGAGTGTTGAGTGCCCTGATGGCGCTGATCACGCCACCTGTGCGGACGCGACTGGCAAGGTTGCCGCGCGTGTTGACCGCGGTCAGGAGCCTTGCCCTGAGGGAAAGTCCCGTCGCGCTCATGTCGCGGGATTTCATGAGCGCCAGGGTGCCGGTCACGTGAGGCGTCGCCATCGAGGTTCCGCTCAAGTTGCCGTAACGATTCCCGGGCAGGGTCGAGAGGATGGCGACCCCAGGTGCCGCGACATGGACGGTGCGCGCGCCGTAATTCGAGAACGAGGCGAGGTTGCCATTGATGTCGACCGCGGCGACGCTGATCACGTTCGGGACGTTGTAACTTGCCGGGTAGGATGGAGACGCGTCGTTGTCCCTGGCATCGTTGCCCGCGGCGGCGATGAAGAGGCTGCCGGCGTCCTGGGATCTTCGCAGGGCGGATTCCATGATCTCGGAGTAACCGCCTCCGCCCCAGCTGTTGTTGGTGGCGAAGAGGCGCATTCGGGTCGCGTATTCGAGGGCCAGCAAGGCGTCGCTCAGGGATCCTGAGCCGTCCGCGGCGAGGAATTTCAGGGGAACGAGCGACACGCGCCAGTTGATGCCGACAACACCGGTGTTGTTGTTGCCGATCGCGCCGATGGTTCCGGCGACATGCGTCCCGTGCTGGTTGTCGTCGGTGGCGTTGTTGGTGTTGGTGATGAAGTTCCAGCCGCGCCAGTCGTCGACATAACCGTTGTTGTCGTCGTCCACGCCGTTGGTCCGGCGGTCGCGCCCCTGCGCGTCAAAACCGGACTCCCCGGGATTGACCCAGCAGTTGATGCTGAGGTCCGGATGGGCGCAGTCGATCCCGGTGTCGATGATCCCGACGACGACGGCCGGGCTGCCGGTCGTTTGGTCCCACGCGGGGACGGCGCCGATGTCGACGGACGCCGTGCTGTTGGCGAGGCCCCAGAGTTCGGAAAAGCGCGGGTCGTTGGGAGTGGCGATGGCGTTGACGATGTAGTCGGGTTCCACGAGATCCACGCGTCCGTCGCCGCGGAGGAACTCAATGACGGCCGCCAGGTGCCGGTCGTCGTCAAGCGCGTCGGGGAACTCGACCGTGACGGTGTTCGCGAGGCTGATTTGTTTTTTGATGATCCCGCCGGCGGCGCGGATGGGGGCTCCTAGATTGGCGGATCCGGACATTTTCGCGGTGGTCGCGATTTTCGCGACGGGTTCGCGCACGCGGATATTCAACGTGTTTTTTGCCCTGGTTCTCCGCAGGGCCTTGCCCGATTTGCTGGACGCGTATGCGCCC
>RGVZ01000527.1 GCA_010029825.1 bacterium | reverse complement strand
AGGCAGGATAGAGCCCACGGCGACGTCGACGAGGGTCGAAGGAGGCAAGAAGGGGGATGCGAGGATGCCGCAGAGAATGTGTTCGGGCCATAGCATGGTTTGTGGGGGTGGGGATGAATGAATAGATGGGAGCGAGGCGAGAAAACGATCGGTCGGTTTTCTCGCGCTTTTTCACGCACACCTTTCCTTTTCTTTTTTTTTACCGAATGCTCGTCTAGAAACTGTCGTCCATGTCAAAGTTCATAAAGTCCACGTTCGCGTCGGAGCCCTTGACGTATTCGGTCACGCGCTGCTCGAAAAAGTTGGTCTTGCCTTCCAGTCCGATCTTGGCCATAAAGGGAAAGGGGTTCCGCGCGTGAAAGAGAGGCGACACTTTCAAGTTGGTGAGGAGCCAGTCCGCGACGAAGCGAATATACTCCGTCATGAGCCGGTCGTTCATGCCAATGAGCCGCACGGGCAGCGCGTCGGAGAGGAACTCCACTTCGAGCTCGACGGCCTCGCGCATCATCTGGTGAATCTCCTTCTCGCTAATCTTGTTCTGGATGTAGTGGTTGTACAAGTGGATCGCAAAGAGCGTGTGGAGGCCTTCGTCGCGGGAGATCCACTCGTTGGACTTGCCGAGCGAGTGCGTGAGGAGGCCGCGCTCCTTGAGCCAGAAAATGGCGCAAAAGCTGCCGCTGAAGAAGAGTCCCTCGACGATCGCAAAGGCGACGAGGCGGTGCGCGAGGTCGCTGTGAGAGGCCACCCACCGCAGGGCCCAGTCGGCCTTTTTCTTGACGCAGGGGATCTCGTCGACGGCGGCAAAGAGGCGGCGCTTGCGCTTCTCGTCGCTGATAAAGGTGTCAATCATGAGGGAGTAGACTTCGGAGTGGACATTCTCCATCATGGCCTGGAAGGAGTAGAAGCAGCGGGCTTCGGGAATGGTGATTTCCTGACACATGTGCGTCACCAGATTTTCCAGGACAATGCCGTCGGAACTTGCGAAAAAGGCCAGGATGTGCTCAATGAACCATCGTTCGTCGTCTGTCAACTTGGTGGACCAATCATTCTTGTCAATGGCAAAGTCAATCTCCTCCGCTGTCCAGAACGTGCACTGATGCTTCTTGTAAAAGTCCCAAATGTCGAGGTGACGAATGGGGTAGAGACAGTACCGACTGTTATCCTCCACCTGCAACAGTGGCTCGTGCTTGGGCGGCACACTCGCGGCTCGTAACGTCACGGTGACACTGGGCGAAGACGACATATTCGTCGCCGTTGTGGCACATGTCGTCGTCGCCGAAGTGCGACACATTGGCACCAACAGAGGACGCAAGACTTCCATCGATTTCTTTTGGGCAACGGAGAAAATTTGTCATCGCATCTCTCATTTTTTTTCTCTTTCCTCACGCCCGGATTCGCAACCACTCGTCAAACGACGACGGCTGCAGGAGCGACAGACGCTGCACGTGCTGCTCGTTTCCGGCTTTGATGCGCGTGAGGAAGCCCACAAAGCGATCGCCGCGCTTGACAATCAGTCGGCGCTCGCGAACACCCTCTCCCAACGTTCGTCCACTCGCAAACAAGACGTCCGACACCTTCATCGGATACGCGCCCACGATGCACGTATACCGCTTCGTCAAGACGGGCCAGTGCGCAGCAAAATGCACCACGTCCGCGTCATGCGTCGGATGCACAATCAGTGTGCTCGGAATGGCGTCTTCCGGGTCTTGA
>RGVZ01000526.1 GCA_010029825.1 bacterium | reverse complement strand
TACACCAGTAGGTCCGGTGATTCCTGTCGGTCCGGTGATTGACAATGATGGGACGCCGTTGATCAAGTTGGGGATGGTACCAGGGACGCGGGGCATTACGATCTGCCACCCTTCATCCGCTGCGTGAGGAGATTCGAGGTGAGGGCATTGTATTGAGCCACCTCAGCCTCAGCATTGAGGAGCCCTGCCCAGGCCGACTTCTCATCGGCAGTCATAAAGCGGGCATCCTCAGCAACGCCATTGAGGCGGTTCTGGAAGCGTCGTGAGGCGCGCATGTAGATGAATGTGCGCAGAGCCTCAGGAAGGAAATCCCACGGCAGGAACACGACAAGATCGGCAGTCACCGTGGACGTGAAGACATCGCTCTGCGTAGAGCGGTCATACAGGCGGTCCTTACGGTGGACGATGTTGGTGTCCTGCGTGATGAACTTGAGGACGTTCTTATCGATGTAGATGATGCCGTCGTTGTCAGGCGAGAGGATGCGTCCAAGGTCTGTGTTGAACGTCCAGCCGTGAAGCTGCGTACGGCGGCTTTCTTGGGTGAGCAGTTGCTGAGCGACAGAGGCATCAACAAAGTCACCTGAAATGGAACTAACCGGGCTCTCACCGACGCTGGCCAGCATGGCATTGACGGCATCAAGCTCGGTAGTCAGGTCGAGGAGTTCTATGTCCACGAGGTAGAGCCCTATGAAAAAAGGGGACAGAGCCAATTAAGGCCCTGCCCCCGGGTTGTGGTTGGCTTAGGTGTTCGCGAGTTCGACCGCGCAGTCAGGACGCAGAACGCCATGGCCCACGGCCAGCTTGGCGATCATGAACGTACCCTGACGCCGCATCTCCCACTCCGACTCCAGCGACACGTCCATCAACTGGACGGTACCGACAGCCATCTTGTTCATCACCAGACCGACCGTCTTGGAGTAGTCGGCGCGGTACTTGGAGAACACAGTGGCATCAGCCGTGAGGTTCGTCTGCGGGAGGTGGAGCGTCTTGACCAGATCGATACCGGCGACGGTCTCGATGCGGCCAGTGGCGATGCTACCAGCGCCGCTGTAGTCCTTGTTGATCAGGATCGTGTCCTGGGCCAGCATGTAGTACTGGGCAGGGCGCACGAAGAGAGCCCGATCCGAGGACGAGATACGCTTCTCGTCGAGGGTCTGAGCAGCCGTGAAGATCGCAGCGCGATACGTGGCAACAGTCGTGCCCATGTTCGTGCCGGTGATCGCGGAGCCGCCAGAGCGACCCGTGAGCACGTTCGACGCACGAGCAGCGAGGACGCCGGTACGAGCGACGTTCTTGTCGAACTCGTAGGCAAGCTCACGGCCCATCTCGGTGGCGTAGGGGCCACGGACGTCGTAATGATTCATCAGTTCGTCGATCTGCTGAACGAAGACCGGAGCGACCAGAAGACCGTCAACCGAGATCACGGTCTCAGCGTGGTTCACGCGCTGGCCGTCGATGAACTGGCCAGGGACGTGGTACGCAGAATCGACCATGCCGATGTTCGGGAACTGAGCCGTCTTACCGTTGCGGATCTGACGGACGAAGTGGCGCGGCTTGAAGACAGTGGCGATCTCAAACTCGGTGAGGATTTCGCCCCCGAATTGCTTCAAGAAGAGCGCGTCGTCGAGACCGGCCTGATTGACCTGTCCCAAACGGGATACAGTGCTATTCGACATTCTATGTAGTTCCTGTGAGGTGGTGAGGTTTGATC
>RGVZ01000525.1 GCA_010029825.1 bacterium | reverse complement strand
GGCCGCCAGCTTGTCAAGGAAGTCGCCCGTGTTCAGGTAGCTGCCTTCGGGAACCTTGTCGCCGTGGATGCAGACGGCGAGGTCTTTCGTCATGTGCCCGCTCTCGATGGTCTCGACGCAGACTTTTTCCAGTGTCTCGCAGTAACGCGCGAGATCCTTGTTGCCGTCCAGTTTCGCGCGGTGGGCGAGGCCCTGGGTCCAAGCGAAGATGCTGGCGATCGGGTTGGTGCTGGTCGGCTTGCCTTGCAGGTGCTGGCGGTAGTGGCGCGTCACGGTGCCGTGCGCGGCTTCCGTCTCGATCGTCTTGCCGTCCGGACAAACGAGGACGGACGTCATCAGGCCGAGGCTGCCGAATCCCTGGGCCACTGAGTCAGACTGGACGTCGCCGTCGTAGTTCTTGCACGCCCAGATGAATCCGCCGTTCCACTTCATGGCCTGCGCGACCATGTCGTCGATGAGGCGATGTTCATAGACGAGACCCGCCGCCTCGAATTTGCCCTTGTATTCCTCGTCGTAGATATTCTGGAAGATGTCCTTGAACCGTCCATCGTACACTTTCAAGATCGTGTTCTTGGTCGACAGGTAAACGGGGTATTTCTTCATCAAGCCGTAGCTGAAGCACGAGTGCGCGAAACCCTCGATCGAGTGGTCCAGGTTGTACATGCCCATCGCGATGCCCGGGCCGTCGAATTTGTTGATTTCCCACGACTGGGCCTCGCCGCCGCCTTCGGGCTGGAACACCATTTTCAGGACGCCCTTGCCCGGGATCTTGACGTCGGTCGCGCGGTACTGGTCGCCGTGGGCGTGACGGCCGATGATGATCGGGCGCGTCCAGTTGGTGACCAGGCGCGGCACGTTGCGGCAGATGATCGGCTCGCGAAACACGGTGCCGCCAAGGATGTTGCGGATCGTGCCGTTGGGGCTCTTCCACATCTTCTTGAGGTTGAATTCCTTGACGCGCGCCTCGTCGGGCGTGATGGTCGCGCACTTGATGCCGACGTTGTACTTCTTGATCGCCTCGGCGGCCTCGATCGTGACCTTGTCCCCGGTAGCGTCACGGTGCTCGATGCCAAGGTCGAAGTAGATGAGGTTGACATCGACGAAGGGCAGGATGAGTTTCTTCTTGATGTCAGCCCAGATGATCCGCGTCATCTCGTCGCCGTCGAGTTCGACAACCGGGTTGGCTACCTTGATCTTGCTCATGAATGGGAACTCCTGTTCGTGGATGTTTGGGAATTTGCCGTAAAATAGTGGATCGACCTCGGGATTTTCTCGAAGTCGCGTACTTTCGTGCCCGTATCGATCAGGGCGATGACTTCCGTGCCGTGACCCTGGTTCACGTTGCAGACCAGACCATGGCTGCGCAGGTATACCGTCATCAGGCCGAGTCCGGCCCCCTCAATTTTGGTATCGATGATTTCTTCTGAGTTGGCGCGGAAAAGGGCCTTGCGCGCGTAATTGAAAAACGTGTCGCGTTTGAACAGCCCGAATGGATCCCACACGGACACCGCCAGGATCTCGCCGTCATATCCGAGTTGAAGTCTGCCGTGATCAGAGGGCGCGAGGTCCACGGGACGCCCGGACCGTTCCTTGACCTCGTGGCGCCCGGCCGCGTTCGGCGCGTCGTAAATCGCGTTGAGCAGCATCTCCTGCACGATCTGGCGCGCGCTGTTCGCGATCGACTGGCTGAGACCACACTCCAGGGCGAAAT
>RGVZ01000524.1 GCA_010029825.1 bacterium | reverse complement strand
CAGCGTCAGATGTGTATAAGAGACAGATATTACACGTGCCCCTACAGTAGTGGCACCGCTGACGAATGTGGCGTCCCGACCGGTAGCGGTTTCCTGGAGGACTTTGTTGATTTCCCCAACGTCGTTGCATCGGAACCGTCGACGCAAGACAACGGATTTGGCGTCAACAAGGGTGTGTCCACGGCCTCAACGGATTCCATGACATTTGACCTAATCTTCGCTGAATGTCTCAACGAGGCCCCACTGCCCTGTGCCGACTCTGCCTTGGGAACGGCGTCGTTGCCGAACACTGGTGCAAGCCACGTGACCCTAATTTCGCTCGCGCTGAGCGGAACATTGCTGGCGGCACTCGGTGTTGTCCTCGTGGCAATTCGTCGTCAGCGCGCCTAGCCACAAAACCATCGGGAATCCCTCGTCGGCCTCGTGTTCGGCGGGGGATTTTCATGTCAATCACCTCACGTTGTGAAACGTGGACACAATTTTTTTGAGGCGGAGCGCGTCGGCTACGTTTGAGCCATGACAACGGGTGCCGTCTCGCTGTATGAAGGCGTTCGTGCCTATCCGGCCGATGATTTTTCGGTGTTGTTTACGGGTGGATCCATCGGTACTGTCGAGGGCTCCACATTTGCCTCCAACCTCGTCATCAGAGCAGCGCGTTTGCTTGCCCGAAGAGCAAAGTTCGGGGGCGGTGTGCGCCACGAATTGTGAAGCGCGTGCCGGTTGCCGGGGGCATAGGAGGCGGACCGGCCGATGCCGTAGCTACCCTCGTGGCCTGTGACGCCCGATGAGGGCTGGCACGGCACCGAGACGAACTCATTCACCTCGGCCGCAGCTTCACAGGTTTCTGTTGGCGGACCAGCACCGGCCGGGCGGGGCAGAGGCGGGGCGACTAGACCCGCGGACGGATTCCGAAGAACCAGGCGAGCCCGACAATGATATGCATCGAACCAAGTGCGATTGCCGTGCCAAGTTCTGGCGCCGCGATAAACGGAGACGGAACGGTCACAAGTGCAAATATGAGTCCGATCCACGCCATGACTTTGGCTGCGCTCTTCCACGCGAGGCCGAGCAACGATGTAGCTCCGGCGCCGATGGGGTGTTTGGCGAGTCAGCTTTCATGTGACCAGTCATATGTCACGCGCCTGGCCGACGATTTGGTTAAGCGCGGACTTGTCACTCGTGCCCCGGGGGATGATCGACGAGTTCAAGTTCTCACGCTCACCCCCGCGGGCATTGCACTCAAGAACCAACTCGCTCAGGCCGTCTCCGTCGATAAAGCGGTGTCGAGCGCGCTCACTCCCGTCGAGCAAGAACAGTTGAGTGCCTTGCTCACCCGCATCCTTAACATGCCCTAAGCCTTGGTCATGAGTGGCAGAATCGACATATGCGTGGCCAACACAGACCTGAGAGTAGTTCGATTTTGTCTCACAAATCGGAGAACTCCGTGCTGAGTCTATGGTCGAAGAACTCCGTGCTGTCGATTGGGTCTCAGGGCTCCGCATTTTCTGTCGGGTCAATCGGATCGTTCGGATCGATATTCTCAGTCGGTTCGTTTCTGAGTGTCTTGGGAGTCATGTCGGCGCTGACTATCGTGGGCATCATGACATGGAAGAGCAGTCCACGAAAGCGTCGCCGTTCTCATCGCCGCGCGATGCGGTAAATTACCCGTCGTGAAATTGAGGTCGCGAGAGCACGCGCGTGAACTGGATGACGC
>RGVZ01000523.1 GCA_010029825.1 bacterium | reverse complement strand
AACACGCGCCGCACCCGGCGGCGGTCCTGTTGGCGGATGCCTGGGATCGTCCTTACTCCAGGGAAATGGCGGCTTATCCGGCTCCTTGGACTCGGATCCACAAATATTGGCCGCCGGTGTCGCGCATCGACAACGTCCACGGGGACAGGCACCTCGTCTGCAGCTGCCCGGATGTGGCCAGTTACGGGTGACCGGCGTCATCCCAGAGCTCACGGGCCACGAGCTTGGCCTTCTCCAGGCCCAACGGGCCTGGCGAACAGGTTGCTTCATGCGGAAACCTGCATTCCTACGGGCTTCCTTGCAAACCGGATCGGGGGTGTGAATGCAAGGTTTGGCATGGATGCGCGCCCCAGTTGTCATGTTTTGTCATGCACTGGGGTATCAAACGGCCAGTCCCGGCAAGGCAATCCAGCCCTCTTCTTGCAAGCGCGAGACGGCGATGCCGATCTGCCGGGAAGTGAACTGCTGCTTGCGCTTGTTCCATGCGTAAGTCCGCTCGATGAGATCCTCCAAACCATCTGGGTTCTCCCGTGTTGCCACCCAGTGCACTGTCGCCAACAACTCGACTCCGAACGGAGACTCGAATCCTTGGACTAGCTTCCCGACGCGGGCTAGGCGATTCCGAGTCGCTTCTTGGGTGGCGAGGAACCTGTGGGCGTCGTCGTAGACGCCCGGCACCAGATGAAGCTGCTTATCCGGCGCGTCGCCCCCGTCCGCGTAGCCGGACACGAAATATCCTTCGATGGCTTTCAGCACGTGCGCGAGATTTTCAGCGTACGGTCCGTAAGGGGCCTTGCTGTAGCGAAGGCTTAGGGGTTCCCCGGTCTCCTGCAGGAAATACATCAGGTTGTGCACCTCCAGCAAGGTCACGAAGGGATCGAGCAGGCCGGCGAGGTATTGCTGCATCAGTTCGACGAGAGCTGCGCGGCCGGGCGTCATCCCCGGCACCTTCGCGGAACGCGCCATCACCTCCAGCGCCGGTGCACCGGCCGGCTCGTACACGTTCACCATCACCTCATCGAGCGAACCCAAGGCGGCGACAATCTTCTCCCGCACCGCCGACCATTCCAGCCCCGGCCCGGCTGAATCTCTCCTTTCTTGCAGGCTTTCACGTAAGCCTTGAAATTTGCCGGAAAGGCGTTCCGAAACTGGAGTGCAATGCCCCGGCCCATGACTCCCATGCAGTTCACGGTGTTTACCAGCGCCTCCGAAGAGTCGCGAAGAATGTCCCCGTGGGTAAAAGTGATCATGATATTGTTCGTCAGATTAGTAATACCATTCGGGAATGATTTCAAGTCTGGGACGGTGGGATTGTCCCGTCAACCCATCGCTCACCCGCTGGTAGACGGCCTGGGTCCTCACCCCGATCCGCTCCACGAGTTGCCAGGGGAACTGGCGTTCCACCATAAACTCGGCTTGCTATGAGGTTTTCGGCGACGTATGCTGGTTGTGCCTCACTCCGCAGCCCGAAACATCGGGCGCAGCCGAATGGCTTATTTCCCGAAAATAGGTAAAAGAAAACTATTGGGCCGATCACGTATTTCTGGACGCCGAAATGACAACTCGCAGACTCTACCAAAACGGAAAGTGCGTTGCGCTCGTGACGCTCGCTGACACTTACGTCTACAAGGGATTCCGCTTTGGAATCTCCTACGGAATGCCGCAGAAAATAAGGAAAGACGGCGAGCCAGCAAAGCGCGAAGGTCAGAAATTTTGGGACGC
>RGVZ01000522.1 GCA_010029825.1 bacterium | reverse complement strand
GACGAACTGTCCGTTCTGGCGAAGTTCGCTGTCGGGGAAGACTGGGTCAGTGGACGTGATCTTGTTCTTCTGCTTGCCCTCTCCCCGTTGAACAAACTCACGGCCCCAGAGGTCCGTCGTCGATCCGGCGGCGCTGCCAGTTCTCCCTGGATTCGCCTTGAAGTCGGCAATCGCGCGGTCGCGTGCCTCCTTGTCAATCACGGCGACTCGCTTCCCCCCGGCGAACATCACGTCGACATCTCGGCTGTTGGCCTTGGCGGCCTCCTGGGCGACCGACGGGCCGCCCTGGCCGGATTCTTCCTGGCAGTCGTTGCCTGGGCCGAACTCGCCCGACTCGTTGCGATCAGACTCGGTGCAGTCGCCCCGCCGCTCGATGGCCTTTGACAGACCTCCAAGCAGACCGAGCAACGACATCGACCTCCGGCTCACCTCCTCGATCAGCCAGCCCAGGAGGCTTCGGCCTTCTGCGACGTTTCGCTCCTTGAGTCTGGGCAGAATCTTCTTGAGTTTCGCGAACCGCTTGTACCCCAGGGACTTCTTGTCCTTGAGGTCGAGAGTCATGTCTGTTCCGCTTCCGTTCTCGTCCCACCACTTCTTGCCTTCTCGGGTCGAGATCAACTGCTGGAGCGTGTAGCCCTTCTTCGTGAGTCTCTCTGCAACCCGAGCAGCGGACTGTGCGGAAGGTGGAACGGCCATCTTGAACGAGGCCAAGATGATCTCGGGCGGAACCCGAAACTCGGACAGGTCTAACTTCGTGTCGAACCCGAACTGCGGCCACAGCCGGTAGCCCGAATAGATCGGGTCGTCTTTCATGCCGGCGGCATACGTCGTCGCCTTCACTGCCTTGGCCTTCTCGGCCGCCATGAGCGACTCGATCATTCGCTCCTGCATGAGGCTCGCGATTCGGAGGCGAGTCTTGTCACTTGTGCCGGCTTCGAGTTTCTCGGCATCAGAGACGCTGCTTGGCGTGTTGAGTCCTCCATAGTTGACTTCCAGGCCGTCGCCGTAGTTGGCGATGTCGACCTGAGTCACCACGCTGCCACTGTCTTCTTCGTTCGGGTCGACCGGCGACGTGATAATGACGCTTACGGCGTCATAGAACGCACTGACTCTGACATCGGCGCCGCGAATGGCGCCGCCGCCGATCTTGACGGCCGTGTCGAGGTCTTTGACGCCGAACCTGTCGAGGGCTGCTGCGACCCTCTTTGGCTTGCTGATCGCCAGTTCGTGAAGCCGCTCGCCGCCGATGACGGGTGAGTTCTCGGCGAGGCCCTTCGAGTCCAGTAAGATGCTCTCCTCCTCGGACTTCCGCCACGACTCCCGCTTGGCTCGCGATGGTGGACGAGCCGTCGCTGCGGCTCCGCCCTTGCCGCCCTCCTGGCAGTCGTTCTTCGGGCCGAATCGCCCGCCCTCGACGCGGCCGCAGTCGGCGTCTCTCGCCTCGATCTCGTCGATCGGATACCAGGAGCGGCCTTCGTTCCGCTTCTTGAGCGAGGGCAGTTTCTTCTGCTCCTGCTGGAACCGCTTGTATCCCAGCGAGTTCTTGTCGCTGAGGCTGAGGGACATCTCCATCGAACTGCCGTTCTCAGTCCACCAGTTCTCGCCGTCGCGGAACTGCATCAGTTGCTGGATCGTCACGCCCTTCACTTGCTGGCGGAGGTTCTTGATGACGACCGCTCGCGGAATCCGGCC
>RGVZ01000521.1 GCA_010029825.1 bacterium | reverse complement strand
GCTCATCCACCAAATGCCGTTGACGTCGCACACGGCCAAGCCGCCGGCGCCGAGCGGTATCTCTGTCGCGCCGAGTTTGTTCTCGCCCTTGTCCCAGAGCATCGACACGGACTGCACGGGAATGGGCGGCCAGACGCGATTTAAGGCCGTGTGCTTTTTGATGTTGTAGCCAAACAACGCGCCCGGCGGCGCGAAAGACGTTGTTGGGTCTTCTGGGTCGCGGCGGAAAACTGGATGATCAGCCGGTAGCCACCCCTGCGCGTCCGGATTAGCCGCGGTAATAGTGTGAATTTGTTCTTCTGTCTCGGGATCGATATCAATTGTGTTTACACCGGCCGGGCGCGGTACTAAGTCAAATCTGTAGTGGGTGTGGTCTTCGGCATAGTCGCGCGACTGCGGCATAACAATGACGCGCAGTTTATCCGAGCAGTTATCGCGCGGGCCTTGAACGTGACAGACGGTAACTGTCACCGGCGGCTTTTGTTTTGATATCTTTCCGGGCTCGATTGCCGACAGATAATACTTGCCGGGCGCTACTGTTTGGCCGGCAGAGTTGTCGAGGTTATCAAACGTTACCAATCCGCGAAGCACGATGTCGGCGCGGTCGCTTGCTTTTTTCTTGTAGCACATGCCAACGCAATCGCTGGACGGCTGTACGCTAAATGTTTGCGTCGTTTCGTCCAACTCGACGGCGACGAGTGCCTTTTCGTAACGCTGCGTTGTCCAGTTCCAGTAAACAGCGTGGCCCTCTTCCACGTCAGACGAAATCGTGGCGTCCACCTCGAAAATGGCGCGTCCAAGTTCAGCCGCGTCGAGTCGCTCTTTGAGATACTCTGTACGTTCTTCGAGCGTACGGTCGGGGCGGCCGACGATACCGGCCTGCACGGGTTCGCCGGGCTGTACGTGCTTGATGTTGTATTGCCAGTTTCCGGACATCCTTGTCCTCCAGCGCGGGCGGTTATTCGAACGCGATTTCCCAAGTAAGCCCGATTTGCGACGACGCTTCCTTAGTCACCTGATTGGCTTCGGTGAACACTGTGCGCGCAAAAACGACGTCTCTTGTTCTGTCGCTGAAGACGGGCGCAGCAACGAGGGCGGCGGCGTATACCTTGCTCGTGCCACCGCTCGCCGCGTGACTGAATTGCCGCCCGTGAACGCCTACTGTTCCGGCGCTTTGTACAAAAAACGTCAGTTTGTTCAACTGCTGCTCTGTCGGCAGGTTGGCTTCGTAACCTGCTGATACGCTACCCGTCGGTTCGATAATCAACGGTACACGCAAAAAGTCTCTGGAATAGTTGTTGATCAGTGCGTTGTAATAGTTGATCCCCTCGGCGCGATTGGGTTGCACGACCGAAACAGGAACTTCGGGATCGGCTTGATTTTCAAACTCCAGATAGACAGCCGAAATGTTGTAGTTAAGTCGTTCCGGGTTCGGCCGGTATCCGATTTGTTTGGCGGCGATGAAACCCCAAGAATATTGAATCTGGTTAGGCTGCGATCCAACTGGCACCTTTAAGCCCGTTTTGTCATCAACTTGCCACAGCGTGATATGGCCGCGAACGCCGCTTGCCGCCGTAATCTTGTCGTCGGTCATTGTTTCCTCACTGACACGTTCCCGATATACGCGTTAAAAACGCGCCTTTATCTTTTACGTACGTTTCGTCTACGGTGTCGAGTAGCGGTTCGATGCCTTTAAAGCAGCGCAGTTCTTCTTTGAGGCTTTTTTCGGCGTTTATTTTGTCTGTT
>RGVZ01000053.1 GCA_010029825.1 bacterium | reverse complement strand
CTCGGGCTTTGCGGATTCGGCAAGTGATGCGTACTTCATGCCCCAGCTGATCTCGTGGCGGACCTGGTAGGCCTGCGAACCCTGCGAGCCTTTGTCGGCCTCTGCGGCGAGGGCAACGCCCGATGAGATGGATGCGGCGGCGGCCAGGGCCCGAAGACCAAATGACTTGGAGATCACAATCGAACGCATAGGTAACCCCTTGTTTTGCTGCGCTACTTCTCGGATCATGGCGAGGGGAGCTTTAGGGCGGCAAACCACTCAAGATTTTTGCGATTCGAAAAAAAATCCGTAAAATGGGAGGCGCGTCATGCGCTTGTTGTCTGGCGTTCTGGTGATCGGGATGGGTTTTATCGCGACGGGGTGTGTTACGGGACGGATCGAGGAACCAAAGTACGATGTCATCGCGCGCCATGGCGAGATGGAAGTGCGCGCCTACGTGCCGCGCCTTCTGGCCGAGACCGTGGTCGAGGGAAATTTCGAGCGCGCGCCGAGTGAGGGTTTTCGCCGGATCGCGGGTTTCATCTTTGGCAACAACAAGCCCGGGAAAGAAGTCGCGATGACGGCTCCCGTGGAAGTCATCCCTGCCAATGAGAAAGCTGATGAGAAGGCTGAAAAAGCCGCGAAAATCGCGATGACAGCGCCTGTCACGCAGGAACCATCGGGCGCCGGGAAGTGGACGATCACTTTCACGATGCCCTCCAGTTATACGATGGACAGCATTCCAAGGCCAGTCGACGGGCGCGTGACGTTGCGCCAGTTGCCCGCGATGAAATACGCGGCGTTGCGATTTGGTGGTTTCAACACGCGCGCCAACGTGGACGCGGCGATCGCGAGGCTGCGCGATGCCGCGGCGGGCCAAGGCCTCAAACTGCGCGGCGAGCCAGTCTACGCGCGTTACAACCCACCGTGGACGCCGTGGTTCCTGCGGCGCAACGAGATCTTGATCGAGATCGCGGAATAGCCCGCATAGTTATTTACCGCTATTTCCGGAGTTTTTACGCCGGCTGTGACCTGTGGTGTCACGGCTGTGTGCGATATGGCGCCTGCGCGCGCAATCGCGCGCGTGGCGGCCAGGGAAATGTCAGGCCCCGGGAAATCGGGCCCCGGGAAATCGGGCCCCGGGAAATCGGGCCCCGGGAAATCCGGGGTGTGCGTCAATTTGGACGTTGTCCAAGTTCATGGAATGCATGACGTGCTCAGCCGTCGATCAGGCGATAATTACGCCTGACGAATTGAGGGGTTGTGATATGTCCGGCAAAAGCAGAAACAATGTGGCGATTGAGTTCAGGCGAAACCTCGAATCGTTGATGAAAGAACGCAGGCTGTCCCTGCAGGACATCTCGCGGATGGCGGGAGTCTCCAAATCCGTGGCGCACAGTTGGACCACGGGCGCGGTGCCGCAGAACCTGCCCGCTGTGGCGCGGCTGGCCGACGAGCTGGGCATTTCATTCAAGGTTTTGTTGCTGGGCGAGCAAGACAATCACGTCCAGGAGTTTGAGGCGGGCCATGTCTTTGACATGCAGGATGTGTTCGACGGCCTGTGCGTCCTGAGCATCAAGAAAGTCATTCCAAAAGGGAAAAACAGCCGGGGCTGAATCGGGGCCCGGTTTGTGGCGAGATCAGGATTCAGCGACCTGTCTCGTAGATTTTCGCGACCTTGCGCGACTCTTCAGCGACAGCCGTGGCCAGTGCCGGCGGACTGATGACGCGCGCGTTGACGCCGAATCCAAGAATCCAACGGACAAGTTCCAGGTTGGCCTGGCAGTGGAGATTGAGTTCAATCGAACCGTCGTCCTTGTGAATGACGCTCTGGCTGGCGTGCCATTTGCGCTCGCTGACATAGGGCGCGATCTGTTTTGCAAAGGCGATCGACACGTCCACGGGCGGCGACGCGTCCTTGAAGAGGCCAAAAGTCCCCTGAAAGTATTCTTCCGGCGTTGATACCTGACCGCCGTATGATTCGTCGGTCATATCGATCGACTTGAAGCGCGAGGCGCTGAAGACTTTGACTTTACCGTCCTCGAGGTCTTCGCCAACGAGGTATAGAGACCCCTTCGCGAAATAAAGATAGTGCGGTCCGATTCTGCGGGCGCGGGTTGTGTTGCTGCTGGCAGAGGCGTAGACGCCGGACAGGACATGACGTTCCGCACACGCGGCGCGTAGCGTGTCGATGACGTCGGGCTTCATGCCGATGCCCCATTGCGGTCCGGGGTCGAACTTGAATCCTTCGCGGATCTCGCTCAAGTGCTCGCGCGAACCGGGACCGAGCTTGTCGTCAATTTTGTTGAACAGACCCCGGAGGTCATCGTGAAACGGCGTGTTGGCAAGAGCCGTCAGCGCGCCCTGCGCCAGATAGAGGGCAAGGATCTCGCGCGGCGTGAGGACGAGGTAGTTGCCGATGCGGACCTCGTCCTCAAGGCGCACGCGTTGCGGGGATCCGTCATCGCGCACCACGGGAAATCCGGCGGTTTCGAGGGCTTCGATGTCGCGGTAGACGGTCCGCTTCTGGACCTCGAAGCCGCGGTCGACCAGGGCAGTCTCGATCTCGGCGACTGTGCGACCTTTGCGCGAGGACTGCAAGATCGCCAGCACCTGGAAGATGCGGGCGACTTGCATGTTTCGATTTTCCATCACAGCTGGGACCATCACGCCCGATTATAACCTGAGATCCTCCGGGTCGCATCCATCCAGGTCGAATCCGGAGACGGCCTTGCCTTCACCGTCGATCAGTTCGGGCTGGCCATCCTGGTCCACGGACAACTCATACGTTTTGAGGGCATTGCCCGTCGCGTCCTTGAAGACAATGCTGGCGGATCCGCCCTGCAATTGGCATTCGTGGTCCGAGACCGCGACTTTCAAGTTGTCATATGACGTCTCGATCGTTCCCTCGATCGGTCCCTCAACCGTTCCCGCGGCCGTGCCGTCGGCGGACTTCTTGGTGGCAACGACAGAGCCCGAGACGAACGTCTTGCTGGCAACGGAGTTGTCGGCCACGAGGCGCTCGACCATCACGACAACGGGAGCGTCTTCTTTCGTCGCGATGCTGAGTTTGATGTCTTTTTTGATGCCGGCCTCGTTGCTGACCATCATCTCACGTTCTGACTGCCACGTTGCCGTGTGTGTCCGGAAATAGCTGGTGCTGGTGTCGGAGGCCGTCGACGACGCGCCGAACAGAATATTCCTGGTGCCCGACGACTTGAATGACCCGGTGAAAACCTTCTGGAGTTTTGCCGTGGTGATTTTCATGGAGCGTTCGCGCTGGCGTTCGAACGTGGCCTCGAGTTTCAGGTTGTCGGGATGTGTCCAGTCGATCTGCGCGGCAGTGCCAGCGCTGTTGCAAGCCACCGCGGCGCCTGTCGTGTTGCTCCAGGTCCTGGTCATTTTCGACTCGCCCGATACGGATCTTTCCAGACTGCGATTCTCCGTGGCTGACGTCATGGTCTGCGTGCGCGAGACGGTCCCGGTGATCGAGACCACGGCCTTGGCGCCGTCGACGGCGCAGGTCCTGGTGACTTCGGACTTGTCGTCGTCTTCGTGTCCCCTGTCGAGAGTGAGGGCCAGGGACGCAGTGGTTGTGCCCTGACTGGTGGCCGCCGCGAGGGCCTCGGAATAGTTCGCGTTGACCAGTCCGGCGCTGAGGCTGGGGTCGTTGGCGATGGTGGAAGTGGACACGGCCGCGTCAGATCGCGCCTCGGACTGTCCGCACGCGGTCATCAGGGGAATGATCGCGAGGGCAGTCAGGATGGTCGCGCGGGCCGTTCCGGTGTTGCGAGTCTTGAAGATGTGGTTCATGGGTGTACCTCCAAAATAAACCCGGTTGGTGATTCGGAGGTGGCTCGGTCAGGCTTGAGCCAGGGCCAGAGGACACTGAACTTGCATTTGACGGCTCTGCGCAAACAAGGGGAAGCATGAGAGAATTCAAGGCGCCAATGGTTGTGGCTGCTTGCTTGTTTTCGTTTCGAAAAAAACATCGAGAGAAAAGAATGAACGTCATTCACGTGATTTTGACCGGTCTTTTGTTGTCAGGACTCGATCCGGGAACTGAGCGCGCAATGGCAGAACCGGGTCAGACGAGTCAGGTCGTCCATGTCGCGCAAATCAAATTGTCGATGTCGAACGTTTATTTGTTGAAGTTGCCGCGGCCAGTTCTGATCGACGCAGGCGGCAAGAATGACATGCCTGCCCTTGAGGCGGCCCTTGCGAAGGAGGGGACGGCCGTCAAGGACCTGGCTGCGGTTCTGCTCACCCACGGGCACTCGGATCATGCGGCACTGGCGGCCGTTATCCGCCGGCGCAGCGGCGCGGCAGTGATGACGGGGCGGGCCGAGAGGGTGATGGTCGGCGCCGGGAAAAACGACGACTTGAATCCAACCAACTTGATGGCGCGGATCCTGAAAACTTTCGCGATTGACCCAAACTACGAGGCATTCGTTCCGGATCTCGATGTCGAGGGTGAATTGGATCTCGCGAATCTGGGGATCAATGGCCGCGCGATCCAGATGCCGGGGCACACCCCCGGGTCGATGGTTTACTTGATAGATGATGGACGCGCGTTTGTGGGGGACATGATCCTCGGTGGCTGGTTCGGTGGCGCAATTTTTTCGACCCGGCCCGGCGAGCACTATTTCCATGCCGATGTTGTCCGCAACCGCGCGAACATCAAGCTGCTCCTCGAACGCGGCGTGCGGGAGTTTTATGTGGGACATGGAGGGCCGCTGGCGCGCGAGGCGGTTACACGGTGGCTTGCGGAGTGAGATAGCGTTATCCTGTACATGATGCAAGACTCACGGACACGGCTGGTCGTTTATTTTGATGGCGTTTGCAACCTGTGCAATCGCTTTGTGGATTTTCTCGTGCGCATCGACCGCGCGCGCGTCCTGCGTTACGCGCCCATTCAAGGCGAAACGGCAAGGGCGCGCGGCATCTACGACGCGGCGCGCGAGCCCGTTCCGGGATCGATTGTGGTGCAACGGGATGTGGCGGAACAGGATGGCGAAAGATGGACGGAGTCCGACGCCGTGATCCGCATTTTCACGCATGTCGGGGGAATCTGGTCGGCCGCCGCGATTTTGCGGGTCGTTCCGCGGACCCTGCGCAACGCGGTCTATCGCACGGTCGCGCGCAATCGTTACCGGATCTTCGGACGGCGCGATACGTGTCGCGTCCCGTCAGATGAGGAAAAGGCGCTGTTCCTGCCCTGACTCAGGGCGCGGCGCGTCTCAGCGCGCGGGGCCGTTGCCCTCGTACTTGGGTTCCTTGCCCGAGTATGTGTTGCCGCAAATATCCCAGATGTCCGTCGCGCAACTTCCGGGCTTTCTGGACATCATGATTTTGGCTTTGCAGAATTCCAGCGTGCAAATGTAGGGATCCGTCACGCCGCGCGATGTGGAGACGACGACGTCGCGATCGCCGCGGTTGTCCTGGATGCGTTCCGTCATGATGCAGTAGTTGGTTTCCTTGATGGATCGCGCGGCGCCATCGAGGCGTTCCTCGATCACCACGTAGGGGCGACACAGGCAAACCCCGTCGCCGACGCTCAGCATGCGCGGTGACATGACTTCCGGCTGCCATCCGTTGTCGGAAGGATAAATGCGTTCCAGGTAAGTGCCTTGCGGATAGATGGATCCGGGATAATGCGGCGGGAAAACCTTGTCGCCGCAGGGGATGGGATCACGGCCTTGCAAGTTGGCGGCGGCTTTCCCGGATCCAGTGGTCTTGCAGCCAGCCAACGTCACACAAAACATCAACGAACACAGAGCAGTGAGGGCGGCGGTGAAGGCCATGCGGCCGGGGCGGCGGCTTGTCGGCATGAGTGGCTCCTGACGTTTTGTCCTGTTATCATGTCGCCTGTCGTACCGCCTATGATACCGCGAAACGGCGTCGGAACGTATCCATGAAGCACGTGTTTTTTGGAGCAATCACAGGACTGATGGTGGGCCTTCTTGGGCTGGACCTGTCGATGATCGCGCCCGACGCGGTGGATTGGCTGGCGACGGATGACCTGGCGCAGCAGTACCTGGGCTGGGTCGGGTTTCGCGACACTCCGTGGCAGCTGCCCCTGGGCGCGATTCGTGGATACGCCGATCCGCCGGGGACGACCCTTGGTTTTGTGGACGCGTTCCCGTGGTTCGCGGTGGTGATGCGGCTCCTCGCCGAGTGGGTGCCGGCCGTCGCGACATGGATCGGTCCCGCGGGGCAGATCACAGGCCTGTGGTTGATCTTGTCGTTGATGCTGCAGGGGGCGATCGCGGCGTGGATCTTCCATCGGTTGTCGCCGGGGAACTGGCCTCTTCTGGCCGGCGGAACCTTGATCATCACTTTGGCGCCCGCATGGTGGCACCGCATGCAGTGGGGACATCCGGCCCTGTGCGGGCACTGGCTGATCCTCGGGGCACTGGCGTTGGCGTTGCGGTCGCGAAAGATTGACGGGCCTGTTGGGCCTGGATTTTTCGGGACAGCGCGCGCCGCGAGCCAGTGGCTCGCCCTGCAGGCCCTGGCCTCGGGACTGCATCCTTACATCGCGGCCATGACGTGCGCGATCGGGATCGCTTCGGTGCACGACCGGTCGAAGTTGCGCCATTCCGTGACGGCCGCCGGGATGCTCGTGGCGGTAACGGGTTTTGTCTTTTGGTTGTTTGGATATTTCTCCGTGAACGCGGTGGGGTCTGACAAGGGCGGCGGCGGTTTTCATTTCTTCGGTGCCGATGTCCTGGCTTTTGTGAACCCGATGGGATCCAGCGCGCTGTTGCCGCGATTTCTGCGCGGATGGAACAAGGCCGGCTCGTATGAAGGTTACGCTTGGGTCGGCGCGGGAGCACTGACCGCTGCGGTGATCGTTTTCACCATCCGTTACCTGTCGCCCAGGAAACGCAAAATCAAGTGGGCGTGGTCGCCCCCGGTCATGACGGCGCTGGTCTTGATGGCTTTGTTCTCTCTGGGGTCGAACGTCCGCATTGGCGGTTTCTGGGTGATCGACCTCGAGAAACCCTATGCGCTGATCGATCCGTTGATCACGACATTCCGGTCGGCGGGGCGGTTCATCTGGCCCCTTTATTACGCGGTCCTGATCCAGTTGATGGTGCTGGGGTCGGCGATCATGCAGCAGAAGAAATTCAGCCGGTTCGAGCAAGGCCTTGTCTTTGCCCTCGTGACCAGCCTCAATGTTTTCGACAACTCGTTTTTCGCGCGCGAATGGTTTTCCACGCACGGGACAGATCCCGTGTACGCGCGCCTGGCGGAAATCGGGGCGCGCGAGGTGGAAATCGCGGCGCTGTTGCCCGGCGCGCGAAGGGCCAATCTGGTCCCGGCGTATCTGGGGTCGTTCTCTTGCCGCGGGATTGAGGCCGGAAAATTCAGGGCCGATGATTTTGTCTTGTGGCGGGCGTTTGGCATGTGGGCGGCGCGGCATCGCCTCGCGTCCAACAGCGGCGCTTTCGCGCGGCATGACATCGGCAAGCTGAAGGCCATTTGCGCGACTCAGATGGATGATTTGATGGCGGGAAAACTGGATCCGGAAACTGTCTATGTCATGCCGCTGGAATCCGGGCGTGGCGCCGCGGAAAATGGCGCGGCGATTGCCGCGAAATCAACGTGTGTCACCTCTGGATCCGCCGGGGCGGGATTCCAGTTTTGCCGGCCGGGATAGTCCCGCGAAATCAGACGATCTTGCGATTGCGCAGGATCTTAAGGAACGAGCGAGCGCGGATCTCGTCCAGCGTCAATCCCGTGCGCAGGGCCTCGGCCTCGGTGATTGCCCCGCAACTGATCCCGCGCAGGAAGAAATTCAAGAGTCCCTGGCCGGTCGCCGCGTCGTCAAAGACATCCCCGAGCAAAGTCGCCTTGGCGGCTTTCTCGACAAATCCCTTGAGGCGTTCCGAGACGGAATCGAAACCCTCCAGGAAGAAGGCGTACATCGCCGCGTAACGGACGGGAAGTTGCGCCGGGTGCAAGTCCCAACCCTGGTAGTAGCCCGTGTCGAGCGAGTGGCGGATGTTCTGGTAACTGAGTTGCCACGCGCGGTGCACGATGGCGCGGTTCTCCGCGATCTGTTGCGCGGTCAGCGCCGTGCCCGGGGCAGCGCGATGCGGGCCGACTGGCATGACATTCGTCGCGCCGTCGGAGATCATGACTGGCGTCCCGGCCAGGCTGACTTGCAGGACATGTTTCGCGAAGTCGCAAACGGGACTCGTCATCGTCTGGGACGAGGCCGTGATCTGGCAACCCGCCGTGTAATCATACGATCCGAAGTGCGCGCCGACACAGCGCCCGTCACCAGCGTCGACAATCTGGCGCAGGGGTGATCGCCCCGTGTCGTCGATGATGATCTGGGGCATCTCGACCATGATCTCGAACTTGATGGAGTTCCGCGGCAGGCCGCGTTTTTTCTCGGCCGCGGAGAGAAGTTCGGCAAGGGCTCGCGTCTGGGCCGCCACGGTGATTTTTGGCAGGGTGACGACAAAATCGGGCGGCAACCGGTTGCCGGTCTCTTGGAGCAGCGTATCCAGGAAAATGTCGAGCGTGCGCACGGCGCGGTCGATGTTTTCCTGGTTGAAGGGCTTGACGCGGATCCCGGTGAATGGGGGCAGGGTGCCTTCTTTCATCCCCAGGGCGACTTCACGGGCGGTGGCCGCCGCGTGTCCGTCTTCCTCGGCGTCGGGGCGGTTGCCGTAACCGTCCTCGAAGTCGATGCGGAAATCCTCGACTGGCTCGGACGTGAGCTTGCCGATGACGCGGGCATGGACCTTTTGCCACAAATCTTGTCCAGAATGGGCGGGATCCACGCCCAGTCCGCGCGCCAGGGCGGCCGGGTCAGGGGCGTACCCGGCCATCGCGCGCAGGGCAATCGCGCCCATCTTGCGCGCGGTCCGCGCCGTGAACAGGTGTGCCCCGCCATAAACCGTGTGGACCGGTTGGCGGCCCTCTGGATGGCGATCGCCGGGAAAGCGGCGGTTGAAGTTGAGGTTGGCTTCTTTCAGGCGGCCTTTTACGCCGTCGGCGACATCGGAAAACAGCATGGGCTTGGTGATGGGTTTCTCCCGGTCCAGGAATTCATCATTAAATGTTTTTAAACCTTGATAAACCTTTGCAAAACCGGGCCTTGATGGCAATTGAAAATCCGGGGTGGATGGGTTACGAAACCGGCTTCTTCATGGATTTCGCGAGGCCCTTTGTATGGATATGATCATCGTCGGTATCACCATGGCGATCGTGGTGGGGCTCTACTTCCAGAACAACCCCCTGAATCACGGGCCGAAATTCATGCGGGTGCGATTCGTCAACTGGTTCGCCCTGGGGATGACGTACGCCTTCCTTTATATGGCCCGGTATAACCTGAGCGTCTCCAAAAACGCCTTGGGCGACCTGATGACCAAGCAGGAATTCGGGAAGATTTTCGGCGTTGGAACGATCGTTTATGGACTGAGTTTCTTGCTGACGGGACCCATGGTGGACCGCATGGGCGGGCGCAAGGGGATGCTTTTCGCGGCGATCGGGTCCAGCCTCGCGAATATTTTTATGGGCGCGGTGCTGTTTTACTACCTGCACGGCGGCCGGGCGATCAACCTGACGATCGCCATGACCATCCTGTACTCGCTGAACATGTTCTTCCAGAGTTACGGGGCCGTTTCGATCATCAAGGTCAAGGCCTACTGGTTCCACGTCCGCGAACGGGGGCTTTTCGGGGCGATTTTCGGGACGTTGATCTCGTTTGGCGTTTATTTCGCGTTTGACTGGGGGCAGGCCATCGCCGACGCGGTGAAACTGAACCCTGGTGTTGAGTTGAGCGCGGTCCAGCGATTCATCCGCGCGGCATTCGCGGTCGAGATGGGGGGCAGGGACGCGTTCTGGTTCATTTTCCTCATCCCGGCGATGTTCCTGATTTTCTGGGCCCTGATCGACGCTTGGTTGCTGAAGGATTCGCCGGCACACGCCAAGTTTGACGAATTCGACCCGCATGACGCTTCGTCCGACGACGGCGAAGTCGATCTGGCGATCGGCGCGTTGTTGCGCAGGATTTTCACCAATCCAATCCTGTTGACGATCGCGTGCGTGGAATTCACCTCGGGCGTCCTGCGCAACGGGATCATGCAGTGGTACTTCGTCTACGCGAAGGAAGTGCCGCAGATCGGCGCCGGGTTTTTCTTGAAGCACTGGGGTCTTTTGATCTGCATGACGGGGATCGTCGGCGGATTCACGGCGGGACTCTTGTCCGACCGGGTGTTCCAGTCGCGTCGTGGTCCGCCCGCGGCGATCATGAGCGGCCTGATGGTCATCCTGACCCTGATCATGGTGTTCTGCGTTCCGGATCATCCAGTGGTGCTGGGCCTTTGCGCGATCACCGTGATTCTGGCGGTGATCGGCGTCCACTCGATCATGTCGGGTACGGCGGCGGCTGATTTCGGCGGTCGCAAGGCGACGGCGACGGCGTCGGGGATTGTCGACGGGTGCGTTTACCTGGGCAGCGGGTTGCAGTCGATCTCGCTGGGATACTTGACGGAAAAGAGCTGGGTCTTCTGGCCGGCATTCCTGGTGCCATTCGCGGCGCTGGGCACTTATTTCGCATGGCGCATCTGGCACCAGTTGCCGGAGGCGACCAAACGCTACCTGCGTACGGTTGAGAAAATCGAGTTGGTCGAAGTCACTGGTCCAAAAGGCACGGTGACGGTCGCGAGCAAGTCCACCATTGTGACGACGGATGAGGCATGATGCGAAGCTTTCTGGTCACGCTGAGCGTGGCAAATTTCGCGGGTTTTTTTGCCGGCGCGGCCTTGGCCGGCGATCGCTTTGACAAGGTTGTCCGGGCGTTTGACGCGGCGGCACCAATGACCTGGGCCGCGCTTGGCGTTGATGCCGCGTGGGCGGGTTATTGTGTCAATCCGCGCGATGAGGTTGACGACGCGATGCTGGCGACGCGTTCTGCCGAGGATCCGCTCATGGGTCCGGAAGTCCGGGCGCATCTGGCGAGGACGGAAGGTTCATCCAACTACTTCGTCCGGATGGACGAGAAAACTGCCCGCGAATACGTCGAGAAGACGGATCCTGCGACCTGGACCCCGGGCACCTGGATCGATGGCGAGCTTTATTTGCAGGCTTTTGACCGGTTCAAGACGATCCTGCGGGAGACGCGGGCCAGGAAACCCGGCGGCGGCGAGGATGTCTACTTCGTCGCTGCGCGCCAGTGCCGGTCACTTGACGGCGTGAGATGCAACGGATCGGGAAGCACGCCATTCATCACGCACGAGGCGTGCTACTTTTACGCGCGCAAATACTGATTCGCGCGCGCCGGGTCTTACGGAAGCAGTACCGTATAAGTCCCGCCATGGAACTCCACGATGTTGGGTGTCATCCCGGCTGTCCAGTTGACGACCGTGAGGGTGCCGCGGTCGGAGACGCCGCCGAAGGTGCCCTGGCTGGCGGTGATGCCTGGCATGTATCGCCCGTTGGCGTAGATGTTTGAGATGGTCTTCTGACCGAGTTGGTGGGCGTCCAGATAGGCGGAGTTGAAGAGACGCCAGGCCTTCCGGCCCTTAGTCGGGATTTCGTCCCGTTTCGCGATCCAATGATCGACGATCATCTTGTTGTTCATCGAGATGATCTTGATCGACTGGCACATGTCATCAGTGCATTTCTCGAACTCAACCTGATCCGGGAAAGCCACCAGGTTGATCGGGGCCAATTGATGCAACCGCGCGAGGAACGCCGCGCGGCCCGCGGGGTCGGTAGCGTACCTTTCGTGGGTTTTCTTGTTCAGCATGAACTCGATCGTGCGCGCGCCCATGAGGCCGTCGGATTCTTGCGTGTGCTGCAATCCAAAAACGTGGCCGAGCTCGTGTTGGATGGTAACCAGAAGGAGCGCCCCGTCGTGAATGGACCAGGCATCCGGAACGTAGCCCTTTGATTCAAGGCCGTTCGGGCCCTTGGCCGGCGCGACATGGATGAATCCGCGTCCGCGCAAGTTTTCCTCGTCATAGGATGTCCGGATCGCGACGGCCGCCGAATCAAAGGCATCCTCGTGAACGACAGCCTTGCCCTCGGTGAGTTGCGCGGAGTCCTTGGGGGACAGGGTTCCGAGGATGAATCTGAGGTCCGTGCCGGCGTCACATCCGGTTTTCCGCATGTTTACATGGGTGACAAGTTGCCAGGCGCTGAGGGCGTGGTCGATGATGGCCTCGGCGGCGTCTTTCGTGATTCCGAAGCTGGCCTCGTCGATTTCCACGCACCAGGTCGGATCAGCATGTTCCGGCAAGAGCCACGGGTTCGCGAGGTAGCCATACAGGTGGCCTCCGCCGCTGGTGACGGTGCCGTTTGGCTTGCGCGGTTTTGCCATGGGCGGCGGCGTGGAATCTGTCGGCCTCGACACGTCGCCCGGTTTGGTGGCGTCATCGAGTATGTTGTCACCGTTCGAGGTGTCACTGTGTCCGGGCAGGGGGGCCCGGTGATCTGGTTTTTGCGCGCATCCGTGACCGGCGAGTGCCAGGACGATGGACAACGACAACACTCCGGGAATTTGAGTCAGTTTTGGTGTCGTGACGTTCATGGCGTTACATCCTGAAAAAATCGAGTGTGAAAGCTGCAGCAGTTTCTTCGGGAGAAGACAGTACTGTCAAGCGTGTGTTTTCGAGCATCGTCAGAAGTTCTTGCTTGATTTTTGCGAAATCCGATTCGCTGAGTGAATAGACCGCCGAGTAATGAAGGCTTTCCCCGGGGGTGCTTTCCTGCATCCTGCGGTTGGCCAGCATGCGGACCATGTTGTGGTAGTGATAGTTCAGCGGCGAGTCGCTGCGCAGGTGGATGTCGCGGGCCGTGTTGGTCCAGCCGTCGGCAGTTTTCGCGACGAGTCCCGATTTTTCCAGCTGGTTGAGGGCGTAGTCGACCGTTTCCACGGGCAAATTGAGCTGGCGCGCGATCGCCGGTGCCTGGCGGAACCGCGGGATCGCGACCATCGTGTGGATCACGGGCATGTACCAGTTGGAGTAGTATTCGACTTTTTGTTCAGGATTGACGGACTGGTTCTCGTCGAACCGGTTTGACAGGTTGGCTTTCTTGACCCTGATGGCCTCGATTTTCGCGTCAATGTAATCGCGCAGTTTCGGCGTGCCGGCGCGCTCTTTTGAGACCAGGGCCATGTAGAAATCGGTCTGGTCCTTGTCGAAATCCCAGAAGTGGCAGATCCCGAATGCCTGTTCGAGGGTCAGGTTGGCGTTCCCGGAGAGCACCTGGGACAGATAGGACGACTGGCATTTGGCCGCGATGGCCAGTTGCTTCTGGTAGCCGCGTCCCTCTTCCGTCGTCTGGATGCGGTGGGAGAGGTAGTCCCTGTAGTTGCTGAAACCGAATACTTCCGTCTGCATGACTCTGGTTCCGTGGCTCATTAGGTCGACGGTCCGTCGACTGGATTGCGTCCGCGTTAAAACGATGTGCGCTTTTAAATAAAAAGCACAATAAAATCAATGGTGTTTAATAAATTTTAAGTAGTTGTTTATGACTACCTCGCTGGCTGTCCTTGGACTGGACAGTGTCCATTCCCGAGGCGGTGCGCCGGGGCAACGTCGAACAGAAAAAGTTAATAAAATCAGTATTTTACCGCATTAGCGGGCTGCGCATTGATCTTGCAAATCCGGGTGCGATTCCACGTCGCCGGTCGGACGGCATTATTTGAGGACCTGAACTTTGTCCAGATCGCTGAACCCTTTGACAACGTCGAATCCTTGGCGATGGCCCGTCCGATGGCTGGGACTTGCCGTGATCATGCATCTCGCGGTCGCCTGCCAGCAGACACATGTCACGTCGGGTAGCGCGTGGGGGCGTTCGAGGTTGAGCGACAACGGCGCGCCGGTCGCAGCGCAGCGGCCGGCGATCTGGTTGGATGGCGAGGGTGATGTGGTGCACGTGTTGGTGACGATGCCGCAGCGTGGCGCGGATGTGGCTCTTTGCGTGGGCGCGAAGCAGGAATGCTTGCGGGACGACGCGCCCCTGATGAATTTGATTGATGTGAATGGGGCGAATGACGGGACGAGTTACGGGGCGGTGACGTTCCGTTCGGAGCAAGCGGTGAACCTGGCCAACGGGCTGGAGATGCACGTGGTGTCACGGCAGATTCCGCGTCAAGTGATCCGGTCGGTGCGGTTGCAAAACAAGAATCCGGCAGCCAACGCGAATGGCTGGCTGAGCCTCGGCAGCGGTGGCCAGACGGGGAGTTACGAGGAGACGTTTGAGTTCAAGGGAAACACGGCGAAATACCGCGTCTCGGTCCAGGACGACGTGCAGACGGGACGTTACGGGATGCTGGTTTACCTGCATGGCGACGGGGCCTGGGATTACGAGGGATTCTGGCGCGACAGCAAGGCGATCGCCTTTCGTCATGACTTGGTCGCGGTGCACGTGCAGGCGCCGACGACGGGCAACGCGGGGCGCAGTTGGTGGATCGCTGGCGACAGCAACGCGGAATACTTGAACGCGCTGCTGCAGGAAAGGGTCCTGCGCCTTTACAATATCGACCGTTCGAAGGTGATTTTCAGCGGCCAGTCGGGCGGGCCGACTTTCATGACGGGAACGTGGATGAACCGGTACATGCAGCAGTTCCTGGGCGGGGCTGTGTTCATGTGCGGCGGGATGTTGTATTCAAACTCCGGGATGGAGGCGTCAAGCGACTGGCGCCACTATTTCAAGATCCGGATCGAGACCACGACGGGCGATTTCCTGAACGGCGGGGCGCAGAACGCGCGCCAGCGTTACGAGCGTTACGGGATGGATGTGCGACTCACGACGCACGGCGCAGGCAGTCATTGCAAGTTTGACGAGAACCCGGCGACGATCCTGGACCAGCGCGTCGCGGAGATCCTGCAGGCAAGGTAAAGTCGCGGTCAGCCGCCACTGAAAATAATCTGGTAGTTCACGATTTTCCAGGAGGCGCCTTCCTGAACCCGGACCTGGGTGAAGGGAAGGCCCGTTGTTTGTTGCTCGGGGCTGGTCAGTTCGAGCGTGCCCGTGATGTAAAGCAGGTCGGGGGCAACAAGGCGGGCGTACTCGACGTTGTTGACGACGGTGAATCCGCGCAGGCCTTCGACAATCTTGAACCATTTGAGGAGCTGATCGGCGCCGCGGAAGATTTGCACTTCGGGGGGGCCGGCGTTCTTTGTGGATTTGGTGACGAGTTCGCCGTCGTCGGTGAATTGGCCGGCGACGCCTTCAGAGTCACCGAGGGCGACCATGGCGGCGCCCGTCGTCAGGACTTGGCGGGCGACGGACATGGCGGCGAGGTCGAGGGGCTGGACCGGTGTTTCCGCGGGCGGTTGGTTGTTGTTTTGTGCGCGGGCCGGGACCGGTGAGAGCAGCAGGCTGGAAATCAAAATCGCGGATTTGATGATTGCGGATCTGGCGACGGCGTTTATTGGTTTCATTTGCGTTACCCCCCCCACGTTGCGACATGCGCCGAGGGAGTCAGTGCAAGAACCGGATCAAAAGGCCTCGGCGAGGCTCAAATAAAAACTTGGGTTCGGTGTTTCGCGTCCCCACGTGAAGTCGAGGCGGATGTTGACTTTCTGGACGTCGGAGAACCGGTAGCGCACACCGGCACCGGTGGCGGGTTTGAATTCGCTGGCTTTCATGCCCGACCAGTGGCGGGAGACGTTGCCGGCGCCAGCGTAGGCGACGGCGCCCCAGCGTTGGCTGACGGGGATGCGGAGTTCGCTCTGGAAGACGGCGAGGTCGCGGTCGCGGTAGCGCCCGAGGAAATACCCGCGCAGGACGTCGCGCCCGCCCATCATCGCGAGGGCCTGAAAGGGCGGGTCGCCGTTGGTGCTGATGGCGAGGGCCTGGAAGGCGAGGCGCGGGACGTTGCCTGAGGCGGGGGATTTGGCAGAGGAGAGAGGCACGAACCAGCGCGTGTCGATGGCGGTGGTGTTGTATTGGTGGTCGCTGCCGAGGGCGCGCAGGCGCGTGGTGGTGCTGGCCTCGACGAAAGATCCGCGGACAGGGTCCTGGTAGTCGTCGCGCGTGTCGCGGCGGAGCAGGATGCCGGCGCCGGAGAGGGCGAAGGGGTCGATGCCGCGGACGGGGTTGTCGTTCTGGTCGGCGCGGCGATCGAGAAATCCGCCGGGTTTAAGGTGATCGATGCGTTCGTGGTAGATCGCCGCCTGGGCGCCGATGTAGACGCGCGGATTGACCTCGTGCAGATAGCGGGCGTTGGTTTCCCAGGCATAGGAGGTGTACTTTTCCTCGTCACGGACGCGGGTGTTGTTGCCGACGCCGAAGAACGAGTCCGGATATCTCTGCGCCATGACGGAGAGGGTGATCAGGTCGCGGTTGTCATTGACGTAGCGTTCCAGCGAGCCGCGCAGGATGAATTGTTTTTTCTCGGTGTAGATGGCGCCAATGCGCAGGGCGTTGGCCTTGGAGCCCTGGTCGCTGTCGATCGGATGGTCGAGGATGAACAGGCCGGCGCCGCCCCCGAAGCCAGTTTCGGGTGTGCTGAAGACGCCGGGGAGTACGAGGATCTCGGGGTCGGGGGGCGCGGATCCGGGCGGCGCGGATCCGGTGGGAGCGGGGGCTCCGCGCGCGGTCAGTGAAAATGTGACGCCTGCCACCAGGACCAGGGATTTCAGGCGCATGTCAGTAGGCCCGCCGCGTCGCGATGCGCGGGGCTCCGGTCCTGGGGTTTATGGAAACAACCATGTCTATGGCGCGGCAACAGACCTGACAGTCCTCGGTATAGGATTGGGCGCCGGTCGAGACATCGACAAATGTTGTAAACCATTCTCCGCAGAACGGGCATTGCACTTCGACTGGTAGTTCCACGTTCCTGTCCCCGGTGATCTGCGATATCCTGAGTGGCGTCATTCGATTTATATCATCATCCGCAAGCGAGCGGAGCGGGAAATTTTTCAGGAGATTGTATGGATTTTTTTGACGCGGTCATGCGCCGGCGCAGCATTCGCAGGTTCACGGATGAGGCAGTGCCGGATGCTGTCGTGGACAAGGCGCTGGACGCGGCGGTGTGGGCGCCGAATTCTTCCAACGTCCAGACCTGGAATTTCTACTGGGTGAAAGATCCGGGGAAGATGGTGGATATGGCGACGGCATGCCTGAACCAGTCGGCGGCGCGCACGGCGCGGCACCTGGTGGCGGTGACGGCGAATCCGGGTCTGTGGCAGAGGTCATTGCCTTTGTTGCAGGAGTGGACGCACAAGGCGAACGCGCCGCGGCCGGTGCGCGTATACTACGAGAAATTGATCCCGGTGACGTATCGCTGGGGATGGTTCAATGTCATGGGGCTGGTCAAGTGGATCGGATTCAACTTGACGGGTTTGTTCCGGCCATCACCGAGAGGTCCGAATTTCCGTCGTGACCTGGACGAGGTCGCGATGAAGTCGGCAGCCTTGGCTGCTGAGAATTTCGTGTTGGCCATCGCGGCGCAGGATTACGACACGTGCATGATGGAAGGTTTTGACGAAGTGCGCGTGCGGCGAGTCCTGGGAATCGGTTGTCGCGAACGCGTGGTCATGGTGATCGCCGTCGGCAAGGCGGCGACGCCGGGGACGTGGGGCCCGCCCTTCCGGATCCCGCGCGACATGGTTGTGCATGTGGTTTGATCCGTAGCCCGTCACCGTGAGCCGTAGTCTCGTCATCCTGAGCGGTAGTCCCGTCATCCTGAGCGGAGCGAAGGATCCTGTCTTCCCAGTCATCCTGAGCGGTAGTCCCGTCATCCTGAGCGGAGCGAAGGATCCTGTCTTCGGGAAAGGATTCTTCGGGCTGCGCCCTCAGAATGACGGGGAAGAGAGGATTCTTCGGCCTGCGGCCTCAGAATGACGGGGAGGAGAGGATTCTTCGGCCTGCGGCCTCAGAATGACGGTTGTTGCCAGACGGGGTCGTCGGGTGTCGGGACAGTGGTCGCGTCGAAGACGAATCCTTTCGCGATGCCCATCGTGGTGAAATCAGGGGACGTCTTGATTTCGCGGCCACCGAGTGGGTTGCGACCCGCGTTCCACGATGATTCCAGATGACGGACCAGCGCGTCGGGATCGAAGAAGCTAATGGCGAAGTGCGGTTCAGTTTCACGGGCCCAGCGCAGCGGGCGAATCGGACGCAGCAGGGCCGCGAGTGGCACGAAGTGACCCGTCATCGGCCCGCCCGTCAGGAATTCGGGTGCCAGTCGTGTCTTCTTCCACCGCGAACGCAAATAGTCCGTGTGCAGGCCGGCTAGGTCGAGGAAACTCGCGGCGAATGCCGTGCAGCCGGCGCCCTCGCCGTGGCGCGGGCGGTTGGGCAGGCCGTAGAATCGGTCGTAGCCGCGTGACTTGTATGCCGTCACATATTCCGCAAGCCGGGCGCAGGTCGGGGACGAAACGCGGAATTGCAAGAAGTTGACCTTGCCAGTCTCAAAACGGTCATAGAGGTCGCGCGAGACTTCCTCCTGCGTCTCAAGGCGTCCCGGGACCGTCGCAAAGAGTATCCCGAGTCCGTAACCTTCTTCTTTCAGCAAGCGCATCGTAGGATCGTCCTCGCCGGTGGTCATGCCCGTGAGGACCTCGAAGTCGCGGTCGTCGCCCTCTGCTGCCGCGCAGCGGACGTGGATGTTGGCGTGGCCAATCTTGTGGGTTTGTCCCGACAATTGGTTCCTGGCCGCGGACCAGGTCAAGGATTTTGGAGTCGACCAGTCAATTCCGCGCGGGGACGGGATCGCATAGATCGTGAGGGATCCGGCCAGAGCCGGAACCGGCGCCGCAAGCGTCATGACGGTCGCGACAAGGATCGTCAGTCCCCGGTGTTTCATGGCGGATTCCTCCTGCCGGTTATTCTTGCCAGACCAGCTCGATCACGGATTCGACGTCCGGATGGAGGCTCTTGTGCACAGGACATGTGTGGGCCGCGCGCTCCAGTTTCTCGCGATCGACAGGTGAAATCTTGCTGGTGACGTTCTTGGGGATGGTGATCCTCGCGGTCAGTTTGCCGATCCGGCGGAATGGCGCGCTGACCATGTCCTTGGTGCATTCAGCGTGCATGCCCGTGAGGTCGATGTTCAAGCGCTGTGCCAGGATTCCCATGGTTGTCATGACGCAGGCGCCGAGCGCTGTCGCCACGAGGTCCGTCGGCGAGAATGCCTCGCCCTTGCCGTGGTTGTCGACCGGGGCGTCAGTGATGAGTTCATTCCCCGATGGTCCGTGTTTTGATTTGCAACGCAGGCCGCCAATGTAATCAGACGAAATGTGGACGGTCATGATGGATGCCTCCTGACTCTGGCAGACTCTACCGGGCTTAACGTGAAATTTAAAGGCTCTTAAGAGATCCTTCCAAAGTGTCTGGTTTCATGTTTGATATGAAAAAAATTTTCCAGCTCATCAATAGCGAACTCGAGTCCTTGCCGGCGACGAAGGCAGACGCGCGCCTGATCCGGTTTCGCATCCTCAATGAGACGTACGGAGTCCGCGTCGACTTCATTGAGGAGATCGATTCCCCTGCAAGGTTCAATCCGAAATCCAATCCGGTGATTTTCGTGCACGGCGTTGACTACGCGGACGACCGCGAGGCCGTTGCCGATTTCATCCTGCCTCTGGCCGAGGCCACCGGACTCGGACGTTCGCGGCGCACCACGGAATTTTACCTGCTGACGTGGAACTCCATGTTGTTCAGTCGCGGGACTCGCGACCGCGTCAGTGTGAATCCACTGAAGAGGTTGAAGTTTTACCTGGCCGCGTCCCTGTGGTGGAGCCGGTTCTGGCGGGATGCCGAAAGGCGCGCGGACGAAGCGGCACATGCCCTGGCCGGATTCATGGAAGTTTGTTTTGATCGCGGCCTGGCGCCGGCCGGGGTCACGCACTCGGCGGGCGCTCTCGTCTGGGCCGGTGCGATGAAGCGCATCATGGCCTCGCGGCCTGATGTCGCGACGGGGCTGACTTCGCCTGGCAGGTGGTGGAACCTGCAACCGGCGATGCCGGATGAGGCGTTCTGTGATCAAGGCGACTACGCGGCGGTCGCGGCCCTGTACGCGCGCGGGCGCCAGGCCAATCACGTCGTCTGGTTCTCGCGCATGGATTTCATTCTTGGCGCGCTTTATCGATTCGCGCGCAAGGCCCCGGCGATGGGGCAATTCGGGGCTCGCAACCGGTCTGTGCGCCAGCGCGACGTGACGTGGTTGACGATGGAGGCGCACGGCAACAATGTCCTGATGCGCCTCCCCGGTAACTTTTTCGCGCGCGCCCGGCGCGCCCTGCGCGTTGACGCGCGGGTGCTCGGGTTGGTTTAGCCGGTCGTCATTCTGAACCGGCATCTCGTCGTATTGAACCGGCGTCTCGTCATTGTGAACCGGCGTCTCGTCATTCTGAGGCCCGTAGGGCCGAAGAATCCTTTCTTTCAAGAGAGGATCCTTCGCCTTCGGCTCAGGATGACGGGGAAGAGAGGATTCTTCGGCCCTTCGCTACGCTCAGGGCCTCAGAATGACGGGGGGGTTGGAGATCGCGTGCGTTATCGCGCGCGTGACATTTCATCGAGTATGGCTCTCAGTTGCTGCAGGTGGACGGATGTGTGCGCGGCAAAGAGAAACATCCATTCTTTCGCGCGCATGGGTCCGAACCACGGGTGGCTGAATGTTTGGTTGGACTCGCGGTCATCGACGGACGCGCGCAGGCGATCGATCAGCGAATCCCCGAACGTGATGTACTCGTTGACACTGTCCGGCGTATTGCGCGCGACTTCCGGCTTGACAGCAGCCGTGCTGGCTTGCCGGTTGATGGACTCCCGTCGTGACAATTTCACGACCACTTCTTCCATTTGCGTGCCGACAATGAACAAGTGCCGGGCGCACATGGCGGCAGACCAGAATCGCGAACTGTCTTCGAGTCCGCGTTGCGGCGGGACAAGAACGCGCTCGGTGAGTCGATCGGCCGGAACCTTCGCGAGATCTCTTTTGAATTTTTCATGAATCTTCTGGAAACGCGCCTCTGAGACTTCCCAGGGTGTTCGACGCATGATGAGGGGTTTGAGCAAAAGCCTCCCCATCCAGCGCTCATAAAAGGGGATCCCCGCGCCCGGGGCCGCCAGTGAGGCCTGAATTTCTTCCGGAGTTTTTTTGTTGTTCATGTTCATGAGGATCCTTTGCTTCGTTCAGGGTGACGGGAAGAGAGGATTCTTCGGCCTTCGGCCTCAGAATGACGGGCCCTCAGGGTGACGGGGCCTCAGGGTGACGGGAAGAGAGGATCCTTCGCTCCGCTCAGGATGACGGGGCCTCAGGATGACGGGGCCTCAGGGTGACGCGGGGGTTAGACCGCCTCGAAGATGGCGGAGGCGCCCATGCCGGTGCCGATGCACATCGTGACCATGCCGTATTTTTGTTTGTCGCGGTGCAGGCCGTTGATGAGCGTCGCCGTGAGTTTTGCGCCCGTCGCGCCCAGTGGATGGCCAAGGGCGATGGCGCCGCCTGTCAAGTTAATGAGGGCCGGGTTGAGTTTCAGTTCGCGGATGACGGCAAGGCTCTGCGCGGCGAAGGCCTCGTTGAGTTCGTAGCGCTGGATCTGGTCTTGTTTCAGGCCGGCGCGGGCGAGGGCCTTCGGGATCGATGCGACGGGACCGATGCCCATGATGCGCGGGGGGACACCGGCAACCGAGTAACCGCAGAAACGGGCAACGGGTTTCAGGTTGTGCTGGCGCGCGAATTTTTCCGAGACGACGAGGCACATCGCGGCCCCGTCAGACATTTGCGAACTGTTGCCGGCGGTGACCGTCCCGCCTTGGAGGAACGCAGGCTTGAGTTTGCCGAGGGCGTCGACGGTCGTGTCGCCGCGGGCGCCTTCGTCCGTGTCGAACATGCGGGTCTCGACTTTCGCTTCGCCGTTTTTGCCAGGCGTGCGGAATGTGACGGGGACAGGGGCGATCTCGTCCTTGAACCAACCAGATTCAATCGCCTTGATGGCTTTCAAGTGGGACTCGACCGAAAACGCGTCTTGATCCTCGCGCGAGATCTTGTAGTCCTTGGCGACGTTTTCCGCCGTCATGCCCATGCCGAGGTAAAACTCCGGGTGATGATCCATGACCGTGCGGCTGCCGACGACTT
>RGVZ01000520.1 GCA_010029825.1 bacterium | reverse complement strand
TAACCTCATCACGTGGCACCGTCGCGACGTTGCCTGAACCCGGTTCGGAGACCTCATGGACGTGTTTTTGCGCATCACGCTCGATGCCGACGTCGAGACGGTCTGGGATGCGCTGTCACGACCCGCGCAGATGCGGGCCGCCGCTCGTCCGTTCATCCGCGTTCGCTCGCGTGAAAAGGGCGGATTCCCCTCACGGTGGGTCGCCGGGACGCCTCACCTGGTGGCGCTCTCGCTGTTTGGCATCATTCCACTCGGAACACAACTCGTCGACGTTCGCTACGAGGAACGCCCCGGGAATGTGCGTATGGTCATCGACTCGGGCGCCCCGATGAGCGGACCGCTCACTCGACTCAAAGTCTGGGACCACCGCATGGCGGTATCACCCATGGGTGACCGCACGACGCTCTACCGGGACCGCCTTCGCGTGCGGGCCGGATGGATGACGCCATTCGTTTGGATTGGCTTGTGGGCCATGTGGCAACTGCGCGGGCGCGCACTTATTCGTGCCATGCGCAAGCGGGCTCGACTGGCCGCCTCTAGCTGACTCTTAGTCGCAAGTCAATCAGCTTGCGCTCGGCATCTCGTCGAGCACAACCTGCGAGTCAATAGACGACAACGAACGAAGTTCGAACGCGAATCCATCCATAACTTTCGACTGAGCCTCAAGCCACTCGATACGCGATTCCGCGTCGACGAATGCCTCCGAACTGTATTCCTCGTAGCGGTTGACTAAGTTCTCGGAAAGACGACGTGCTTCGGAAATGGTTCGGGCCGCCTCTTCCCGCGCTTCTCGCAAAATCCGGTCGGCCTCTTTTCGACGCTGCGACAATTCCGCTTCGGCTTGGGTGGTCAACTCTCCGGCACGGGCAACTGCGTCCGCCACACGCGCACTCGATTCCTCGCTCAAACGCTGAACGACGGCGACTGCCTCTTCGTTGAGAGCCAGACGTTCGCGTTCGGCCTCGTCCTCAGCGATTTTGATGTCGTAGTCAATGCGCAATTGCTCACGTTCCGCGATTTGACGGGACGTATCCAGCTCCGTCTTGACGTCCTCAATTTCCTGGTGCAATCGAGCGCGGGTGCCCTCGGCGCACCCGCCGTCGCGCTTTCCAGCGTGCCTGCACAAACGGTTGCCCAACGGCCGGACGTGTTTGCTGCCGAGCGCGACGTTTTCAAGGCGTCGGCGCTGGTCGCCGGAGCGCAGGCGCAGCGCTGGCCCCGATTGACGATTAGCGGATTTATCGGACCGGCGCAGTTTGGTGTTGCAAGTGGGGACAAAAATATGACGACCTGGTCGCTAGGGCCGGTGTCTTTGCAACTGCCCGTGTTTGATGCTGGACAGCGTCAGGCCAATATCGATGCTGCACAGTCCAACTTTGACAGCAAGGTGGTCAATTACCAATCCCGCGTGCGCGCTGCAGTGCGCGAGGTTGAGGAGGCACTGGTTCAACTGCAACATTTAATTCTCCAAGTGGAATTACAATTGATTTAACTGGAAATTTATATGTGGCTGATAGTGGGAATAACCTAATTCGTAAACTTGTTTCAGGCTCTAGTGGCTATACTGTTTCTACTATTGCTGGTACTAATGGATCAGGCTATATAAATGGTCCTGGTTTAACTGCGAAATTTTTTTATCCACTTGGAATTACAATTGATTCAAGTGGAAACTTGTATGTGATTGATCTTTTTAATAAGGTAATTCGTAAGCTTGTCCCAGGCGCTAATGGCTATACTGTTTCTACTATTGC
>RGVZ01000519.1 GCA_010029825.1 bacterium | reverse complement strand
TGCGCGGGAGAGTGTCGGGGTGTGCAATCTGCGGGTGGAGAGCATGTATGGTGGGGTGTATCTGAAGTTCGGGAAGTTGAGTCAGGTGTTTGAGATCCTGTTTAAGGAGCGGGATGCTGCGCGGGGGGTTGATATGAAAGTATTTGAAAAGTATATGCACAATTCGCGGGTTGATGTGCTGATGTGCGCGCGAGTTTATGTGTGGCTGTGTTACAGCGTGGACGTGTTTGATGCGTGGTATTGTGAGATGCAGAATTACGCGGACGAGAACTTCATCAATGTGGACGATAGCCACCTTGTAGGGGGCGACGAGCGCCCCCTTCAACCCCTCTGTGCAGGGGGACAGAGCCCACTACGCAGTGCCCAGACCCCCAGAGGGGCCCCCTCCCCCTGTAGTCCTAGCCCTCGCCGGTCGGACCGACTGCGTCTGAAGCGGATGCTGGTGCAAGAACAAGGGTCGATACTCGTAATATAATTCGAACGCGAAAGCGAACGCGAACTACAAAGTTAGAAAGTTACAAGTTTACAAAGTTAGAGAAATAAAAAATGAGAGATTGGAGTGTTTGGCCAAAAAACCTTAAAATAAAAGTAATCAAAAAGGGGGCGTCAAGCGCCCTCTTCAACCCCTCCGTGCAGATAAGTATTTGAAAGGGGGAGTCAAGCGCCCCCTCCCTACTGGTTCCACGGTATCCCACTCATTTCCCGTTTCGCGCAGTGGGCGGGTACACGTTAATTTTTTTACATGCATTCGAAATTCAAAATTCAAATACTTTGTTGCAGGACCTCGTATGGTGGGTTGTAGAGTATGCGCAGAGGGGTCTGAGGGGGCGCTTGACTCCCCTTCGCGTAGATAAGTATTTGAATTTGCATGAGATGATAAGTTGATAAGATGATAAGTTGATAAGTTCACGGTAAGGAGGGGTGCGGGGAACCTTTGGTTCCCCGATAAGTTGATAAGTTGACGCATGTCCCCGCGCAGTGGGGGTCTGAGGGGGGTGCTCGTCGCCCCCATTAAAAAATTGATTTGCGGGTACAATTGACATCTATATATAATGCATGGAGTCGCAAATATATATTAGCAAGCCATGAAGTGAACAAGGGTCGAGCTGGACGATAAACGGAGCCAACCCGGTGTGGCGCAGCGGATAGCGCGCGTGGCTCATAACCACGAGGTCATACGATCGAAACGTATCGCCGGGATAAGGTCTGCTCGGCCAATCAAGAGGACAAGACAAACAGAGCGCAAGGTTTTACCGGGGTGGCGCAGCGGGAGCGCGCGGGGCTCATAACTCCGAGGTCAGATGTTCGATTCATCTCTCCGGTATTTCACATTCGCAGTTTACCAGAACCTGCAGGGGGACATACGTCCCCCTAAGACCCCTCCGCGCAGAGGGGTTTAAGGGGGCGCTTGACGCCCCCTCTAGCCGGTGTAGCTCAGAGGAAGAGCGCCTAAAACCCCGACCTTCGCCACTTCGACCAACGCAACAGCAATGGTCTGAAAGAGGGTCGGTTATCCGCTCATAACGGGGAGGACGTAGGATCGAAACCTACCGCCGGCATCATACGTTTTTTTTATTTTTTTTATTTTTTACAGGTCAATCAATATACAAATACTTTTGTAACTCATTCCACGGTATCATACTCATTTCCCGTTTCGCACATTTGCGCAGGGATATATACACGTTTTATTTTTTTACATGCATTAAAGTTCAAATACGTTTTGGTGCAGGACCTTGTACGATGGGTTGTAGAGTATGCGCAG
>RGVZ01000518.1 GCA_010029825.1 bacterium | reverse complement strand
GTTGCGCAGCGGGCGCTGGCCATTACGGCATGATGCGATCAACAAAAGAAAGCATGGCACGACGATGGAAACGATTTTTCCTGTGCAAGTGTATACGGGTGTGTATGTCGCGAATGACGTCCTACGCGAGCATTGTGTTTTCCTCGGTGGATCGTTTGGGGAATCTCTTGCTTGGCATCTCCACCGTCATGATCACGGCCGACCGGCTCGACATTCCACTCTACCTCGTCGATCAAACACATCACCGCGACTGGTTCGACGTCACGGGACGCAAGTATCGACAAAACCAACTCTTGCCATACGATCCCGACGAGGAGCGGCCGCCGGAGCCCATTTGGTTTCGCCGCGACTATGACGCCTTTTGCTCGGACGTGCCGCTCTTCCAAGTGCAGCATCGCAACGTTCTCTTGCGACACGTCGGTCCGCTACTCTACGCCGGCTTGCCGGATCCTACACCGCTGCCACCCGACCATCTCGTCATTCACGTGCGCAGCGGCGACATTATGAACGACGGCCCCAATCATCACGCCTACATCCAACCGCCACTGGCCTACTACCGCGCCGTCATTGACCGCAACGTCTACCGCCACGTCACGATCGTCACGGAACCCGACCAGCGCAATCCCGTCCTCGGCATGCTTCGAACGGTTTACAAGAACCGCTCGGATGTGCAATTGACGATTCAGTCCGCGTCCGTGCAACAAGACGCCGGTCTGGTGCTGCGCGCGACGCACCTGTGCGTGGGAACGGGAACGTTCGGACAGGCCTTGTCCCTCGCCTCGCAACACGTGCAGAAACTCTACTGCTTCGCCACGCACGTCCTCTTTTACCCCGAGGCGGACTATGACATTCGCGTGCTCGAAACGGTCGAACCCTTCCCACAACGCAGCGTGACGCGCGCCGAGTTTCAAGAGTTGTGCGCGCGCGACTGGACGGTGCGCGAACGCGACATGACGAATTTCGTCGAGGTGCCGCTCCGTTTCTGGGACGAAGGAAGATAGGTAGTCACAAACATCATCGTTTGACAAAAATGATGATTCAAGACGTGCGAAGAGCGAACAAGAGCCCATGCCAAGCGCTTGACACGCACGCATCGAACATGCACGTATCTAACATTTCTCACGAAATCGGGTTCCGCAGATGTCGCACGAGAACGCCAGGCAACTGATCGACGATGGCATTACGGTCTTTCCGATCTTCCACCGCCCGGAGCACACGACGCTGTTCCGAAACGCCTTTCGCCAATGCATGACGGAATTTCCGGAATTCCGGCACGACGAGGCGGCGAATGAACTGCCATTCGTCATGGGCGGGTTCGGCGCCTTTGGTCATCCGTCAAGCTTTCACAACGGCTACATCCGCACCCTACGCCTCCTCACGGCGCCTACCATGCGGCAACTGTTTCGACACGTGGCGGAGCAGTTGGAGGGAAACGGAAATCCGTTGGAAACGAAAACAGGCAACGGTGACTGGTTTTTGGAACATCTCTTTGATCGCATGGCCCTGCGCCCCGCCCACACGTCCATCACCGCCGAGTCCGCGCATCGCGACCTCAACCCGCAGACGGCCATTCCGACAGGCGAGACGATCCAAGTCACGCGAGGCCAAAAGACGGTCCACGTCCCCACCTTTACGCCCCGACCGTGGGACTACTGCTTCGGCGGCTGGATCAATCTGGATAGCGTCGGAACACAATCCTTTTCCTGCGTACCGGGATCGCACAAGATGACTATCATCATGACCAAGGGCAAGACGGAATCGGGCTTTGA
>RGVZ01000517.1 GCA_010029825.1 bacterium | reverse complement strand
GATCATCACCTGACCAAACCCGGAGCAGGAAACCTGCGTCGAACCCGGCATCAAACGCGCAAAGTCGTAAGTCACATGCCCTGTTTGAATCGCCCGCTCCATCGAGGCAATAATCAAATCCGCGGCCTCAACCCACCCCATGTGGCGCAGCATCATCTCGGCCGAGAGGATTTCGGATCCCGGGTTAACGTAATCCTTGCCCGCGTACTTGGGTGCGGTGCCGTGCGTGGCTTCAAAACAAGCCACCGAATCCGACAAGTTCGCGCCCGGCGCGATCCCGATCCCGCCGACCTGAGCAGCGAGTGCGTCCGACACATAGTCGCCGTTCAAGTTGAGGGTTGCGATCACGCTGTAATCGGCTGGACGCAACAAGATTTGCTGCAAAAACGCGTCCGCAATCACGTCTTTAACGACGATCGTCGTCCCCGTTTTAGGGTTCTTAAATGAGCACCACGGACCGCCGTCGATCGGCTGCGCCCCGAATTCACGCTGCGCCAAGGCATACCCCGCGTCCCGGAAGAGGCCTTCCGTGTACTTCATGATGTTGCCCTTGTGGACGAGCGTCACCGAGGTCTTGTCGTTGTCGATCGCGTACTGTATGGCCTTGCGCACCAGGCGCTCGGTGCCCTCGATCGAGACCGGTTTGACGCCAATGCCCGACGTACCGGGGAACCGGATCTTCTTCACACCCAGTTCGTCTTGCAGGAAGGCAATCAGACGCTTCGCCTTCGGGTCGTCGTGCTCGTATTCGATGCCGGCATAAATATCTTCCGAATTTTCCCGAAAGATCACCATGTTGGTTTTCTCGGGCTCTTTCAGAGGCGACGGCACCCCTCTGAAATATTGCACTGGGCGCAAACAGACATAGAGGTCGAGCTCCTGGCGCAGCGCAACGTTGAGGCTGCGAATACCCCCGCCCACCGGGGTCGTCAGCGGTCCCTTGATGGAAACAACGTATTCACGCAACACGTCGAGCGTTTCAGCGGGCAGCCAAACGTCGGGACCGTAAATCTGCGTCGACTTTTCGCCCGCATAGATCTCCATCCAGTGGATCTTGCGCTCGCTCCCGTAAGCCTTTGCGACCGCGGCGTCGACCACTTTCAACATTACCGGGGTGATATCGAGACCGGTGCCATCGCCCTCGATGTACGGAATGATCGGATTGTGAGGAACCCGCAGGGAAAAATCGGAATTGACTGTGATCTTGGCCCCATCAGCAGGGATCTTGATATGTTGATACATGCAGGCTCCAGTCGAAAATGCGAGAAATGAAAACGCGGTACGGTAAGCTTTACTGACACGAATTATGCCGTATCCCCATGGTCTCCCTGCCTCCACTCGCCCCACCTTCCACCCAAGCGCAGTGTGCGCATGCGCGCCGCACAACGAGCCGGAAACCCAATGCAATGGGTTGCCGCGGACTTTTCCTCGGACTCGCCGGTTTCCTCTGGGTCTTGTCGGGCCAGGCTGTGCAAGGCCAACCCCTGCAAGGTCCAAACGAACAACGCCCGTTCGAACAACGCGCGTTGGAGCGTACGTCCCTGCAAGCCGGCATGCACCTGATTCGCGCCGAGCTTGCGCTCGATCAAGCGAGCCGCGCGCGCGGGCTTATGTTTCGCGAGAGACTCGGGACCAACGAAGGCATGCTGTTTGTATTTGAGCAAGCGGCGACGCAATGCTTTTGGATGCGTAATACGCTGGTGCCGCTAACCATTGCTTTCCTGGCCGAGGACGGCCGCATCGTCAACACGGCCGACATGGAACCCAAAA
>RGVZ01000516.1 GCA_010029825.1 bacterium | reverse complement strand
GAAACCACCGTGCTGAGTGCTGGGCCAAAGCTCCACTTTGCAGGCACCTGACATGCTGCAAGAGAGCGGTGTGACGATATTTGACGATATAGTCTCTGCGTCGTGGAGTAGCAGCGGCACCAATCACTTTTGAATGACTGTTGGAATGCATCAAGACGTTTGTATACCGTTGAACTGTTGTTGCGCAAGAAGGGAGGAAGCCATGATGTTGGCGGAATTCAACAAGTCTCGATTCAACATGGGATTGTCCGAAAGGCGGTAATATAATTTCATGAAAGCGTCGACATGTTTTGTCTTCCAAAAGTGGCCCAATTGCAGGATCCATTCAATTTGATCATCAATGGGCACTTGTTGGTCTCGGTGCTGCTGTTGCCGCAGCGTTTGTGGTAAAGGTGTCGGCGACGTTCGTTGTTTCACTTGAAAGTCTTTGGCCTCTCCTCGCCGAATCTTGGAGTCTAAATGGTAACGAATCAAATCTTCCTTCTTGATTTTCGACAGCGTCGATTTGCCACTGAAGTAGGTCCTCAGAATATGAATGATATCGGACTTGGTATACTTCTTGACGTTATCAGGATTGTCGAGTTCATACGTGACGACTTTGTGCGGAAGTTGGAATTCGTATCGCTTCATCTCGTTTTCTGAACGATGCAAAAATGTTTGACAAACGGCGCGGTGCATGATGCGTTCCATCTTCAGTCGAGCGATCAGTCGAGCGACGTCACGACGTGCACGCGGCCCGGTCGGAGGTAGGACGCGTCCAGGCGGTCGATCGTGGCTCTCGAACGATTCGACGTCATGATCACCACCAAGTAGGGGTACATGCCCCAGTCCACCTCGTCCAGCATGCGATTCCACCCCATCTTGTTGGTGACCAGAATAGGGATCTTGGCGTGCTGCGGAATGCCCTCGTGCAGTTGGAAGATCGTATCGTCGACCTCGTCAAACACGACCACCAACGGATTCTCCGCCGTCGGCTCCACCTCGTGATAGAGGTCCGACAACTGGTCCCCCGGCTGCCAAGGCTTTAACGTGCTGCAGTACGTGGCGTGGAGTTCGCGCGCGAGCAGGAGGGCGAGCATGGACTTGCCGGTGCCGGGGGGGCCGTGGAGAAAGACGACGGCGCGCTTTTCCCGCGTCAGGACGTCGGCGATGGTTTCCATGACGCGCTTTTGCGCGGGGCGCGGTGTGGGAAGGAGGACAGTGGAGAGTGGACGTTTGTAAAAGTACATGTTGTGGAACGCACCCGTGCGTTCAAACACATCGATGCTGTTGTCTTCTGAGGGTGATGACGATGACGGCGAATCCTTGGAGACGTGTTTGCACATGTCCTGTTGGATCAAACGGCGGAACGACGACTCGGTGCCCACGAACCAGACGGACAGGTCTTGCCCGTAGGAGTGTCGCTCGACGTGCACCGACAAGAGGTACCACCGGCCGACGGAATAGCCGTAGCCCTTGCCGTCCTCTGTGTAGTGGGAGCACCACGCACTGACGCGTCGCTGGATGCGTTTGCAATCCTCCGGGTTGTGCACCGTGTAGAGTCGAACGCCGACCGTGGGCGTGAGGAGGAGAAAGAGAATCGTCCACGGAATGGTTTGAATGATTTGTGAAACGCCCATCATGGCGAGCATCGGCGCCATGGAGAGGATCGAAAGGGGCATCGGTAACCATGAGAATGATGATGAAACTATCATCAGCACGCTTGTTTTGGACGCTGTTTTGTCAGCGAGACAGGCCCTTCATTTTTCCACGCAGTTTCGAAATTCGTGG
>RGVZ01000515.1 GCA_010029825.1 bacterium | reverse complement strand
CCCGATCCGGCGGGGGAAACCCGCGCGCTGCTGTCGTGGCTGTAGTCGCGGTTTTGGGTCGAGGGCGGCGTGTGCCACTGGCTGTGATGACACCCCTTCTCCCCCTCGACGGGGGAGAAGGGATTGTTCGGGGCCGTGTCGATCGACAAAACCTGGACACTGGCAGAGCCACTGGTACACGATCCAGCCCCGATGATCCTTGCCCTCACCAAGAAACATTACTGTGCTTCATCCCGGCTCCGGAGCGAGCGAGATGAGCGGTCGCCGGCTTCAGCATGGGCTGCTTCGCCACGCCGTCGTCGCCGCCCGCGCATCGCAAAGTGCGGGCCGCGCAGTTCATGTGCGCCGTGCGCCACTTCGATGTGAATCAGCCGCTCGCCCAGCCGGTCGATCCGACGAGTGACTTCGGCGGTCGTCTGCTCGAGGCCACCCGAGATCAGTGTGACCACGCCGAGGAACAGCATCATCTGTCCGACGGTGGTCAGCATCCACCCGGTGGCGGCGTAGTGGGCCGGTCCGTTGCTTCCGAGGTTTGATGCAGACCCCGCATTAGCAGCTGATCCCCCCACGGATTGGGAACCCCAATCCAGGCGGTACTCCGCACGGATCAGGAGGTTGTCGATCACGTTAAACCCGGCCGTGAGGGTCCATTCCCAAAGATTATTGCCGGTGTTGTGACCGTCGCTGGCAGTGGAATTTACCGCTCCTTGGGAGCCGAATTTGCCGGCATTGTTCGAGCCGATGTACTCCCCGCGCCCCGCCAGATAAAACCAGTCATTGAACTGGTACTTGGTGTAGGCACCCGCGCCGTACCAGGTCGTAGCGGCCAAGTTGCTGGAATAGTTGCCAAGCACGCTGTCAAAGGCCAAAAGCAGCTTGTCGTCAGCGAACTTCGGCGACCAGTTACCCCAGGAGTTGTAAATGAACATACGGCCCGAATTGCTGGCATATCCGTAGGTTGATCCATCCGCCGCCCGGACGATCGTGCTAGCATTCGCGTCGATGCTGGTGTCGTTTTCAGGGTTGGTACTGTACTGGAAATTGTTGCTCCAGTTGGCGTTTCCACCCGGTGCCGTCACGTTCAAGGCCGCCAAGACTGCGCAGCCGTCACCGTTGCCGAGCGTTGTTGTGTTGTTGTCCGAGTTGGAACCGTTCACCACGCCCAATTTGGCATCGAGATAATCGTCGAACTTATAGCTCGAGAGCACTCCGATGTAGTAGAGCGGGTACTGCTGCCAAAGCAGGCCGTAGGTGATGTTCATGTTGGCCGGACGCTCGATCACTTCGTAACCAAGGATCGAGACGAACTTACCAACTTTGAAGTCCCAGCCGTTGCCCACCGGGGCGCGGATGGAAACATAGGCCTGCTCCAAAAATAGGGCGTTGGAATTTTGATCATCGTTTGCCAAACCTCCACCGTTTTGATCACGATTGGCCAAATATGTGGCATCCTCGCCGATCATCACATCGGTACGGAAACCGGCTTGCGCTTTGTTCTCCGAGGTCAGCGCCTTTTCCAAGGCAAGTTTCACCGCGTAGAGGTTGAAGTCGCCCTTCTGGGCCGTGTCGGTACCGAAACGGCCGTTTACCGTTGATGAGCTTAAACTACTACCAGTGAAGTTGTAGCTGTAACCGGCATCAACGTATCCGCTGAGCTTGATACCCTTCTGGGCAGTCTCCACGAAGTTGTTTTGAACCACTTTCTTGGTGTCCTTGGCGGAAGCTTCCGGACCGCTGTCCGCGAGGGACAGGGAGGCCAAGGCCGCGAGC
>RGVZ01000514.1 GCA_010029825.1 bacterium | reverse complement strand
TACTTCACAATGTTGAAGTCCGTATCAAAGCATGTCATGTTCGTCGTCTTCCACGACGTGGTCAGCTTGAATTTCTTCTCAAACTTCTCTTTGTCTTCTTTGGCATTGTCATAGCCCTCCTCGGTAAAGTAGAGGACAAATCGGACGTCAATATCATTGTACAGGTCATCAAAGCCCTTGATGCCGAGGGGCTCTACGTCGTCCTTGGCACCGCCGCGCGTGGAACCGCGCGAGCAGTTGCTGGATGTCTCGGCCTTGTCCGCCTTCTTGGCCTCCTTCTTCGCCTCCTTGGACTTTTTGTCGTCATGTTCACAGAGCCCGTCCAGGAACTCCTTGTAGTCCTTGGTCCAGGTGCCGACAGGTAGTTCCGTAACGGTAATGGCCCGCTTGTCATCGTCAAACTCGTACAGACCCTTGGTGACCCACGTCTGCTCGTCGGTACGGACAATGGCGCCCTTGAAGCCGAACCACCACGGATCCAGGGGGTGCCCCGCGAGTGTTTCCATGGTGCCCATCAGACGATGGCGAAGGAGGCAGATGATGTCGTCGGGCTTGTAAGGCGGAATGTCCGTGGAATAGCCCGTACCGATGCCCACGGAACCGTTTAGCGCCAACAACGGGACCACGGGTAGATAGTACTCGGGCTCCACGAGTTCACCGTCATCGTCTACGTATGTCAGAAGGGGTGCATCCTCTTTCTTGAAGAGCGCCGACACAATCGGCTCCAGATACGTGTGAATATAACGCGGCGAAGCGGCATCCTTACCGCCAAGTAGACGACTGCCGAACTGACCCACGGGCCGCAGCAGGTTGATATTGTTCGCGCCGACGAAGTTCTGCGCCATGCCGATAATCGTGCTCATCAGTGACGCCTCGCCATGATGATACGCCGCATGCTCGGATACATAACCTGCCAACTGGGCCACACGAATCTCCTCTTTCAGGTTGCGCTTGAAACAGCTATACAGAATCTTGCGCTGCGATGGCTTGAGGCCATCAATCAAATGCGGCAGCGAGCGAATGTTGTCGGCGTTGCTGAAGTGAATGAGCTCGTTGTTGACGAAGTCGGTATACTTCGCCGCACCCTCCTGAGGCACCAGCATCAACTTCGGGTCGTAATGGGACAACCATTTCTTGCGATCATCCGCCTGTTTTTTGTTAAAGGCAAGGTTGATGCTCTCGTCCGTTTTCTCGTCCCACTCGTACCGAACTTCGTGAAGGTCCTTGAACCATTCGCGGGCCTCGGCGGGCGTGGATGTACCCAGACCCTTATAATATTTAATTTTCCAGCCTCGCACGCCATTTTCCCCTTGTGATTCCTTCCATCCTAGGAACTCAGGAATGGAATAGAACGACACGGTCGTTTTCCCCTTGGAAGCCTTCAGAATGGGCGTCAACAGCGTACAGAGGAATCCTGTCTTGAGCAATCCAGGCCACTCGGCGTGGAACAAGTTCATGAGGAGTCCCTTGATATGGGATCCATCGTGATCCTGATCGGCCATGATCATGACCCGTCCATAGCGCAGTTCCGAAATATCCTTGTACACCTTGCCTTGTTCCAGGCCCAAAATCTTTTTAATCGCCGTCAACTCTTCATTGGCATTGAACTTTTGAATGGTAATGTCGCGGACGTTTAGGAGCTTACCACGAAGGGGGAAGACACCCCATCGCTCACGACCCACTTCCTTCAGACCCGAAATCGCAGAGGTCGCCGCCGAATCTCCCTCCGTCAGAATCAACGTGCACTCTCGCGATTTGGCGGTGCCAGCC
>RGVZ01000513.1 GCA_010029825.1 bacterium | reverse complement strand
GGCCTTGGCGCGTCCGGGGACCACCCACTCGGCGCGTCCTCTTTCGGATGTGGACCCCGGGGCGCCTGGATTTCCGGTGCAGTTGAGCGGCGATCTGCCGGCGGAGGACGGCTGGCGTTTCGCGACCGGGCGGATCAAGACGGGATCAGACGTGCTGGCCGCAGCCGGCGAGATCCGGTTTTTTGTCGGGACATACGGGGCCAGGCCTGACGCGCGTGAATTCATCTTGCGCGACACGGCGTCGGGAGAGGTTTTGTTCGCGCGTGATCCGGGTCCGGTCGAGAACAATGCCGAAGTCAGGCTGCGCAGGGTCAAAGATCCCGTAAAATCCCCTGCCCAACCGTTCAGGGAATTGCGACTGGAAGTTTCATTTCGTGGTGGGGAGAGTCTAGCCGTGTGGGCACAGGTCCCGGGCGCGGGGGATGAGGCCGCGCGACGGAATCTGTTGGTGTCTTCCGGAGATCAACGCGGGATCATCTGGGGGACATGGATGTCCGATGTCCAGGTCGCGCCGGCGAGCCGGTTTGTCATGCTGGAGGCGATGTGGGATCACGCCGTCGTGGCGCGCCTGACGTTGGTGCTTGGACTTTTTTTGATGGCCTGTGTGTTTTTCGGGCGGCATCAAGTGGTGTCGCTGTTCGTTGGCATCGCCGCGATATACGCTTGGCTTGTTCCACCGTTTCAAGCCCCTGACGAGCCTGATCACTTTTTGACCCTGGCAGAGGATATTGGCGGCGCGGCGGGGGACTCAATGTCCACGGGGGCCTTGCGCCTTGCGAATCTGGGACATTTTGAGTCCATCAAGTTTCGTCCGGCCGTCAAGTTTGCGGCGGAGGATGTCAATCATCCTGATAGCGGGGGCTGGGCGACGCACATCACTCCGACCGGTTCGCATGCCCTGCGCAGTCCTCTGGCCGGCATCCTTTGGCCCATTGCGGGAAGTGCCGTCGCGCGGTTGGGGGCTGCCGACGCCTTGATGACGCTCCGCTGGTTTAACGTGATGTTGCTTGCCGGCGCGTGGCTGGTCTTCATGGGATTCGTCCCGGTCGCCTTTTCATTTGTTTCCGCGATGTGCCTGTTGACGATTCCGACGCTGCCTTTTTTTGGTCTGCACTGGTCGAATCATGCCTTGCCCTTGGCATCGACGGTCGCCGCGACCGGGGTGGCGTTGCGCGTCATTTCGGGAACCAGGGCACGCAACGCGGATTATCTGATCTGGGGCGGGCTTTCGGGGTTGTGTTTTGTATCGGGCGTGACGGGGATTGCGTCTTTTGCCGTGATGGCCGGCTTGGCCGGGATTTCCCTGTTGCGCGACGCGAAAAATTCCGTGGCGCAGGATCTGCGTCGTGGCATGTCCTTCGCGGCGGGAAGCCTTGCGGTGATTCTTTCGATTGGTTCGCGGGAATATCTGGTCGAGTTCATTCAGCGACTCATGAGATGGCGGACAGGTCCTTTTGCGAAGATCGCGGAGGTCAATCCGTATCCGGTGATTGTCAGTGTCGCGATTCTGGGGATCTGCTCTTTACTCGTGGCGGGGGCCCTGCGACGGCGAATTTCCGTTCGTTTCAGCGGCACGTTTCAATTTTCGCGGGTCACCGCATGGCGCACGTTGGTGCGGTTTCAGGCCGGATTATGGATTTTGTTCGTTTTCGCGGGCTTGTTTTATTCAGGCCCATTTCTGCCGGGGATTGAGGGTGGTGAGATTCCGGATGTTCCTCTGATTCGCTACGCGAAAATCGCGGTGGGAGCTTTCTTGTTTGGTTTTGGCCT
>RGVZ01000512.1 GCA_010029825.1 bacterium | reverse complement strand
AAGCTGAAGTTTGATCGTGTGCGGCACTTCAGTCTGCGTTCCTAGCAAATAGGTATAATTGATAGCAACTGGTTGACCATTGCCACCAGGGCCAAACGAAAGCTCGCTTCTAGAAACTGCTAACCCGTCAACAACCAGCCGACAAGTCCCGTAGGCGGAGCGATCCGCAGCCGTTGACGAGGTTGCCAACGGAGAAACAAAGAAGTCCATGCGGTAAAGGTAATCATTAAGCTGGCTTGTCGGAGTCCAGGTGATGGTCGAGCCTGGGACGTCAGCCCATGCAATGCCCATTTGCTGGGCCGAAGCCAGCGTAGCGTTGTAGCGTTGCCGATAAATGGCAGCAACTTTGCCAGCGACAGACGCGCCCGCCGCGCCGCGAATATCGACTGCGCTTGCCGCAGTGCCGGTCAGCCCGGTTGCTCCCACGTATTGACCTATGACTGGCTTGGTCCCGCCGCCACCAACCCAATCGGGGATCTGCAGCACGCGCCGCTCACTGTCACTAACAAGCGAGAACACAGGCGACCATCCGTTGCTTCCTGCCGCTCCGTTGGTTCCGTTCGTCCCATTCGTCCCGTTGGTGCCAGCCGCCCCGGTTGCTCCGGTTGCCCCGCGAACATCCACTGCGTTTGCCAGTGTCGAGGTCAATCCTGACGCGCCAATATACTGACCGGTCGAAGGTTTCGTCCCGCTGCCTCCGGTCCAGTCAGAGACCTGAAGAACCCGGCGAGCGCCATCTGTTTGAACCGAAAGCACGGGAGACCATCCGTTTCCTGACCCTGCGCCCAACTCAAGGTAAGCTAACGAGTTCCACGCAGTTGACCCGTTCCCGATCTTTAAAACCTGCTGCGTGTTAGGAGAGTTGGTTACATAGCCAAGCTCTCCAACGGCAAGGACCGGGTTCGCGGAACTCCAGCCCGCCACGGTATCCCGGCGAACCTGAACGCGAGCATTAAGCGCCGTTGGCATCGAGGGTTAAGGAATTAAGGTTTGCGCCGACAGCGTCGCCCCCGTCGATCATGACGTCGCCAGCGAGGACGACGACGCTTGTTTGTCCTGTCGCCCCTGTCGCCCCGGTCGCCCCGGCAGGACCAGCAGGACCGACCGCCCCTGTCGCCCCGGTCGCCCCGGCAGGACCAGCAGGACCGACCGCCCCGGTCGCCCCGGTCGCCCCAACAAGCGATGCGAGCCACTGGCTCTGTGTGCCGGTGAATCCATTTGCTTGAGCGACTTGGTAGGCAGAAAGCCCGGGCGCTCCGTTCTGCCCAGGCTGCCCCGTGTTCGCGGGCAGCGGCTGATGAACAACGGACCCGCCCAACCGAACAGGCTTCGTGTTGATCGGCTCAATATTGAGCGCCTTGATTCGACTCCGCACCTAGCAAATATACATGCGTGTCAAGTTTGACGCAACGCTAGAGATTTCTCTTTAACAGAATCATAAATGTCTCGGGTCCATTCCACGATTTGAGTCCCATCTTCCCGCACACACAATTTCGTGCGCCACACTCGATGCCCACCGTGAGCGATCTTTCCGCTGTCCTGCTTAAACGCAATGAGCCACGTCATCAGCGTAGAGTTGATCGGGACGTAACGGTGCGCGGCCCCTGTCTTGTCCTTGTTCTTGGAGTCGCGAACCTTGATGAGACGCTGACTCCACAAAATATCTTCCCACCGAAGCCCGCTTGCGGAAAAGAACTCAGAGTGCGGGCGAAGTCCGGCGAAACAAAGGATGGCCAGATCGAGCGCCATGCGAGGTTGACGTCTAAGCGC
>RGVZ01000511.1 GCA_010029825.1 bacterium | reverse complement strand
GCTTGACAAGGTTGACTCCGCAATCGCCGTCTCGCAGCCACGAGCGCAGAGTAAGCTCTGCAAATTCACGAAAATGACTCTTCCTCGTCAAGTCACATTGAGGCGCCCACGTCTCGTTGAAGTAGGTCGCCGCCGCCTGATCCCATTTGTCGTCGCCGCTGTCTGGGACATAGACCAGTTTGGGAACGGCATAGGAGACGCATTTTTCAAGAACGCTGGACAGAATCGGAATGTTCCGTTCCGCGTCCCGGGCCTCCCACATGAGATTGATCCGATCACTGTTACCGCGATACGTCTCCGCCGATCCGTGTTTGGTCTGGCCTCCGTGGCTCCCACGAAGGTTGCTCGGGCGCGCATGATTGTACTGGAACTCTCGGTAGTTGTGCGCCACCTCACGAGCCTGCATCGACTGCATGGCCAGTTGTGGATAACGCGCGGCTAAGTGTCGTTCTTTTGGAGTGTACTCGCGAACGAATCCGGTGAGGGTGCGGACAGACATCTCTTTAGGGGCGTGTCAACCCCTCAGTTCGCCTTCCAAAGATACGTGATTGGTCCAACGGTTTTCCCAACCACGGATTCTCCGCCACTCCACCAAAACGGAAACACCCACACGGTCAGTCGCCCAAAAGAAAATCTTTTGTAGTATCGACGCGGAATAAGGCGCACAAAGCTTTGGACACAAAGCCACGCCGCGCATACTGGGCAATTTGGGCATCTATTCATGGCACAAGTTTAATAATTTACATTATTAAGCTACAAAATTTTTGGGACGCACGATTTTTGCGGTGCAGGACCCCGTCGACGAGAACTTAGGCGCTGAAAGAAAACAGGCCGACATGGTCGTCGCTGCTGTTGCGGCAGGCGCCATGGAGACGGCAGCAGCAGCGGGACGGTCATGAACGCCGTCACGTACACAAGGCCCGGGCCGGCGAATGCGGCACGACCGATCAGGGCGCGGCGCCTTGCGGTGCCACGCCCTGATCCAGTGCTGACCGTCATCGACCGACAGCCGACATCAATACCTCCGGCCTAGCTCGCGGTGACCTCGGTGGCCAGGTCCGTGTACTTCACGCTGTCCTGTCCGAGATCGACGATGACCTCCTGCTTGAGTAGATCGGCTGGGGTCATGCCCATGTTCGGATAGGTGGCATCGAGGTCCTTGACCGACTGGACGTCCATCGCGGCCTTGTTCGGGACCTTGTACAGGATGTTCTCCGCGACCCAGGCGTGGTTGGCCGGATCGAGGATGAAGTTGATGAACGCGTGAGCGGCATCGACGTTCTTCGAGGTGTTCAGGATCACCATGGTGTCCGTCCACAGGTCCGAGCCCTCCTTGGGCACGGTGAACTTGATGGCCGGATTCTCGGCTGTGCCGTAGTTGCACCAGCCGTCCCAGGCCACCACTGCGTTCGCCTCGCCACTGACCAGTCGGCTGTAGAAGGTGGTGTCGTCATAGGCGAGCAGATCGGCCTTGCTCGCGATGAGCAGGTCCTTGGCCTTGGCGATCTCGGCATCATCGGTGGTGTTGATGCTGTAGCCGAGAGCCTTCAGGGCGGGCAGAGCCAGCCAGCGCTCAGTGGTCATCTGGGTGACCTTGCCCTTGTTCTCGGCGCTGGGCTTGAGGATGTCATTCCAACTGGTCGGCTCGTCGATGAGATCACTGCGATAGCAGATCCCAGTGGTTCCCCATGCGTAGGGCACCGAGAAGGTGTTGCCCGGATCGAAGGCCAGCTGGGTCGCCTCCGGGTAGAGGTTTGCCAGGTTCGGGATCTTCGCCGGGTCGATCGGCGCGAGGAG
>RGVZ01000052.1 GCA_010029825.1 bacterium | reverse complement strand
CAACCTCGGGCTGTTCGGGACTTTCATCAGCGGAACCTCGTACACCATGTGGGGATGGGGCACCGATTATTCCGCCTCCGCGTCCATGAGCGGCATCTATACGTGGGAGCATCATGTCCTCACTTATGGCGGCGGGGTCTGGAGGTTTTACAAGAATGGCGCGCAAACGACCGCGGTCAACACAACCCTCGCCACGTTCAACGGACCCTTGACGCTGGGTACAGGGCCGGTGGCCGCCGGAACCGGGGATCACTCGCGCTACTTTGCCGGTTATGTTGATGAAGTCTATGTGTTCAACTGGCCCATGGGCGCGACGGAAATCGCCGCGCTGTATAATGTAACCAGGCCCTGAGCAATGAACCGCGAGGAAGACTCCATGGACATGGATGCGAGACCCTTGAATAAACGCTCTCAGGGCAAAACGGTGGACCAGAGGTTCCTCCGGTTTTCCATCAAGTATGGTTTCCGCTCCCTCGCGCGCAACAGGCGCCGGACGATGCTGACCATCGCGACCGTGATGCTGTCTTCGGGCGTGACCATTGTCACCAGCCGTTATTCCGCCGCGGCCATCAATCTGTGGGCCAAGGCGGCTTGCGACACGGGACTCGGCCACGCGCAAATCCACGCCGAGGGATTTTTGAAGGACAGTGAAACCCTGAGCGAGTCCCTGACCTTCGAGGAAAACAGCCCGCTCATGTCCTCCATCGCGCGCGATCCGGCCGTCGCGACCGTCGCCCCGCGCCTCAACTTCGAAGGCATCATCTCCGCCGGCGACCAGACCCGCTACTTCCTCGGCACGGCCGTCCATCCGGAACATGAATTGCGCGTCTCCCCGGCGCTGTTCAATCCCACGCGACCGGGCACACTGGACCAGGGGGAATTCATCAACTCCCGCGAAAAAACGGCGGTCGTGATCGGACGCGGCCTTGCCGAAATGCTCAATCTGAAGTTGGGCGATGAAGTGACCCTGATGACGACAACTGTCACCGGTGGACTGAACGGCGTTGACACCGTCGTCCGCGGGATCATCGACGTTCCGCTGCCGAGTTTCTCGAAACGAGCGGTTTATGTCCGCCTGGACTACGCGCAACAACTTTTGCGACTGCCAGGGCGGATCACCGAGGCAACCATCCGCCTGCATGATCCAGACAAGGCCGACGCCTGGGTGACGGACCGCGCGGGTTCCGTCGCGGCCCAGAAACTGGAACTCAAAGGCTGGTGGGAAATTGACGTGATCATACGGCGCATCGAGATGATCTGGAATTCCGTTGTCGGTCTCATTTCCTTTCTTCTTTTCATGTCCTCCGCGCTGTCCGTTCTGAATATCATTTTCCTTCTCGTCGCCGAGAGGACTGTCGAGATTGGAACCATGATGGCGATCGGCGCCCGTGCGCGCGATATCCGCGTCCTGTTCTGCGTCGAGGGAGCCATGATCGGACTCATCGGTGGAATTGCCGGCGTGGTCGCGGGCAACGGGATCGTTGCCGGCATGGGGCTGGTCGGAATTCCCCTGCAATCGCCATTCAGCAGTGGGGTCTACATGCTGTACCCGCAGGTCAGCGCGACCCTTTCTTTGGCCATCCTCGCGGGATCCGTGGTCGTTTGTGTGTTGGCATCACTGGCCCCCGCGCAAAAAGCCGCCAGCGTCGAACCCGTCAAGGCTTTCAGGGGGCAAATCTGATGATCATCAAATCCCGCACGATTATCGGCGTCTGCGTCTTCGCATCCGTCACGGCTTTGTCAACGCTGGCGTCCGGAGCGCCATCAAATGCGGACCCGCGCGCCATCATGCGCCGGGCCGAGGAGATCCGCGCCCCGGAGAGCAGCGAGATGAAAGTCAAGCTGGACACGACAAGCGCAGCCAGATCGTCCAGTTACACCATGAAAATCCTGGCATCAACGGGCCACAGATCATACTCGGAGTTCATCGCGCCTGCCGAGGAACGGGGCCGTCGCATGCTTGCCCTCGGCAGGAATTACTTCTCGACCCTGCCCGACTCCAAACGCGTCGTCCCGATCTCGCGCCGCGAGTTGATCGGAAACAGCGCGTTCGCGGTGGCTGACCTGTTCCAGATTGATACCGAAAAGGAATACGAGCCGAAGGTCACCGGAACCGAGACCGTGGACAACGCGGCCGCGACCAGACTCGAGCTCACGGCCATCAGCGATGACGCTCCCTACGCGAAGATCCATTATTTCGTCCGCCCGGCTGACTCGTTTCCGGTGATGGCGCGGTTCTTCGGGGTCTCGGGAAAATTGCTGAAGACCTTGACGGTGATCTCGCGCAAGGAGCTCGCCGGCGAGATACGCCCTGACCAGTTGCGCATGGATGACAACGTCACCAAAGGCAAGTTCAGCATCTGGACCACCGAAAGCATGGTGAAAAAGAAGGTCGCGGACCGGGTTTTCACGCGCGAGTATCTTCAGTCCCAACAATGATCCCGTCCTTCATGCGGATGATCGTGCGGCAATAGGGCAGCACGGCGGGATCGTGTGTCGCGACGAGGACAGCCGCGTCCTCCTCGGCGCAGAGCGCGCGCAGCAATTCGAGGACCTTCCCGGAAGTCGCGTGATCGAGATTTGCCGTCGGCTCGTCCGCGAGGATCACCTTTGGCTGGTTCATGAGGGCGCGCGCCACGCTGACGCGCTGCATCTGTCCGCCGGAGAGGCGGTTCACCGGCTGGTTCATCTGCGCCGCGAGACCCACCCGGTCCAGCAACTGGCACGCGCGTTCCACGAGGACTTGCTCGGACTCCTCCGACCGGCCGATCTGTGTCGGCAGCATGACGTTTTCCAGCGTCGTGAGCACCGGAATCAGGTTGAAGTTCTGAAACACGAAACCGACCGTCCGGTTGCGGAAATCGGCCAGCTCGTCTGAACCAAGCGCGTTCAGGTCCTGCCCCGCCACCGTCACACTGCCAGCGCTGGGATGATCCAACGCCCCGACCAGATTGAGGATCGTCGTTTTTCCAGATCCAGACGGCCCGACAAGGGCTGTCATCTGTCCGGACAAAGCCCGCATCGAGACCCCCTGCAACGCGCCAATGGTCGAGCGGCCGAGCTCAAAGCTCTTGGTCACGCCATCCAGCGCGACGACCGCTTGCTGCGCGGGCGCCTGGCTCATTTCTTTTTACCAGCCATGATCGATGCGGCTTTCGCCGCATTGGCGTAATTGTCGAAGTCCCGCTGGACTTGCTCTTTCATGGTGTCTTTCGCGCTCTTTTCGACCGCGGCGTAATCCTGCTGCTGGGCCCGCACCGTCTGGCCGGAACGTCCAACCACGTATGTGTCCCCGCCTTTCGCGTAAATCAGCACAACACCATCAAGATCCTTGACCCCGCTGCCATTCCTCTCCGCGGTCAGGTTGTCGACAACCGCGATCCCCGCGGATCCGAAGTCAAAGAAGGTCACCTTGCTGGAATAATCCAGTTTCGGGCGCTCGTTACCGACGGCGTTCTTGTAGTAATCGTAATCCAGCGAGGAAAAATTCCCGGGAGTCACGTTTTTCGGGGAGTAAGTCACGGCCGCGTCCGTCTTGAATCCATTGGACTTGAACTCAGTCGGGTAGAAGAGCTGCAACCGGATCACATCCGCCACGTCCGCCGGTTTCTGGCCTTTGGCGAGGACTCCGGTGTACATCGAGAAAGTGTAGACCTTGTTGGCCCCCTCCGTGGACTGGGTATATTTGTCGCCCAGGGTCTCGTTACCGAAATAAGGCGTATAATCAGCGCCTGCCGTGTCGTAGAAGTACGACTTGTCCTTGTCCGCGATGCCGTCGCGGTATTGGCAAAGGATCTTGATCCCCTTTGGGTCTCCACCGGCTGAGGCAATTTTTGTCTGGGCCGCCGCAGCGCAAATGTCTGAGACATTCATCGCGTCAGACGACGTCGCCGGGCCGGCGGGACCCGGTCCCGCGGAGGGAGGACTGCCCGCGCAGGCCGTCATCAACAGGCTGGCCGCCGCAACAGGCCCCAGACAAAATTTGGCACGCTCGAGTTTTTTCATGCGTCCCCTGATCGTCATCGCAAAACCTCCGCCGATTCGTTCGTCACTCATTGCCTCGCCACCAATGCCGGAAGTCACCGCGAACTCAAAAGCGAGTACGCAAGGGACAAGTAGGCAAGGTTCTTCTTCTTGTCGTTGTATGACGGCGAACAAGTCGCGATCGCCGGAATCTGGCCGCCATTGCGGAAGTCGTTGACGAACACCATGCTGGTCGCCGGGAACCGGTTGTAAACATCTGACGAACCTCGCAAGGTCACCGCGATGCGGATCCCGATCGTATTGACGGTATCGCGCAAACGCGTGCTGACTGGACCGAACACGCCGGAATTGCACCCGGTGAGATCCGCTGAGACTGCCCGCGACACGACGTAATCCGCGACGACGCCGTTGGTGAATGTGACGGCATAACGGGCGCTCCCTCCGGTGGCAAGCGGACCGAAATCACGAGCCGCGGCTTGTTTCGTCGGGAAGACGGGAAATGGTTTGTCGGCGGTGTAAGTCACGCCACCGCTGGAGAAAGAATTCGCGAAAACAAGATAAGAATGACTGGAGTAATTGACATCCCCCGCGGGCCATGTCGCTGATTTGGCGATGCTGTAGACGCTCTGACGGTTCACTTTCTGAAAACCGTCCCTGACTTCATCGCGGGGATTTCCGCCAAGACTGGCACCCGCGGAATTCAGCGTGAAAACAGCGGACCGCACCTCGGCCGAAAGATTTGAGTTGCTCACGGGATAGTCGTTCAAGTCGCTGCCGAGCGTGTTGTCAGCGACAGACAGGTTCCCGTTGCCCGCGTACACAGCGGATCCTTGCAGATTGTCACCCGACGCGTTGCCCTGGGATCCGTCGTCGGGCAGGCCGCCATCAGGGAGTTTGCCGCCGCTGGACTTGCCGCCGACGCCGTACGAGGGCTGGTACGGGGACGCGCCACTGCACGCGGCAAGCAGGACCGCCATGGCCGCGCAAACGGCCAGGCGCGGCCGCGAGACGAGTTCATCCGCGATGGTTTTCGGTGCATGTCCGCGATCCAAAGCAACCTCCTGAAATCGCTCCCCTCATCGGCCATTCCAGTCTGAAAATTAAGCCCCCGGGAAAATTGACCGTTGGCGCCCGGCTATGGCGGATGCACTCACACGGCAGTACAATGAAATTATTGATCTTTTACGAGGGCGATGCCGTGACGAAGAAAACCGGGAAAGACAACCTCGAGGACACCCTTCATTTCGTCGAGGAATTGAAACGCCAGTGGGTAGCGACGCTCGACGCGTTGATTGATCCTCTGATGATCATCGGACCGGATTACGTCATCCAGAAGGCAAACGTCGCGGCCGCGAAAATGGCCGGCGTTGAAGTCCGCAAGGTTGTCGGGATGAAATGCCACCAGGCATTGGCCGGACGCGCGAAGCCATGTCCTGGTTGCAAACTCAAGGACACGATCAAGCAATCAAAGCCGCACCAGTTCCCGCTGGCTGATGTCGTACCGTCGCGGGTCTTCGAGGTGAGCTCGCAGCCCCTCAAGAAATCAACCGCGCAACCATCTGCCGGAGGCGCTGAAGAAACAGCGGCCGTGCATATCTACCGCGACCGCACCGAGGCGGCGATGATGCAAAACCGTCTGGTTCAAAGTGAGAAACTCGCCTCCATCGGCCTTCTCGCCGGCGGCATCGCGCATGAGATCAACAATCCGCTGGGCGGCATCATGATCTTCTCGCAGATGCTGCTGCGTGAGATGCCAAAGGACAGTCCGCACTATTCTGACGTGCAGGAAATCGAGGCTGCCGCGCAACGCTGCAAACAGATAGTCCAGGGACTGCTGGACTTCGCGCGGGTACAGCCCGCGCCAGAGTCCCGGCCAGCCTCCGCCAAACTCTCGAGGGTCGACGTCCAGGAAGCCGTCGAATCCGCGTTGAGATTTGCCCGCATCAACGTCAAGCAAAAACAAAACATTCATATTCGCGAGAATTTCAGCGCGAAGGAAAAATTCATCCTCGGCGACAAGAACCAGATCATCCAGGTGATGTTGAACCTGGTGCAAAACGCCATCCAGGCGATGCCTGCCGGCGGTGAACTGACGATCGCGGTCACCAACGACGCCAAAAAACAAAATATATTGATCGAGGTTTCAGACACCGGAGAGGGCATCAAGCCCGCGGACCTCGTGAAAATCTTCGACCCGTTCTTCACAACAAAACAGCCCGGTGAGGGCACCGGGCTTGGTCTTGCGATCTGCTACGGGATCATCACCAGCATGGGAGGCAAACTCACTGCCGCCAGCCGGTACGGGTCCGGCTCGACCTTTACGGTTTCGCTGCCCCTTTCGCCTCCTCTTTGATCTTGGCCTCGTCCTTGATCATGATGGCTCCCGAGGCTGCCGGTCGCTGATGGGGCCGGGTCGGCTTCTCGGGCGATGTCGTCTTCGGCTCGACCTTGGTACCGGTCTTGGAATCCTGTTTCGACTCACTCGCCAGCAATTTTGACGGGCCGACGCCCAGCAGGCGCGCTTCCGTCAGGGACTTCTTGCTGATCAACTGGGTGTAGTTGGCAGCGATACGGATCGACTCCTGAAGCACAAAATCATCGGCGATATCGGTTTCCTCACCGTTCATCTCGCCCGGCTCGTTGTCAGATTCCCCATCCGGTCCCGATTTGGCCGCTGCCTTTTCGGAGCCCTTGCCCTTGTTCTTGCCGTTACCTGAGTCGCGAGCCCCGGTGGCCGCCGTCTTGTTCCCGCCCTTCGAACCACCTGCTTCCTTCTCCTTCAGGCTGACCCGGTTCCGGTTGGGTTCGCTGTCACGGTACTCCTTGACGTCCGCCAGGATTTTCTTGAACCCGGGATCCTTCGCGATCCGCGCGTTGCTCGCCGTGCGCAGCGCCGGGATGGCTCCCGTCGTCTGTCCATAATTTTTGAACTGGGACGCGTCGATCTTCTCCCAGGGCAGCGCGTAATCGTAGTACTTCTCGCCGATCTCCAGCTCGTCCATCAAATCTGGCAAGACGATATCAGACTCGACCCCACGCAACTGGGTGCTCGCCCCGCCTGGCCGGTAGAACTTGCTGATGGTCACCTTGATGGCGCCGAGGCGATCGTCCAGATTCTCAAGGTTTTGCACGGTGCCCTTGCCGAAGGTGTGGTGACCACCAACGATCAGCCCGCGGTTGTAGTCCTGGATCGCGCCGGCGAAGATTTCGCTCGCGCTCGCTGACTGGCGGTTGATCACAACAACGAGGGGACCATCCCAGGCCGGCGCCCCGTCCTTGTATTCCTGCATGAAAGTCTTGCCCTCAGATCCACGGATCTGGACCTGCGGACCCTTGCCGGTGAACAAACCCGCGACATTGATCGCCTCGTCAAGGCTGCCGCCGCCGTTGCTGCGCAAATCAACCAGAACCGCGTCAACCTTCTGTTCACGCATCTTCCTCAACTCACGCAGCATGTCCGCCGAGCTGCTCGTGAAATTCGATTGACGGTTCTGGCGTCCCTCGAAGTCCATGTAGAACGACGGAAGAGTGATGACGCCCACGTTGATTTTGCGCGCGACGTCGCCTTCCTCAGGCAGCTCGACCTTCTGCACCTTCGATTTGGCCGCGCGATCCGTCAACTGGACCTTGTCGCGCACCACCGGAACGATCAACTGGACGCTGTTGCCCTTGGTCTCTCGCAACAACGTCAATCGCACTTCCGTCCCCCGCGTCCCGCGAATCAACTTCACGACCTCGCGCAGGTCCATGTCGATCACGTCGACGGGGGCTTCCTTGCCTTGGGCGACGGCGATGATCTTGTCATCCACCTTGATCTTTCCCGTCTGCGCCGCTGCTCCACCCGGGACCAGGGTCTGGATCGTCGTGAACCCGTCCTCGCTGCGCAGCACCGCGCCGATGCCCTCAAGGCTCAGGCGCGTCTGGATCCGGAAATCCTCAAGTTCCTCGGCGGAGAGGTAACCCGAGTGCGGGTCCAAGGCCGTGGCGAACGAAGCCAGGAACAACGAATAGACGTCGTCCATGGTCATTTCCTGCTGGCGCTTCGCGCCCAGCTTGTAGCGCTTTGTCAATTTTTCCTGCGCCTTCGCGAGGTCGCCCATGGATTCCTTCAGTTGCAACAACTGGAATTTGACGCGCTTGCGCCAACGCTCGTTGATTTCCTCGGAAGTCGTGGCCCAGCTTTGCTTCTTGCGGTCGAACTCAAGATACTCTTCGATCTTGAAATCATGATTCGCCGTGATCTGCCTCTCCGCCTCGCGCTGACGTTCCGCGAAACGCTGGCCGAACGCGTTGGTGATGTCCGTGATGGCCTTGCAATCATTGGCCTGGATCATGTTGTCCAGTTTTGTCGCGTATTCCTTTGTAAACCGGTCGACGTCAGCCTGAAGGAAAAAAATTTTCCCCGCGTCCCACGCCTTGATGAAATTGTCGAGCGTCCTGGTCGCCAGTTCGTCCGTCCAGCCAGTGAACGAGAAATGGATGTTGAAGTAGGACTTGGTCAACTGGTTGACCTGCGAGCAATCAAGGGCGAAGGCTGCCCCTGGCGCGGCACCCACGGTCGCCAGAGTTGCGGCAATCGCAAAAAACGCCGCTTTGCATCTCGATTTCATCCACATGCGCGCCTCAGAGTTTCCTGCCTTCGCGGAAATCACGGATGCCATTTTTGACCACATTTAAAGCAACCCCATCAATTTGGAAGTACCCTTCATAATAACCGAAAATATGCCGATCCCCCAGTCATGCAAAAGAAGAAACGCATCTATTGGCTGACGACCCCGGTAAACGACCGGATCAAGGCGCTTGAGGACCAGTTGAGGCACAGCGGATTCCACTGTGACTTCTTCTCGTCGCTGGATGCCCTCATGTCTGCCGTCGCCGCCCGGCGCACGACCATCGTCGTGCTTGGCGAACTTGGCTCCTCCGAAAAAGAGGTCGCCGCGCTCCGGTACCTGGCCCAGCGTCCTGAACTGCAAGGTGTGCGATTCATCCTCACGCCGGTCACGATGAACCCGGCGGTGATGGGACTCGCGGCCGCTTTCAATTTCCGCGACATCCTGCCTCTGGACCTGCCACCGTCCGTCTGGGCGGAACGGTTTATTTTCGCGACCTCGACCAGCCCCGATCCGCTGCCGCAAACACCGGCCATGGTCGGCATGAACCAGGTCGCCACGCTGCACCTTCCGGCCCGTGTTGTCTGGATCTCCGGAGACCAGATCTGGATGGAGTCGCGCCTTGAGTGCGCGGTCGGCACGACACTCAACCTGCACGGGAGCCTGGCCGAGGCCATCGGGCTGCCCAGCCTCAAACTGGAAGTCTTGAGCACCCGCAACAGTTTCCTTTTCTACCGGTTCTCCCAGGCGACCATCTGCAAGTGGTCGGTCCCGTCGAAGTTCCAGGATCCTGTTCAGTTCGTCCTGCGCGACTTGCGCAACAGCGGCATCGGACCCAGCTGCCGCGTCTTTCTCGCGGTCGAGACGGCCACGCTCCGCAACGAGATCATTGACGTCCTGCCACCGCCGCGCTTCAAACTCTCGGCCGCGTTGCAGCGTCATGGCATCCCGGTCGAACCGCGCTACTTCTCGCCCGACATCGTCTTGATCGAGGACACTCTCGCGGCTGACAGTGGCGGCGCTCAATTCGCGGGTCTCATGAACAGCATCGAACCCCACGTTCCTGTCCTGGTTCTCGGGGACAAGGTCGACTTCAATAAACTGCGCGCCCTTTACCACCACCGGCCCATCTTCTCATTGCCGCAGAAAGCAAATATCGTGAGGGAGACGATCAAGACCAGGTTTCTCAGCAACTCCGTCAAATCCACGGAATTCGATCGTCCGGACATCGTCTATCTGCCGCCAGAGCACGTTCTCTCGTTCGCGGAGATCAGCGTCCCGGCCCGCATGAGTCGCCTGCATCCACTGCAAGGCACGATCCTCACCGGCCTGCCCGTGGGCCGTTACGCCCTGGCAAAGGTCGAATCGCCCCTGCTGACGCGCCTGTTCCAGCGCCCCGTTTTCGTGAAGTTGACCAGCAACTACAAGGATCCGCGTCCGGAACACGCCCTGCATCCTTACGTCGCTGAATTCGCTCTGTCGGACTTGAATCACGCGCAGAGGGCGCAACTTTCCGCGACCCTGCCCGATTTCGTTGCCGACCAGATGAAAGCCTTCATGGCACAGGCACCGGACACGTCCGCGACCACCGCCATCGCGGAATCGAACCCGGAACTGCCCAAGGTCGCCGGCCCCGGAACACAACCGCCAGCGCAGTCCCCACCCGGTGGCGATGCCATAAACGGTGGACCGTCCGCCAGCCGCTGGAAGATCAAGCGCTTGCGCCCGGTCCGGTCCACTGGCCCCGAGATAACGGAGCCATCTACAGAGCCATCTACAGAGCCATCTGCGGAGCCATCTGAAGGTTTCACCAACGTCTTTATCGACGCCGCCAAGATAACCGCTGAAATATTGGATGACATGCGCCAGAGATGGCGCAACGACCGCAATTTCCGCCTCGCCGCGCAGACACTGTTCTGGCTGGGGACAACGATCGTGCTGACCTGGTTCGCGGTGAAATCCTACGAGCCGTTCGGAGCCGCGTCGGGGAAAATCTGGAGCGACTCGTTCAAGGCCTTCCAGTCCCTTCAGGGCCGGTAATTACCAGCCACTTCACAGTCACGCCTGACACAGCGGCCGTACAGGTCCAGACGGTGCCCCGCCAACTTGAAGCCTAGCTGCTCCGCGACTTTTTCCTGAAGAGCCTCAATTTCCTCGTTCTCGAACTCGACCACTTTACCGCAGTCGACGCAAATGAAATGGTCATGATGCTGGTCCGGGCGATGCACCTCGAAAACGGAACGCCCGTCACGGAACGACTTCTGGTCCGCCAGCCCGGCCTCCTTCAGGAGGTTCAGCGTCCGGTAAACAGTGGCAAGTCCGATTTTCGCGTCCTTCTTGCGAACGATATTGAACAGATCCTCGGCGTCAACGTGCCGGTCGAGGCGCAGGAATTCCTCGACCACGATCTTGCGCTGACGGGTTTGCTTCAGGGCCTGCTTCGACAAGTAGTCATCCAGAAGGTCCCAGAACCATTTGTTCGTGGCGCCAGTCGTCGACTGGGCTTTGCTCTTGTCGCTCATCTTCAACCGGTCTCTCTGCGTCAGGTAAGAGGGAACGCACCATATGCCCACATGTCAGATTCGCATGATAGAATCAGGGCAGACCACAAAGCCAGTACAATTGACCGTATACATCCCCGGGGGAGGACCCTGACGTGAACGACTCGATCAATCCAAGCGTGGCAAGATTCCTGGCCCTTGCGCTGCTGCTCACAGCCACCCTCGCGGCCTGCCGGACTCCCCGTCGCGCCGGGCGGATCAGGCTGGATGCCGCGAAGCTCGTTGTCTCGCCAATCGGCTTGGAGGCTACCGCCGCGGAGTCAAATTCCCAGTTCCCTGTGGCTTACCAGTTGTCGGGCTGCGCCGAGACCACCAACGGAACGCCGCAGGCCGATGGCAAGATCCTGTTCCAGTCTGACAAGTTCTTCCGTGACCAGCTCTGTGACCTCAAGGTCCGGGCCCTTTACCAGTCGGCGGATCTGCGGTTTGTCGGCGAGCCCGGAACCCTGTATTGGGCAAAGGCCTTCAAGATCGGCGAAGACGCCCGTGGCCAGCTGATCGCCAGCGCGAACCTGCAACCCTTGTTCGAGCGCATGATCCCGCGTCAGCCAGGCAAGACATTCACGCTGCAGGTTCCAGTCATCTTCACCCCGGCGGCGAACGACGCGCCGGTCACGGCCTCGCTTGACTGCAATCCCCGCGTCGCGAATGTCGCGGAGTACGCGGATCCGGCCGGCGCGTCGAATAAATCCTTCACGTTCACGATCGAGGCCCGGGGAGACACCAGGTACGCCTGCAAGTACCTGTGGATCAGCGCGGGCGGGATCGGCCAGAAGTACCAGGGCCGGGTCGTCGAAAGTTCCTTTGATGGGTTCCCTGACGCCAACGTGAAACTCTCCGCCATCGAGATCGTCCCGGTCCCGCGGCTCGAGAGTGGCCCTGGCGGAAACAATGGTGGTGGAAACAGCGGCGATGTCGACGTGGTGACCTCACCCGGATCTTGCGCGTCGGACGAGGTTTTCAACACGGTGACCAGGATGTGCGAAAAACAGTAAAAAAAAGCCCGCCGGTCAGGCGGGCTTTCTTCCTGGAACGGGTTCGCGGTCAGAAGTTCGAGATCGAGCTGATCGCCGGGGCGTCGAAGGTTCCGTCATCGCTGACGCCCTTGCCGCTCAAATCCCACGCGACGGGCAGGGTCGCCAGCGAGCTGCCGAGCATGAAGTCCGATGACTTGTTGGTCGCACCGGCTTCCTCGGCCAGCATCATGTCGGCTTCGCGGACCGGATTTCGGCCGGCCCGGGTGAACCTGCGGATCACAAGATACGCGAGCAGGATCACGATGCCGCCGGCAGAACCAGCCATCGCCATTTCCTTCTCTCCAAAACGCTGCGGGGTGGCGCCTTCCACTTCTACGGAAACCATCGAGTTCCATGCCGCCTCGAATGCCGGGTTGTTGGCATTCGTGATCGAGGACGCCAGGTCCGTGTAGGTCAGCAGGTACTGCTTCTCGGCGCCAGAAACGAGGATATGCATTTGCATCACGGGCACGTTGCTCAGGACAAGGGATGAATACATCACAAGGCCGTCATTCTTGCCGCGGTAGTTGAAAAACTTGTGTTCGGTCACCTGATAGTCACGCACGCCCGCGCTCTGGCCAAAGCGCTTCTCAAGCTCGGCCTTCAACCCGGTCGCGCGCTGCTCGTCAATCGGGGAACCTTTCTGGATCGCGGCAACCGTGATGTTGCGACGGAAAGTCGTCTGGACCTGGCCGGTCTTGGCCGCGGCCTTTTCAATCGCGCCCATGTCAGCCTGCGGCTCCTGCATGACGAGGCTCGCGCCCGCCATGCCCTGGGTCACTTCCCAGCCAGCCGGCGCGGTGATCTTGATGTCAGGGGTTTCCGCGCCAAAAGCGACATGGGATTTCAAGGCGACCAGCGCCGCGACCAGCAGCGCAGGCAAAAGGATTTTCAGGTAATCGGCTTTTTCCCAGCGTCTCTTGCGCTTGAGGCGGGTGCTCGAAAGCGTCACGCCCGTCTGGGTGGCCAGGATGAGTGGCACTTTGGTTGCGGTTACAAGTACGGTCTGTGGTCTGCTGTGGTTCATGATCCGCTTCTCCGTCACAACTCAGCTGTAAGAACTTCCGCTTCGACAACAACTTGCCTCCAGCCGGGGCAGAACCCGACTTTCGACGATCTTTTTATATCAATCTATTTTATTAAAATCAATTATATTTTATTAAAATCATTAAAATATCACATTTTAACAAAATAATAATGATTACAGCATGTTATCGATTGATTTGATCAGCGAGCGATCGCGGCAGCCCCGAACAGGCTGCGCAAGTCGTTGTCGTTGAAGCTCAGGCCGGCCCCGAAATAGTACTTCGGGTCCTTGTGCTCCTTGCCAGTGACAGGATCCAGCCTGGTGATGTCGTCCACGCCGGCGATCGCCGAGACGTGGTTGAAGAAGAGGACGCTGGCGTAGGCCTTCATGTGCGCGACACGGCGATACTCGTTGTCCTTGGTCTTCCAGTCGAAGACCTCGGCGCTGAGCCGCAACCGGTCGCGGAACAGGTAAAGATCTGACGCGATGCCACCAGTCGATTCAAACAGGCCGAACCTCAAGCCCACTGGACCAAAACGCTTCGCGAACTGCAAGTTGAAGCGCAGGGCCTTGCGGTCCTGGATGATTTCACGCGTCTGCGTCGTCGTGGGATCGTCATCCACCGTGGGTTCCTCGGTGATGGTCTTGGTGGTACGGTCGACCTGCTCGTTTTGCACATCCGTCGCGCCAAGCAAATAGTAACGGTCCGGGCGCGTGCGGAAGACCATGTTGAAATAGTTCTGCCCCGTGTTGTCGTTGCGGAACTCGCCGCGGTACTCGACCCCGACTTCAAGTTTCTTGACGGGCGACAGGACCTCCCGCAGGTCCTTGATGGCGCCCTCGATCTCCGCGATCGTGGACTCGTCCGAGAGCAGCTTTCCGATCGTGCCTTCCCCGCGCTCAACTTTTTCCGAGATGAGACGGATGTTTTTCGACGCGCCTTTGACGTCTGCCATGGACTCATCAAACGAGGCGATGATGTGCCGCAACTTCTGGCGATTGCCTTCGTTCATCACTTCGCGAAGGCCCTGCGTGAACTCCTTGATGTTCGCGACGATGTTCCTCATGTCCTCGGGGCGGTCACCCACAGCGCCGCGCAGGGCCGCGAGGGTCTTCTTGAGATCGAACGTCCCGTCGTGGACGTTCTCGAGGATCTCGCCGATACTCCTCTTGCCGTCATCGGATCCCATCACTTCGGCAAGGACGCCGGTGATTTTCTTGACGTCACGGCCGATGCTGCCGGCGAGGGCCAAAACAGCCTGCATGTCCGTTGTTCCCTCGGCCTTGGGAATCATGCCGCCTTTCGGAATGTACTGACCGTTATCCTCGGGGCGGACGATTTCCAGGAACACGTCGCCAAGCAGCCCGCGGGTGCGCACTTCGATGTGCGATCCAACCGGGATCTTCACGTTCATGTCAATTTCCATGTCGATCCGCGTCATGTTGACGTCGAGGCGCACGTCCTTGACCTTCCCGATGATCACGCCGTTGGTCTTGACATGGGTCTTGGGAATGATGCCGGCCGCGTCGCTGAGGATCGTGTAATAGTTGTTGCGCTTGCCCGACTCGAAACTGTCCGGGCTCAGGACAAAAAACATGTAAACGAGAGTGGAAAGCGCCACCAGCGTGAAGAGTCCGACCTTGAACTCTGTGCCAAGCGTTTTCATCGCGTTTATCCGGACTCCTGACGTTTGCAACGTCCGCCAACTGTTTTCGCCGCGTTACAGGAATTCCATCGGTCCTTCGACACGCCCCGAGAAAAACTGGCGCACAACCGGATCCTTCGTCTTCCTGAACTCATCCGGGGGACCCGCGAGGGCCACTTTCCCCTGATAAAGCATCACTATGTTTTCGGCTGTCGCGAGGGCGGCCTTTAGGTCGTGCGAGATCACGATGGAGGAAACCCCCGGGACATCGCGGTTCACCTGGACGATCAGGCCGTCAATCATCTCGGAAACCAGGGGGTCCATCCCCGTGGTAGGTTCGTCATAAAGCAGGAATTTTGGTTTTGTGACAAGCGCGCGCGCGAGGCCGACGCGCTTCTTCTCGCCCGTGGACAACTCGGTTGGATATTTGTGCTGGATGCCCGGCAACCCGGCCAGGGAGAGCACCTCTTCCACCCTTTCCAGCATCGATGGCACAGGCATCCGCGAGTGCTCGCGCAGCGGGAAAATAACGTTCTCGCCGACACTCAAACTGTCAAAAAGCGCGGCATTCTGGAATAACATCCCGAACTTGCGCCGGTAGAGACGCAGTTGCTCATGGTCGAGCGACGTGATGTCCTCGCCATCCACGATGATTTGCCCGTGATCTGGATGCATCAGACCCATCAGGTGCTTGATGGTCACCGATTTTCCTTCGCCCGACTTGCCGATGATGAACGTGATCTTGCCCGGCGGAATGACGAGGTCCAGGTCGTCCAGGACGACCCTTTTGCCAAACGCTTTCCGCACGTTCTTGAACTCGATCAAAACTTCACCTGCAAATATGTGATGACCACGTCGCATCCAAGGATCGCCAGCAGGCTGACGACGACGGAATTGGTCGTCGCCACACCGACTCCCTTCGCGCCACCGGAGGCCTGCAGACCGTACCGGCAGGCGATCAGGCACATCAGGACCGAAAACACGAAGGACTTCTGGAGGCCGTTCCAGATATCTGTCGTGTTGACGATCTGGGTCATCTTCTCGATGAAGATTCCGACGTCGACCCGGAAAATCCCGACACCGGTCATGTATGCCCCGATGACGCCGATGAAGATGAACACGATGCAAAGCATCGGGATGATCGCGACGGAGGCGATAAAACGCGGGACGACGAGGTAATTCACCGGATCGACGGCCATCGCCTCCATGGCGTCAATCTGCTCGTTGACCCGCATGGTGGCGATCTCGGCAGTCATCGCGGATCCGACACGCCCGGAGATCAGAAATCCCGTCATGAGAGGGGCCAGCTCGCGCGTGAGCGCCTTCGCCGTCGCGGCGCCCATGAGCCCCTCGGCCTTGAAGATCTGGAAGATACCGCCAATTTGCAGCCCAAAAACGGCGCCTGTGAAAAACCCGGTCATGAGGATGATGTTCAGCGACTGGTTGCCGATGAACTCAAGTTGTTGAAAGACCAGGGACGTCCGCACCGGGTGACGAAAAGTCTGCTTCAAGACATCCGCGACGTAGACGAAAAACCTGCCCAACTCGATCAAGCGGGCCGTCGTCTCGACACCGAGCCAGTTCACAGCGATTTCTGCGGTACGGATTGGCATGAATCACCGCGATGATTGAAACGGGGAAAATACGGGATTTCCCCAATCAATTATCGGTCATTCAACGGGCCAAGGCCAGCAACGGGCCTGTCAGGCGCAAGATTCCGGTATTGGGAGAATCCTGAAATTTCCCGGCGTATGATCAAGAAAACCATACTTTAACGGCGACGATCGCCAGGAAGATCGCGAACGACCTGCGCGCGACCACCGGATCGAGCGAGACCCCGATTCGCGCGCCAATCAACCCGCCAAGCAGCATGCCACAGGCGATCACGCAGCCGGCGATCACATGCGCCATACTGATCTTGCCCTCTTGCCAGTAGGTCCAGACAGCCAGGGCGCCGACCGGAAAAAGCAGCGCGACGAGTGACGTCGCGGAGGCGGTTTGCTGCGCGAAGCCAAACAGGATCACGAGCGCCGGGACAATGAGCAGTCCACCGCCGATACCGAACAGCCCGGACAGCACTCCGGCAAGGACACCAAGCAACAGCATCAGGGCAAACTGCATGGAAAATCCCTAAAAAGACCGCGCGAGACGCGTGAGGCCGTCCATGTCGTGAAAATCAGCGCCCTGGTCGTCAATCTTGACGACCAGGCGGCTCTTCTTGCGCGAGGACGAGAGGTTCTTCAGGAGGTTCTGGATGACTTTCTCCTCGCCTGACATGCGGACCTTGACGAAATCACGCGCGCGCGATGCCAGGGAGTCGATGACCCCGGCAGCACCGGCCTGCGAGGTGCCCGGCAGGCAGCGATTGATGACGAGGCCATCCACGCGGTAGTCCATGTCGGCCAGTTGATCGGCGAGGAATACGGCCGAACGCTCCGCGGCGCGCGTCGGTACCGCAACCAGGATGAATGCTGTCTTCTTGTGTTGCAAGGTGGCGACAACTTGCTCGCCGGTCTTGTGAAAACCCTCGATGACTTCCTGCATGAGCAAAAGGAACTCGCCAAACGAACGCAGGGCGCCGAAACCCGTCACGCTGGCGACACCGCCGGCCAGTTTCTCGCTGGCGCCGAGGATCTTGCCAATGCCCAGCTTGCCCATCGCGAGGACGGGCTTGATGATCCACATCATGACGCGATTTTCCATGAACCCGGCGAGGACATTCGGGCGCTTCAAGAAATCGAGCGCGTGGGTATCGGGCGGCGTGTCCACGACCACCAGATCAAAAGCCGGGTCGCTCGCCAGCTCTTGAAGTCGCGCCAGGGCCATGTACTCCAGAGGCCCGCTGAGATTGGTCGAGGCCGCGCGGTAGAGCGGGTCGCGCATGATGCGTTCCGCGATCTTGTCGCTGGGCGCGTGCGTACGGACCATGCGGTCGAATACGGCCTTCTGGTCCAGCATGGCGGCATGCAGCGATCCACCGGGGGCTGGATTCTTGAGCGCGACGGCGTTCATCTCATGGCCGAGTCCGATGCCAAGGGCGCTCGCGAGACGTTTCGCCGGGTCGATGCTGAGCAGCGCGACGCGCCGGCCCGACATCCCGGCGCGAATCGCGAGCAGCGCGGATGAAGTTGTCTTGCCAACACCACCCGCGCCGACCATGACAATGATGCTCTTGTTGCGCAGCAAGGCATCGATTTCGGATGCGCCCGGTTGCTGCTGCGATTGGTTGGCGGATCCGGCGCTGCTCACGTTTAACCTTGGTCGAGGATTTCTTCCGTCAAGAAAGTCCGGTAAAAATCGGCAGGCAGCGGATCGTCAACGAACCCCAGGTCCCGCAGGCCCATGAACATGATACCCGGAAACTTTTTGATCGACACCCGCAACTGATCCAGGGCTGCCTGCGCCTTGGCAGATCGCTCGCGAAGGTAGTCAACCAGCATGGAATCGCCGGGGCCGAACCCAGACCCGGAGGACGCCAGAGGAGGGATGCGATTGACAATCACGCCGCAAAGGGCGGCAGGGGATTTCTCCTGGATCTCGGGCAGGAACTCAACAGCCTCACTCACGACGAGAGGCTCTGGCGTACACACGTAAATAACGCCGACGTCCTGGTTGCGGCGCAGGAAGTCCCTGACTTTCCCCGTATCCCGGAGGATCGGTCCAGCCAGTCCGGAACCGACGATGGCGTCTGGAGTGGTCATCAACGAAAGAAAATGACCTGACGCCGGGCTGTCACAAATGACGAGATCGGGCCGGTTGTCCGCGTCGCGGACGTCGCAGGTGTAGTAAAGGCGGCCGAGCATCATGGCCTCGGCGAGGCCAGGGATGGTGCTGAAGAAGCTCTGCACGACCCGGTGGCTGAGAACCGTTTCAAAGAGCTTTGTCTGGCCAAGATACTTGGTGATGTATTCGCGGAAATTACCGGCGGCATTCAGATTGATGCAACGGATCCCGTTGGCCGCTTCGGTCTCGTGGTGACCGACGGGATCCAGGCCAAACAGCGGCGCGATCTGGTCGCGCGAGGAACTCTCAACCAACAGGACTTTAAGGCCGGTGGCCGCGGCCGCTTGAGCCAGGGCAACGGAGACAAGCGTCTTTCCGATGCCCCCTTTTCCCGTGACAAACAGGAGCTTGCGGGTTCCAAGGAGGCCGAGCAGACTGCCCTTGCTACCGCCAGTGGCGTCGAGGCTGGGCTCGCCAGTCGTCGTGTGGACAGGCCCTCGGGCAGACCCTTCGCTCATGCTTGCTTGGATGAATCAGTGGACAAATTGTTGGATGCTTCGAGCTGGCGGGTGTCTTCGTCTTTCACACCGCGCTTGAAGTTGCGGATAGCCTCACCCACAGCGCCGCCCAATTGAGGCAGTTTCTTGCCGCCAAAGAGCAAGGTCACAACCGCGAGGATCAGGATAAGCTCCCAAAAGCCTGGCATAGACATGGACTCCTCCGAAAAAATTCATAATTATTACAGGATGTTGAAGAGTTAGCCTCATCGCCGGGCGGAAATTTCTGCTCAAGGAACCCGCGGATGCTCCGAGAAACCCGGAGTTGGCTTGACCCCAACGGGGCGAACATTAGCACGCGAGGTCGCCATGTTGCACCAAATTTCGTTCCAGACGATCGGCCTTCTGGTCAAAATAACAGCAGCGGCCCTGGCGTATTTCTACGTCCACGGACCGCTGATCGGTTAACTCTTCGAAATCCATCCCTCAGTGGTGACCCTGCCCCATCGCTTCCGGCAACAACGGATCAGCCACCGCGACCATGGGGTTCTGACCGGCAAAGCGGAAGAAAGTCAGCATGAAGGCGCCGAGGATGCCGAGTCCGACTCCGAGCTCAACCAACGGACCCTTCCAGGCCGACGCCTGAACCACCTGCGGCTGAACCACCAGCAAATACGCGAGCCATTGGGCGAACAGGATGAGTGACGCCAATGGAACCGTGATACCGCGCGTCCACTTGCTGATCTTCGGCAACAAGGCGAACAGGGGAATCAGGAAACTCATGATCGGCGCCGCGATCACGATGTACAGCCACGGGGCCTGAAGGCGGTGGATGAAATACTCCGTCTCCTCCGGAACGTTGCCGTACCAGTAAGTGAGGATATGAGCGTAGGTCAGGTAGGCGAAAAAGATCGTAAAACCGTGCATGATCTTTCCGACGTCGTGGAACTGCTGGCGCTGGATTACGGAACCGACCGCGGTGTGTGTCACAGCGAACATCGCGATCAGCAACGATGCCATGAGCGTCTGCATCATGATCGCGAAATTCCAGCCACCCCACAGGGTTGAGAACCACGTCGGAGCAAGAGACATCAGCATGTCAAAGCACAACATCGAGAAAAGGATCGCGTACGCGACCAGGATCGGGGCGCTCCAGTAGCGCAGCTTCGCCTGGACTTCCTTGCCGAAGTGCAGCGCCTCGTCCTTCTTGCCTTCGACAAACATCTTGTCGCGGCGAACTTTCATCCCGATCTGCCAGCGCGCGAGGGCGATGATGGCCATGATCGCCACGCTGTCACGGATGAGCATGAAGTTCTCCACCAGCCACGAGCGCTTGCCCCAGAAGTGGTGAACGGACGCCGGGTCCTTGATCCACGAGTACACGTTTCGCGCGTGCGCCAGGTCCAATTTTATGGCCGCGAAAAACGCCAGGAAAATCGCGCCCGCGACAACCATGAACCCAGTGAATGCCTCATGGATCCGCATGACTGGACGACCCCAAGTCGCGCCAATGACGTCCTGCATCGCGGCGAAAACGCTGCCACCCAGCGCAATCGCGAAAAAGAAGAACGTGTTCAGCAACAAGCTGCCCCACACGCGTTCTTGCATCCCGCCCAACATGCCGTAGGCGACCGTCGCCAGACCAGCGATCAGGCAAAACACCATCGCGCCGCGCACGTTGGTCGATGGCTTCAGGAAAAGATCCTTGCGCTGCTCAAAAAGTTGATTCGTATTCATCTCGCGGCCCTCTGCAATTCGTGGATGTAGTGGGCAATCTGCCATCGTTCTTGCGGCGCGATCGCATGGCCGTATGCCGGCATGATCGCTCCGCCAAAGGTCATCTTGTGGAAATAGAATCCGTCCTTGTGAGCCGGATAGTCCTTGTCGACCAGGTTGGGCGGCGCCGGATACACGTCCGTGATCGAACCTTGGCTGTTACCCTTCACGCCGTGACAAGGGATGCAGTAGCTGTTCCACAGCTTTTTTCCCGCCGCCAGGTTTTCCGGCGTGGCCGGTAAGGGGTTGTCGAGGACCTTTTCCGACTCTTCAATTGAACCGGGGTAAAGGATCGCGCTACGGGTCACGGCACCTTCAGGCGGCTGCAGGAAGTCGCGTTGCGACTTCAGAGCCGCGCCATCGGCCATGTCCGGCACGTACTGCAACTTGGTCTGGTCAGGGTTTTTGGTACACGCGATGCCGGACGTAAGTGCCGACGCCAAGCCGGCCGCCACCGCGAGTCTTGTCACTTGATTGAGAATCCGGGATTGCATCGTGGCAACTCCTTTTACACAGTGGTCTGTTTCACGGGGCCTGGGTCGCGTTGATCTCTTCCGCACCGAGCTCGCGAAGGAGCTTCGCTTGCGGACCATCAACCGACGCGCCGGGAACATAAATGGCAAACTTGTCATCCGTCGTGCGCTTGTCCAGAACGCGCAACTTCGGGTTCGGGATGCGACCCATGATCAACATCCCGGCGATCGTTGAGATCGCGCCGAGCAGAATCGTCAGTTCGAAACCAATGACCACGTAAGCCGGGATTGAGAAGGCCCCGGCAGGCTTGCCACCGACGATGATCGGCCAGTTGTAATCAAGGCCCAGGGCCAAAGCGAAACCCGTCATCACACCAGTCAAGCCACCTGCCAGCGTGAACTTGCGAACCGGGCTCGGGTCAAAGTGCATCGCGTGCTCGATTTCATGGTAGGAGGTCGGGGAAAACGCCTCGAAGCCGTGAAAATCGGAACGGTCCCGGACCTTCTCGAGGGCGTCGCAGAACTTGTCAAGGTAACTGAACACGGCCATCATGCCGTCGCTCTTTGTGCTCATCAAGGTCGTCGTGCTCATTTTCAGTGCCCTTTCGCGTGAGAGTGCGCGCCGCCATGACCCCCGCCATGAACATTGCTAAGGGGCTTCGGCATGATCAACTTGATCTCAGACAGCGAGATGATCGGGAAGAACTTGCAGAACAGCAGGAAGAACACAAAGAACAACCCGAAGCTGCCGGTCGTGATGACGATCTCCCAAAGTCCCGGCTCAAAATGCCCCCACGAACCAGGAAGGAAATCTTCCGCAAGGCTCGAGACGATGATGTTGTAGCGCTCGAACCACATGCCGACGTTGACGAGGACGGCAATCACGAACGAGACCGCAATGTTGTTGCGGATCCGCTTTGACCACCACGCCAACGGGAAGATGCAGTTACAGAATACCATCGTCCAGAAGTAGAACGAGTAAGGTCCCGTCGCGCGTTTCTCAAAC
>RGVZ01000510.1 GCA_010029825.1 bacterium | reverse complement strand
GGGTCCTTGTAGACGGTGAAGCGGTTGCTGAGGCTGCCGATGGGTGTTGCACCGATCGAGAAGCCGCTGCCGACCTGGCCCTGGCCGTCGAGGCTGTAGCTGGGCTTGTAGAGCACCGAAGCCTCGAGGACGGTGGCGACATCGGGTGAAACCACGATGAAGTTGGCCGAACCACGGAGGGTCTTGCGGTGGATCTCGTTTGCGACGTCGATGATGGTCTCGATGAGGGTCTCGTACCACTCACGGACGGTACCAGTGAACTGGGGTCCGGGAGCGTTGGTGCCCTGGAGAACCTCGGCGCCTGTCACCTTGTTGACGAAGCGTCCTGGTGCACGTGACCAGTAGTAGTTGGCGCCGTTAGCCTGGACGAGGAGGTCGTTGAGGATCTCGCGGTCGATCTCGAGAGCGATCTGCTCGGAGAGGATCTGAGTGAGCTCGACCTCGGCATCCATGCTGTGATAAGCATTGAGGTCCTGGGCGAGTTCTGGTGACCAACGAGCGCGCAGCTTACGAGTGGTAGCTGTGACGGCGATGGACTCGATCTTGATGTCGATCTCGGGGATGATTGGCTGTGGGCCGTTGCCGAGGCCGAAGTCAGACTCGAAGACTGGAACGGTAAGAGCCGATGCATCGGTAGAGTCAGCGCTGAATGCGTCGGAGATGACGTATGAAGCGGTGAGGTTTGCAATGCCGACGTTCGTGATCATGACGCCTGACACGACAGTGAGGATTGCTGCGGTGCCTGATGTTACATCAACGAGTGGGTTAGGAGTGAACACGCCGCCGCTGAATGTGCCGAGCTGGTTGAGACGACGGACGTTGAGGAGGTTTGACCCGCCCTGGATGGTCTCACCGACTGTACCGAGACCGAGTGATGCTGCTGCGGTCGAGGAGAAGAGAGAGACGTCCTTCACCTGTGTTGGATCGATGTTGGTAAAGCCTGTGGTCTTGAGGACGGCGAATGAGAAGACGCCATCGCCTGTAGTTGCACCTGGGCCGCCGCTGTTGGCCTCAATGAGATTGGTGATCTGTGGGTCGAAGCCAACGAGCTTGCCGTCTGTTCCAGTTGCGAAGGCGGCCTGACCGGCAACGATTGTTGCTGAGTTGGCGCCACCTGCTGTGTGGAATGCGCCTGATGCCCAGAGCTGGACTGCAGCATTCTTCTGGTGGACCTGTGAGTAGGAGGTCCCGACGAGGTCGTACTGACCGCCGACGCCGAGCGATCCGGAACGGATGCCCTTACCTGTGGGGTTGTTGTAGATGGACTTGCCAGCGGTGTAGGTCTGAGCGAGGGTTGATGCACCGGTTTGGAGGTTGGTGTCACCGCCGACGTTGGTGCCGTAGGTGTAGTCCAAGTAGAACAGGAGACCGGATGGAAGGCTCATGGGCTGGATGGAGACGAGCTCGTTTGCCACAAGACCACCGAACACGCGGCGGACGATGGGGAAAGCGATGTTGGCGAAACCACGGATGTCGCCGGATGAAGAGGTGCTGCCACCACCTGCGCCGAGGCTGTTAACCTCGCGAAGGACCTGAGCTGCCTGGTTCTCCATGAGGCGGGCCATGTTGTCACGCTTGGTGCCGTCGAGACCGCGGAGGAGGCCTGTGCGGCTCCACTTCTCAACGAGGCGGGCGCCTTCCTGGCTGTTATTGCGATCCTTAATGCCCTCGGTGAGGTGGTTAAGGGAGAATGCCTTTGACATGTTATTAAACTCCTTGAATACTTAACAAATTACTTGAGACCGGCGAGCATCGCCCAGCGGTCGACTTCTGCTGTCTCGCCTGTGCGGGCGGCAGCTGA
>RGVZ01000509.1 GCA_010029825.1 bacterium | reverse complement strand
CGGTGTCGTCTTTTTCCCCACCGCCAGCACCATTCAACCCTTTGTCACGGACGTCAACGAACTGCCCTACCCGCGCTTCTACCGCGGCCGCGCATTGGCGCCCTACCCCATCGTGTGGGAGCGCGAGGCGGGCTACAACGCAGACATTCGAAAGCCCGGCCCCTTTGTTCAGGAGCAGCCGCCACCGGACGCCGCCAACCTCTTTTGCTTCCAACCCGCGTGCAGCACCATCTTTCCGTGTGACCCCGCACGTTCGCACACGCGTCTACCCACGGACTCGGTCAGCATCAGTCCATAAGGACCGAATCGGAAGGAGCAGCAACAGGATGCCCAAAAACGACGATTGAAACGCGCTCAACTGCATGACGACATGGTCACGCGATAGTGCACCCGCCGTGGTGACCACGGACAAGAGGACAATGCCAATGACGACGAGTTGGAGGAAATGAAACGACGGCGACGACATGTTTTCTCTATCTTGTTTCTTTCCTTTTCTTCCTGATCAAGACGTGCGATGCCATGCTACTCGACGCTACTACTACGATGCTATGATGCTATGCGATACTACGATACGATGATGATTTGTCATTACGGCGAGCGCCCGCTCACACGAGCCATCATGACACGAATCATCGCCTCTTTCGACCCCGACGGCAAGTCGTAACGGCGGCACAACTTGCGCAACTGCTCCTCTGTCTTTCGCTGCAGTTTTGTTTGGAACGATTGCAAGTAGTCATCCTCCTCTTCTTCTGTCGTTGCCGCCGTGTCGGTAAAGAGAACGCTCGGGCGTGGCGGCGACTTGGGCGACGTCGGCGTTGGCGGTGGCGGTGCCGTTTCGGACGCCGACGCGTTGGCCACGTGGGAAACCGATTGCGTCGACGACCCCTCCTCCGCGTCCAGTGCCAAGCGACGCTGCTTCCACGCCTCCTTGTCCGCGTCTGTGAGCATCTTCCACTCGTCGCCGAGACGCTTCATGACCTCCTTGCTCGTCGTTCCTGGATACTTTTCCAAGACCGCTTGACGCTCCATCTTGCAAAAGAGATTGTAGGCCGTCATGCCGCGCTTCTTCTTGACGCCGGTCGTGGCGGCCGTGACGACGACACGTTGCGAAGTGCGCGCTCCGGCCGCGGCGGACGTCGCAAACGCCTCCCACGAACGCGCCAGCGGTTCCTCCTCCAGCTGATACTCCTCGGCGACCACGCGCAGAAAGGACTTGACATTGGCGTCGACGTGGTTCTTCACCACGCGCTTCATGGCGCGCTCCATGGCGGGCCAGGCAAAGCTCGTAGTGGCGGCCGTCGTGTCGTCCATCATCATCTGTTCAGCGCAAGAAGAGGTCATTGGATAGGACTGCGTATGATTGGATATATGCGAATCGCGAAAGCGTCATGAATGCTGGCGAGCAAAAGACGCGTGCGCGTCAATTTTGCGCATCGGTGAACGAACGCGAGAAAATATATGCAATAAACAGAGAAAGGCTTGTCGACCGATGGCACACACCGATCTTGCTGCACGCACGCTTGCGCCGCGCTTCTGGTCTTCGGGTCTCTGGGACGTGCTCGAGAGCATGTACCTCACCTTTCCGACCGCCGACAACACGGCAGACGAGTCCACCCTCCTCGCGGCCATGTCCGCCATGGTGAACCTCATTTCCGCACTCCCCGACACGCTGCCCTGCGCCGCCTGTCGCGCACACCTCCAGCGCTACCTAGCAGAACACGATACGCTCAAGACGGGCTTTACATCGCCAGAGGCATTTGGTCGATTCCTGTGCGACCTCCGCAACGACATTGACGGCACG
>RGVZ01000508.1 GCA_010029825.1 bacterium | reverse complement strand
CAGTGAAGGATGAAATCCACCTAGACCGCAACCGCACCAAGGGCAAGCACGCCAGAACCGTGTTTCTGCCGAAGAAGTTGCGTGATGAGATTCGACACTTCCTCGAGGAGGCCAATAGCCGCGACCGCGGCACCCCACTGTTCTTGACTCGTCGGTCCGGGCCATTCTCGGCAAATACGCTGACCCAGCACTTCTTCCACCTCTACCGCCGGGCGGGCGTAGAGGGGGCTAGTAGCCATTCGGGGCGACGCACTTTCATCACCAACCTCGCTAACAAAGGGGTCTCGGTTCGGATCCTCGCCAGCTTGGCAGGGCATCGCTCGATCTCGACCACTCAGGCCTACATTGATGTTAACGACGAGATGAAGCGTCGAGCAGTGGAGCTTGTGTAGACGATCTCGCGGGCGGATTCATCCAGCTTGATGGCGTCAATCTTGTAGTGCGCAGAATATCAACTAACCGGCTCACACCAATCAACAACTGAATAAATGGCGAGGCTGTTCCCCGACTTGCTCCCAGCCGCCGATAGTCAGGGCGGAATGAACACGGAGCTCGAAGTGCTGCGGACGCTTGAGCACGAGCTGCCGGACGCCTACGCGCTGTTCCACTGCAGTCGGAATCCAAAAAGGTAGAGACCTTGCCGCGAGATGTTCCCGGCCGAGCGCCGGCGCCTGCTGCGTCTCGCCCCTAAAATTTCCGGAGGAGCGCCTCGGCGTTTGGGGAAATCAGGCCGATGGTCTTTTCGCAGCGATTCCCGCCAAAGAACTTGTCGAGCGCTCGGTCGAAGACTGCGCCGGGAGGCGCTACTGCTGCAAACAACGTTGCGCATGAACGTAACTTCATGTCGTCCGGCGAGCCGAATACCTGGGCGGCCGACCTACCCTCAATCCCCATAAGCGCTTCAAAACACTCCAGCAAGCGTGGCCCTAGGACGCCGTGCCCAAGATATGCCTTTGCTTCCGCGATGCTTTTTATGGAGAAGCGCTTCGAGTGTGAACTGAGCCCGAGCCCATCGAATTGCGGAAAGACGAACCACATCCAGTGTGACCGCTTGTGGCAACCGCGAATCTCTGCGAGCACCTGCGCGTAGATATCTTTCTGAGCGAGAACATATCGCTTCAAGTCATGCGGGTCTAATTTCTGGTCAAATTCACTCATATAATCGTCCTCAGCAAATGCCCACTGCAAAGCGGGACACACCGACACCCAACTTCGACTGGTGAATCACACACGGTTTCCAAGACGCATGGTGGTTCTGTATGACGAGAGTTACGCTTTTGAGGGGGCGGCCGAATCGCTAGCTGCCCCCTCAATTACTGTTCCTCACCGTCTTCCTCGTCTTCGTGGTCGTCGGTCGAACCAAGGGCATCAACGGATTCTCCGCGCTTCAGTGCCAGCCAGTCATTTACACGGCGGCGCACCTCATCCCCGAAATTGGGGTAGAAGTCCGAACTGATGACGTTTAGAAAACCATGCACCCTCCCTGGCGGGTATGCGTGTTCCCAGAAGTTCACATCGAGGACCCGAAGCAAATCCCAACTTGCTAGGAAAAAATCGACCAGCTCTCCTAACCTCAAAGGGTGCTTACTGGTACGCCTACCACGATCGTCAAGCGTTTCCCCTTCGTACTCGTCCACCACCCGGTAGTAAATACGCCTCTTGCCTCGCTTGGCGTACACGCAAGTCACATCGCTCGTCACTGAGTTGATGACGATGCGGGCGATCTCTACCTCCCCATTGCGCCGCCGCGGGAGAAACTCCCCGCCCAGTTGACTGGGATGGAACCCTCCCCAAGCCCGAC
>RGVZ01000507.1 GCA_010029825.1 bacterium | reverse complement strand
GCCACCGACGCAAAATAGATTTCCGTTTGCCATCACGGCAGGGGAGAAGCAGGTACTCAACAAGGCGGGTCTGCTACTTCACTAGGTTGGGTCGTCGACCCCGGCCGGGTCGTTGTTCGTTGAACCCCCACGTCACGCGTGTTGGTCCGGCAGATTCGTGGGCAACGTCATCGAGCCACAACTGCAGTGCCGCCGCATGGCGTGCGCGTCCTGTTGCAATGAGGGGATGGCGGTCCTCATCTCCCGATGTGGCGACCGTGCTCCACGTTTTCAATTGCTCACTGAGGCCGTAGCACGTGTCCTCGACGGAAACATGCGGAAGGGTGAAAGCGAGGAGGACGACATCGAAGACTTCCGTCCAATCACCCACGTCAATGGGAGTTTCTCCGCGCAACCACGCGTGCGCATCCCGTTGCCCATCGCTGGTCAGTTTGTAGAGCGGCAGGTTAGTCTCTGTGACACCCCCGTCGATGATCCCTCCCGACGCACGCACTCGATTGAGAGTCGCATAGACCTGACCGGGGTTGACGACCGCTCGATGAGGGAGTCGGGTGTGCAGCTCAAAAAGAAGTTGGTGGCCGTATGTCGGTCCCAACGTGAGGACGCCCGTCAACGCGTCGCGCACGCTCATGGCTTCTCCTCTGACGTGTTCGGATGTCAGAGCGAGATTACTGGACCATCTCACTCACCTGTGAATTCACTGAAGCGAGGAACCAAAGAATTGCGGAATCGCGTCGATGCATGGCACACTCAGTACGCGCATTGTTGTTGCCGGTACACCTCGAAGGTCGTTGGGGAAGACGAATCTTCACACGAGGTAAGGCAGGAATGATGACAAGAATGAGTACCCGGGGGGTCGTGTGCGTACACGCCGCTCCTCAGGCCGTAGGTCCACACATTGAATGGGCCGTCGGTCGCGCCATTGGGCTACCCGTAAATTTTGAGTGGCGGCCGCAGTCGCTCATTCCCGACGCTGTGCGCACGGAGTTTTCTTGGGTTGCACCTCACGGAGCCGGATCACTCATCGCCTCATCGCTCATCGGGTGGCAGAGCATCCGCTTTGAAGTGACGGAGTTTGGCGATTCGGGTGAATCCGGTGAGCGGTGGGTGTACACGCCCTCGCTGGGCGCTTTTCACGTCCACGTCGACGAGGTAGGAAATTATCTCGTGACGGAGAATCGGTTGCGGTCGCTCATGGATAACGGGACGAATGACATCCTGTCCATCCGCGAGGAGTTTGATCGCGTATTGGGCGGACCTTGGGACCGAGAACTTGAGACGTTTCGTGAGGTTGCCGACGAATCATCGGTCACGTGGCTCCACCGAGTTGGCTGACGCGCCGAGGAAAAACTAGTTGTAGCTTCGGAAGGCGGCAACAGCGTTGTGCCCTCCAAAACCGAACGAGTTGCTGATTGCCAGAATGTCACCTTGCGGAAGATCGCGCGGTGCCGTTGCGACGTCAAGCACAATCTCGGGGTCCTGGTTTTCGAGGTTAATCGTGGGCGGTGCCGTTCGATGGTGCAACGCGAGCACGGTAAAGAGTGCCTCGATTGCCCCAGCTCCACCGAGTAGGTGTCCGGTCGACGCCTTCGTGGCTGACACCACGACGCCGTCGAGATGATCGCCAAAAACGCGGCGAAGCGCGTTGTATTCCGCGATGTCTCCTACAGGCGTGCTCGTGGCATGTGCGTTGATGTGGACGACGTCGCTCAATTGTGCGCCAGCCATCTCAACTGCTTGACGCATGGCACGCGCCGCCGCGTTCCCCTCGGGGTCAGG
>RGVZ01000506.1 GCA_010029825.1 bacterium | reverse complement strand
ATCCTGTTCCCTCCGTCGATCACAAGTTGATTGGCGAACAGGAGATGACGGCGCTGAAGGCGAAGATCCTGGCGTCAGGCCTGACAGTGCCGCAACTGGTCACGACCGCATGGGCATCAGCCGCGACGTTCCGCGGCACGGACAAGAGAGGCGGCGCCAATGGGGCACGCATCCGACTGGCCCCGCAAAAGGACTGGGAGGTGAACCAGCCGGCGGAACTGGCGAAAATCCTGTCCGTTCTGGAAAAAGTCCGTGCTGACTTCAACGCGTCGCTGACCGGTGGAATGAAAGTCTCGATGGCGGACGTGATCGTTCTGGGTGGCTGCGCTGCGATTGAGGCGGCGGCGAAGAAGGGTGGACACGATGTGCATGTTCCATTTGCCCCGGGACGTACTGATGCCACGCAGGACATGACGGATGTGCATGCATTCGCGGTCCTTGAACCGAAGGCCGACGGGTTCCGCAACCATGTCCAGGAGGGGCAGACGTTGCCGGCGGAGGAAATGTTGCTGGACCGCGCGCACTTCCTGCAACTGACGGCGCCCGAGATGACGGCCCTCGTCGGCGGCATGCGCGTCCTGGGCGGGAATCATGGCAAGACGAGCCACGGTGTTTTCACGAAACGGCCTGAGGCGCTGACCAATGACTTCTTCGTCAACTTGCTGGACATGGGGACGGAGTGGAAGAAGTCCGCGAAAGGCGAGGGTATTTACGAGGGGCATGACCGCAGGTCAGGTCAGGTGAAGTGGACGGGAACGGCGGTGGATTTGATCTTCGGGTCGAATTCACAACTTCGTGCCATCGCGGAAGTGTATGCTTGCGCTGACGGCCATCACAAGTTCGTGCGCGACTTTGTCGCCGCCTGGAACAAGGTGATGAACCTCGACCGGTTTGATTTGAGGTAAGAGAGGATCCTTCGCCCTGCGGGCTCAGGATGACGAGGGGCTCAGGATGACGGGGGGATGATGATTGATCCGTTGATGCGTCCCGTCGCGCGCAAGTTGACGTCGCAGGACGCGCCGCTGGAGCGCCTCCTGACCTGGTGGCGTACGGCCAAGGTCAGGAGGCACGTCGCGGGTAAACGCGTGCTCGACTTCGGTTGTGGTACGGATTTCAAATCCCTGCGTTCCTTTGGCACGGGAGTTACTTTTCGCTGCGGTGTGGACGCGTGTTTTGCCGGCGACGAACCGTTCTCGACGGCAGAGGGCATCGAGGGATTTGGATCACTCGCTGAATTGGCGGATCAGGTTGCGGCCGGAAACATCGCGCCGGTCGAGATCATCATCGCCCTTGCGTGCTTCGAGCACCTGGAGGCCGACGAGCACCATGAGACCCTGAGAATCATGGACAAGCTATCGACGCCCGACGCCACCATCTGCGGGACGGTTCCGACCCCAGCCGCCAAACCAGTCCTTGAGTTCCTCAGTGAGCGCATGGGGCTGATCGACCCCTCGCAGATCCGTGATCACAAAATTTACTACGATCGCGAATCCTTGACCCGCGCTCTCAAGGAAACGGGCTGGTTCCTCGCCGAATACAGGACATTTCAGCTGGGCATGAACAGCTTCTTTGTCCTGCGCAAACCGTGAGGTTACCTTTTTAAACTGCTCGACTTGACTGCGCCTCACGCGGCCAATGCCAAATGCTGAAGGGGCCATCCCCCTTGCGCGCCGCCTGCGCCGTCCGGAATTCCCCGCCGCCGGCGGTGTTTTCCGTGTAATTTCAGTTCGATAAGGGCATTGTGCGCGCAGACGTAAAGATCGAGGCGGCATTGCAGGCGGTCGACGCGCTTGGTCGTGCACCACGTCCGCCGCGA
>RGVZ01000505.1 GCA_010029825.1 bacterium | reverse complement strand
AATTCAAAGAATTCGTGCGCCAGGCCGTAAGCCTTGTCGATCAACCCATGGTCAACACCATGATTTTCAAGCGCAAAAAAGCCCAGGTCGTGCAACGCCGCGCCGATGGTGTCCACGAACCGGCGGCGCCGGGCTGGATCGGCGCAGAGGTAGTCCTGCAAATTGGCGACAGGAATTGTCTGTTTTGGAAGTTGGGTCATCGTAAGAAACTCCAAAGAAAACAAACCGTAGAGACTTAAGATACTTGCAAGGCGACGGTGCCCCTGTATCGGATTACGGGGCGCAGCGCAAGCCGCCATTGCCGAGGATCTCCGGGGCCAGGGCCGGCAGGATCGCCTGCAGGGCAACACACTGGCCGCGGCCCAGTTCGCCTGCCGGAAAACCGACCGAAGCGCGCGTTTCCGCGGCGACAATGAAAGCATCGCGGACAAACGAGCCCAGCGAGACCTGGTTGGCGGAACGGATCTGGTTCCCCATTCTCCGGGCCCAACGCAGGAGCATGTCCCCCTTGAAGATCGATTTCTCCTCGACCGAACCGAAGGCGTGACGCGTCCCTGCATCGGCGGTGACGGATTCAAAGACGGCATCGACGCCATGGGCCAGGATCGCGCCAATGGAGTGGATCCCCTGGAAATCCGGGGCAGAGCATGACGCGCTGCCATCCATTTCCCGGGTCGAAAGGAAGATCGATTTGACGCGTGCGTCGTAGACCTTTGCCGTACCGTCACCGAAGTTGGCGGACTCCACGTCACGCGAGTTCGCGAAACAGTCGACGCCGCGCAACTGGCCGTCCTCGCTGTTGCGGGTGTAACGCGCGTACAGGTCCGCGAAACCCTCGTTCACAGCGCCCCAATACAACGACGGTCCAACGGAACGCCCACCCGACTGGAAAGGGTTGCCTATCGTGATGCCGAATGGCAGTGCCATGTCAAAACCAAGAACCGATGAGATCGACAAGCCGGCCCGGAAGCCAACGCGTGACCAGTCAAACATGGGCGGCGCGGCGACCAGCCTGCCGGATCCGGTTGATCCTGTATCCGGGCCGAGGCTCAGGTTGTTTGACCCGGCCAGCGCGTAGGTCCGGAGGATGTGGTGACCGAACTCGTGGCTCAAGGCCCACGGAACCTCCCAAAGGAACAAGTCTTTCCAGAGGCCGCTTTCGGCGGCTTTCTGGCTCTTCGGATAGATCATGAATGCCGGCCCCGACCGGTACGCCGGAGCGTAGGCCAGGTTGTCCGTCACCAGGCTGACGCGGGTATCGCTGCCGCCGCTGGCGTTGCTCACGGCGAAGGATCTTTCCACGCGCGGCAGGACGACGAGCTCTGTCGCGGGAAGGTTGTTCGCGCGAGACGGCAGCGAGTTGTGGAATTCGTAGGCGTGATTCAACGTATAAAGGCCGGTCAACGCGACGGTCTCATGGGATGTGCGCGGGAACATGGCGTGGTCCCGGCAGATCTTGAGGGGCTTGGCCTGCTCAACAACATCAAATTCGGAGGGACAGACAACCTGGGATCCGTTCAATTCGCAATTGGCGCGCTCGCGCAGTCCGTACGTTGTCCGCGTGATGTGGCGCGAGGCCAGGACCGGGGCCGAGGTCACGGAAGTCAACGGGACGACGGATTCATGAATCTGGCCTTGATGCCATTCGAAGATCCCGGCTTCAACAACCGCGTTGGCGCCGGTCACCTGCGATTGGCAGGCCGCGTCGTCAAAGCGCATGGAGTCACTGCCATCCGGACCCTGCCAGGTCTGGCCCGTATTGTTCGGGTCATACGATGAAGCAACCGGATCGTTGTTGCCGCTGGAACCGCATGCTTGCAGGTGCATGG
>RGVZ01000504.1 GCA_010029825.1 bacterium | reverse complement strand
GGCTTAGTGGTACGACTCAACGAGTTGGCGAAGTACATCCCGCAAGTATTGAAGTTCATCATCACCATTTTCCAGACCCTTGCATTCACGGCCAATCTGTTCTCCGTGTTCGTGGCCGGGTTGGCGCAGTCATTCACGAATCTGTCCGGCCCGCTCACAGGCTTCTCGCAGGGACTGTCGAACATCGGATTCAACATGCTGACGATTGTCGGTGCGCTCGGGCAGATTCTGAACTCGCTGAATCAGCAGCAGCAGTCGAAGAACCCGAACCAGTGGGCAATCAACACGCTGAATGCTCTGTCTAGCGGCGGTACTTTGACTCCCGCGCTCGTCCCGGCTGGCCCGACCATGCCGGGATACAACCCGAAGAAGCCGAAGGTGAATCCATGATTTTGACCTATGCGGTTGGTGGCTCGACCTACACGGTCAACAATGTGAAGTTGACGCGATTCTCCACCGAGAATCTATACGAGGGCGATGCGTTCAACCGCACCGGACGCAAGCACACGATTGAAGGCACGGGACTAATTCAAAGCACAAGCGATCCGTTCACGGGAACTATCGCCGACATTAGACAGGGCTTGAACCGTCCTCGCGGCACGCTGTCGCTGAAGTTTGATGATGGAAGCACCGTCGCACTTGCATCGTCATCGGACTCGGGAACCGCAACTGCTGACACGCGCAACGGCCCGCTCCCGAGCGTGACGGTCAGCGAGATCATCGGCGGCAACAATAGGAACGCGATCATCGTCGGGTTCTCCTACACCTTCTTCAACTGCGGCGATACGCGAGTGCAGCGGTTTGAGATGATTGTGACCCAGTCGATTGACGAGGCTGGGTTTATCACGATGAGCCGTTCCGGCACGCTGTCCGTATCGCGCAAGACGGTTGCATCGACAGTTCCACTCAATACGCCGGACACAATCATCACGGGGCCAGCGCAGGCAACATCGACGGGCAACAGCCCTGACCTATACCGCCGACTGGTTGCGGGAACGCCAGCACCGGGCTTCCGTCGCATCAAGCAGGAGTTCACGCTAGACGCAAGCCTGCACCATCTCACCTTTGCAATCGACGATCACTTGGTGCTGCGCGATCTCAAGTACCCGGTGATGATGGGCGATGCCTCGTTCGACTACCAGCGCAGCATCGACAATCCGCTAGGAACAAAGACCTTCAAGGCCACCTTTGAGGGCGAGCCAAACACGCCACCGCAGCAGTTGCTGGCGATTGCATACGAGGCCGCACAATCACGAATCGACTTCACAAACGACTTCGTTCAGTCGATCACGGTGCGAGAGCCGAATATCTACTCGCGCAACAAGATTGAACTAGAGGTGACGGCGAAGGGACAGGGTTCCGACAAGGTTGACCCTGCTGTGATGAAGCAAATCTTCAGCGCACCGCATACGGGCGGCTCGACGAAGTATGTAAACGCCTACCCGCAGCGTGGCGTGTATTTGGAGAGCAACACCTTTCTAGAGTGGGATCCATGCAACGCTCCGACATTGGTGCAGGATGTCATCCCAAACCCCGAGGATGCCACCACGGGCACAACAATCACGGTCACGGATGAGAGCAAGGATGCCCCTGTAGGTAACCCCGAAGATCCCAAGACCACGCCAGTTGAGCCTGACGCTGGCATTCCGCAGACGGCAAACGCCATCAAGCACTTTGAGTCCTCGCAGACCTACGAGATTGCCGATACGGGCATGGCGTATCTGGAGGCGACTGGTGGTGCGTTCCAGTACCCAATCCAAATTCGCACGCCCGTTGTGATGATTACGCAGACCGTCCGCATGGTCACTACGAGCGCATCGCAGCCGATCC
>RGVZ01000503.1 GCA_010029825.1 bacterium | reverse complement strand
GGATTGGAGGGAACGACGCCGAAAGCGGTCATGGAGTTAGAGAGTGATTTTGTGCCTAAGATTGTGGGGGCGCAGTTGGTGCGGGTGAGGAGCCAGACAACGTACTATATTCTCTCAAGAATGAAGGGAATTTGTAAGGTTTGGTCCGATCGCAAGAGGGCGAAGGGAGAATAGAGATTAAGGTTACGCGTGGGCGGGACCGATGTGGATTTTACTCACGTTCCGCGGTTGCGGGACATTGGAATGATCCGGATCATGGCAAATCCCAATTATCACCCCGTCAAGAAGCGGCTTCTGTTCTAACTGGTCTCTGCGCTCCGGGGTTTTGTGCGAAATGGAGACCATGATTTTTGGCCGGATGAGGTGAGTTTCCGAGACACAACCTCCCTCGAGTCCGAAAGAATCCTCGGTTCGTGCCAGGTCACCGATCTCTATTTGCTTGGATTGGCGGTGCTGGACGGCGTACGGTTCGTTACCTTTAAGGAATCGATCAATCTGGCTGCGGTGGCCGGGGCGTTGCCGGCCAAGCTAATTGTTATCCGGTAAAATTCGTGAATCGCGGGGCGTGGCTTCCGCGTTCCAATTATTGTGTGGCAATCAGCAACCGCACGAAGCCGCGGCTGCCGCCAACCGGCGTGTTGTCCCGCACGACGACCGTCTCCGTGCCGTCTCCATTCGACGTGATGCTGACATTGGTGGTGGCGGAGGGTCCACTGGCCCAGTTGATCAAGTCCCCGCTGACTTGCACGGTGTAGGCGATATCGGGACGGCCGTTGATCGGCCGGCGATAGCGCAAGGTCAGGTAATTCTGTCCGGAGCTGCTCTCGATGGAGGACGTGGGGAGCAGGGCAGGCAACTGGTGCTGCTTGGGTTCCAGTCCAAGGGCGTACTCAAGCAGGTTGACGTATCCGTCTTTCTCCGCGTCCGCATTGTCTCCGCTGATGGAACTGTCGGAACGTTCGGATTCGGTGAATTTTGCGATGCGCCAGCCTTCCAGGGGAGTGATGCCATTGGCGATAATGACTTCCTGCTCGATGCTACTCGTCTGCCCCGCGGTGTCTGTCACGGTCATGCGCAGGAGATGGGAACCATTAGGGTAAACCGTGCTGTTCCACAGGAGGTGCGAGCCCCCGAAATGATAATGATTCCCGGTATTTGAATTCGTATAGACCAAAATGTTATCCACATAGAATTGCGCCTGCGTGCAGCCCACGTCGTCATAGCCATCGCCGAACCACTCGGAATTCGTGCCGGACACAATTTCGCCGGGATAAGGACGGGTCATGCCCGCGATGGGAGGCTGGTCGTCAGCCACTTGAATACTGAACGATTGCGTCGCGTTCGGGACGGACCCGTTGGTGGCTTGGATCGTGACGTTGAAACTTCCAGTGGTACCAGGCGTCCATGTAATCGCTCCCGTCGTGGCATGAATGCTCATGCCGGAAGGCGTGGTGGTGAGGGAATATGTAGGAGAGGGCTGGCCGGTCGCCACGGCCTGGTAGGAATAGGGGGCGTTAACGACAGCCTGGGTGACGGGTGTGGAAGCAAAAGCCGGCGCCACCACGTCGTCATCGCTCACGGTCACGTTGACGGTCTGGGTCACCATGCCTGGTGCCTGGACGGAAACGACCGCCGTATCCGCAATGGCATCGGCATCATTCCCCGCGCTTACGGCCACGTCCTGTGGCGTAGCGTAATTTGTCGGGGTAAACACGAGGGAGCTGCCTGTAGTCACACTGACATCTGTGTCCCCGGAAGTCCTGGAAACAGTCACGGTTATATTTCCGGCCGGAGCGCAGGACAACCGGACGTTAAAACCTGCGCTGCCGG
>RGVZ01000502.1 GCA_010029825.1 bacterium | reverse complement strand
GGAACGCTCCAGGCCAAGGCGCGGGAAGCGATCGTCATGGGGCAGATGCTCGACACCGACCCGGCCGACATCGCCATGATCATATCCAAGGCGATCGATAAGGTCGAAGAGGCCCAGATGATCTGGGCCTACCTCGAAGCCACACCCCCAGAGGAACTGGCAGAGGAATTCGGGTTCGGCCGGAATCATCCGATCTTCGCCTACGCGGTGCGGGTGGCGGAATCGATGTTCGACGGTGACCCGGAGTTTGCGACTGCGGACGACGCGATCGCGGAAGGGGGTGGGGCGTGAAAACGCATTTCGTCAATATGACGATGGGGGGCAACGAAGCGGATTTCCGCGCCATCCGGAACGGGCTTATTGCCGTCTCCGACATCGCCAACGCGGAAGCGAAAGCGAAGATGCACGATTGGACGTCGAAGCGGGTCGATGAAATGGCGGCCGGGCTCGCGTACCTCGACGTGATCGTCGGTCGGCTGAATCACACACTCGCCGTCATCGCAAAGGAGAACAATTGATCAAACACACCAAATGCGTCGATAGAGGGCTTGCTTGGCTGGCGGAGTTTGTGACGACCGACGCGGCCATCATCTTCGGGTCTTCGACGCTCCGGCGGAGACGAAGCGCGACATCGCCAAGGCGATCGACTGGATCAACCAACGGACGGCAACCCGAGAAATCGAAGGAAAGGAATCCAATGGCAACGGAATTACTGTTTCAACACGGCACGGTTCTGAATCGCTGGGCGCGGATGCCGATCGCGCAGGGGGACGACGGGATACACCAGACGATCGGAGCCATGGCGGCCATGGTCCTCTGGGCGAGCCAGACGCCGCAGGTCCGCAGGGTGGCGGCCAAGCTTGATCGAACGTCGGATTTCGATTCATCGCTCTGGATGTTCCTGCGGCATGGGATGCGTTTCCGCGCCGATCCTCCCGGGTCGGAGATGCTCCAATCGCCCATCATGCTCCTCGGCCAGATCAAACCCGGCGCGAAGGCGGTGGGGGATTGCGACGATCGGGCCATGCTGGGGGCCTCGATCCTCAAGGCGGCGGGGCGCTATCCGGTCCTCGTCACATGCGGCCTCTTCGCCAAGGGGCGATTCCAGCATGTGTACTACGGGCGGATGATCAACCCGAATGGTACATTGACGCGGGACAATGTGATCCCCTCCGATCCTCAGGAGGGCGTACCTCTGGGCAGGTGGACGCGGGGGCAGCGGGAACGGATTTTCTTGGTGTAAGGCATCCCGCGAAGGTCAAGCCATGAAACACATCCACGAACTCAAATACGATGCTCCCCGGCTCTACAGCCACATCATGCTCCTCGCGCGGCATGATCCCGACTATCGCGACGGCGACGGGTATTACTGGCGCTGGAACCCCCGGCACGCGGCGGCCATGTGCGGCTGTTCATTGGCGACGGTCTATCGATCGGCCTCCGAACTGGAGCGGGCGGGATGGATTCGGCGTCTGCGGATGGGCGGGGGGGCCTATGTTCGCCCCTCTCATCCCTGACACCAACTACTCCCAAATGAGAGTTTGCTTGCTCCCCTCCGGGCGGCGGCCATGATGGGGGCATGAGCCTTGTTCGATTTCTCACTCTGGCGGTCGGCGGGCTCCTCACCCTCTCGGGGGCGAAGGCGGCGGCGGGCATCGCGGCCCCCGCGCCAGCGGGCACCACGCTGACGGCCGAAACGGTCCAAATCGCGCTCGGGTGCGTCCTCCTCGGCTACACGCTGGGCACGGGCGTCGTCTCGCGCCAGACGCTCGACCGCGTGGTCGGCCCTCGGCATGGGGGCGACCAGTGATTCGCGTGCGCCACATCGCC
>RGVZ01000501.1 GCA_010029825.1 bacterium | reverse complement strand
CAGAGTGGAGATCAGGTTGAGATTATCACCAGTAACAAGCAAAAGGCATCTGAGGACTGGCTCAATTTTGTAGTGACATCTAAAGCGAAGGGGCGTATCCGTGATGCACTAAAAGATGAAAAGAGAAAAATTGCTGAGGAGGGAAAGTATACGCTGCAGCGAAAACTGGAAGGAATGGGTGCTGCATTTTCTCAAAATAACATTGAAGAACTGGTGCAATGGTACAAGGTGGGTTCTAACCTTGATTTGTTTTACAGTATCTCCATAAAAGAGATTGACCTCAAGGACCTTGGCCTTCTGGCCGCGATACCGCCCCGCGATAATCACGACCGTATCACCCTTCTTAACTCGGTTCATAACCGTCTCTCCTCAAGCGCGCCGTATGGTCTGACGTCCGACGCCAACGACTGACTGAACGTCTTACAGAACTTCCGGCGCGAGCGAGATGATTCGCGTGAACTTCTTCGCGCGCAGCTCACGGGCCACCGGGCCGAAGATACGGGTACCGATGGGTTCCTTGTTGTTGTTGATCAGCACCGCCGCATTGTCATCAAAGCGGATGTACGACCCGTCGGTACGGCCGATCTCCTTGCGGGTACGGACGATCACGGCCTTCGCCACGGTGCCCTTCTTGACCTTGCTGTCCGGCGTCGCTTCGCGAATCGAGACAACAATGATGTCGCCGATCGACGCATATTTGCGGCGCGAACCACCGAGCACACGGATGCAGAGCACCTTCTTGGCACCTGAGTTATCCGCGACTTGGAGAACGGTTTCCTGCTGAATCATTTTATTTCCCTGTCACCGCCCGGGCGATCCCGGAAAGCAACCTACATACACCCGAAGCTGCGCCGCCTATCTGGCTGCGACGCACTGGTCTGCGCTCACCCGGCTTAAAACTCGGGAGCGCGCTCGACAACCTTCACGAGGCGCCACGTCTTGTCGCGCGACAGCGGGCGGCACGACGCGATCGTCACCGTATCGCCCGTGCGGGCTGTTTGCAGCTCGTCGTGTGCCTTGAACCGACGGCGACGCTTGACGTACTTGCCGTACTTCGGATGCATCACGCGCTGGGTGACCTCGACGACGATCGTCCTGGCCATCTTGTTCGAGTACACGGTGCCGGTCAGAACCTTGCGGCGGCGTTCCAGAGTGTTTTCGCTATTTTCGCTCATATTCGTGCCCTGCTCGTCCCGAATTAGGCCTTGGCGGCGGCGACCGTCTTCACACGGGCGAGCTCACGCTTCACCTGGCGCAGACGGGCGGTGTTTTCGAGCTGGCCGATGGCCTGCTGGAAACGGAGGTTGAACAGCTCCTGCCGAAGCGCGTCTTCCTGCTTCGACAGCTCCGCGGCATCCTTGCCGCGCAGATCCTTGAGAAACTCAGCGGTCTTCATGACCTCACTCCGCGTCTCACCCGATTCCCGAAGGGTCGAGGGTTACGAGAAAATCTCCGTCGTACGCTTCACGATCCGGCACTTGACCGGCAGCTTGTGCGACGCAAGGCGCAACGCCTCGTTGGCCGACGCCTCATCCGGAAAGTCCATCTCGTAAAGGATGCGACCCGGGCGGATCTTGCAGATGTAGAATTCCACACCGCCCTTACCTTTACCCATTCGGGTTTCAAGCGGCTTCTTGGTGACCGGGTGATCCGGGAAAATCCGGATCCAGATCTTACCACCGCGCTTGATGTGACGGACGATGGCGATACGGGCCGACTCGATCTGACGGCTCGTGATCTTGCCACGTTCCGTCGCCTTGAGGCCGTACGTACCGAACGCGAGCGTGCTGCCGCGTTGCGATTCGCCCTTCATATCGCCCTTATGGGCTTT
>RGVZ01000051.1 GCA_010029825.1 bacterium | reverse complement strand
CTCCTGGTTCCAGCAAGCAACCTCGTGGCCGGAGCTGTACGACTCAAGCACGGGTTCTGCCACGCGACATTTGTCGAGGACCCGCGGACATCGTTCCTGAAAGCGGCACCCCTGTGGATATTTGCCTGGGGCGGGAACGGATCCCTGGATGACCGGTAACCTCGAGACTTTGCGACCGAGCCGGGGAATGGAGTTAAGAAGGCCCCGGGTGTAAGGATGACGGGGCGTGATGAAAATAGATTTCACGGGAGCTCTCTCAACGACACGACCAGCATACATCACAATCACACTCTCACAGACCTCAGCCACGACACCGAGGTCGTGGGTGATCAGTAAAATGGATGTGCCAAGCTCGCGTTGCAGGGCAGACATCAACTCCAGAATTTGCGCCTGAATCGTGACATCGAGAGCAGTTGTAGGTTCATCGGCAATCAAAAGTTTGGGGCGGCAGGCCAATGCCATGGCAATCATGACCCGTTGACGCATACCGCCAGAAAGTTGATGCGGGTATTCATCGACGCGTGTCTCGGGGGCCGGGATGCGTACCATCCGCAGCATCTCGATTGCTTCCATGCGCGCAGCGTCACGGCTCAACCCTCGATGAATCCGGAATACTTCCGCTACCTGGGCACCAATCGTGAAAACCGGATTCAGGCTGGTCATTGGTTCCTGGAATATCATGCTGATCTTGTTGCCGCGGAAACGCCGCATTTCGTCCTCAGCAATATTCGTCAGGTTTATTCCGTCAAAGACGACGTCACCCGCCGAAACCCGCCCGGGAGGAGACACGAGACGCATGATCGACAAGGATGTCACACTCTTGCCACAACCAGATTCGCCGACGAGACCAACTGTGCCGCCCCGGGGAATACTGAAAGAAATATTGTCGACTGCGCGAACCGGTCCGGAATCACCCGGGAATTCTGTGATCAGACCCCGAACCGACAAGAGCTCAGTCATGATTCTTGACCGCCAGAACTTCCCAGAAATGGGGGACGATGCTGCTCAGCGGAAAGAGCCGGTCAATTGCCTCGATAATGTGACTACGCTCACCAATGAACCACTCGACTTCACCATGAAGCATGTCCTCAACCATCATCCGGGTCTCGCTATCCCACGGATTTGCGATAGCCACACGGAAGGTCCGGGAATCGGCCGGGCCACTCATTCCCAGCACCAGGCACCCGCGGCTTCTCGCGAACGGGAATGGCAGCAATGCGAGGGTGTCTGGAGACAGTGTCGAACCCCGCACATCCGGCACACGGGGCAGACGCAGAATATCCGAGGCAAGATCCGCGAAGGCACGCTCTGAAATCATGTTGGTTTCGATAAGCGCCTCGAAACCAGAGCAATTCCATCGCTTGCAAAAACCTGCAAGCATGACGCGTTGATCTTCAGATACCAGCCCACGAGAAAAGAGGGCGTTTACCGAGTCCATGGCTACTCCAAGGAATGATCACACCTCGATCCACTTGATCAAGATCCCGTACGGACCCTCCATGGTTCCTTGAAGCATGCCGTCGGGTGAATTCCTGGATATTATCACATGGATTGAGGCGCTGGAAAACCAGTTTGGAGACCAGCTCACCTCCACATCCATGCCACCCCGTTGTCCCGGGAAAAAACGTATCGTTCTCGACTTCCCGGATGACACAAATTTGCGATCACTCCGGTCCCACATCAGCTTGCCAGGTATCGACCAACCAACCGGCAGCATTCCACCCAGCAGACAAACGAATTCACCGGGACCCAAGGGAATCAGGCTACCGTCAACCCTCAGATACTCCTGATTCGATGAGATCCGATGAGAGTTCAGTTCAACGTCCAGCGCACGCAATGGCGACATCCGGGAATCAAAGTCCATGGAAAGAATCTCGTCCATGGCCTCTCCGCGAAGGGTCGAAACGAGGCTACCTCCGGGTCCACGTCCGTTCTCGACATCAAAAACGCCGACGAGATCACCGCTGCGGAGTATGGTGAGACGATAAATCCGCCCTGAAGACATTCGACAGGCTTGCTTGTCAAGACGATCCAAAATAACTTGCTCCTCTGGGCCGGGAGCAGTTGTCGTCACGCATCCGGAAAAAAAAGATCCGAAGATGATGATCAGGGGAAAAGGGCGAAGAAGATTCATCTTGATCGCCTCAACTCCTCCAGACGCGCCTCGATACGGGAGCGATCCCGGGGATCAAGTTCCTGGGATTTGGCTTTTTCAAGCCAGCCGACGGCTGATTCAATTTGGCCACGCTTGACGGCAACTTCAGCCAGATGCTCCATGATCACCCCCTCATCCGGTGATTTCTGGATGGCGCGGAGCAGCAGTTCCTCAGCCTTGTCAATATGGCCCATCTTGAAAAGACACCAACCCAGTGAGTCAAGATAGGCCCCATCACCCGGTCGAGTCTCAAGGGCACGCTCTATCAGCATCCTGGCCTCGTCAAGGTCACCGCCATTCTCGACAATCAAATACCCGAGGAAATTGAGTGCAGAGCTGTTGTCAGGCTGGATCTTGATCAGGTCGCGCATTGTTTTCATCGCTAGCGCCGCATCGCCGTTTTTTTCCATGTAGACCCCGGCCAGAAAAAGCAAACGGGGCTGATCGGGGTAACGGCGCCACCCGTCGAGGCAAAGGGCGTATGCATCCTTGTTGCGAGCCCGAGTCGACTCAATTTCCGCAGCCAGGACGTAAAATTCCCAACCCGGATCTGGCTGCTCAAGAAAAGTTTTTACCAGCGATACCGCCTCATCAATTTTTCCCTGTTCCTTCAGGATCAAACACCTGCGGATTCCCACGTCCTTGTACAGCAAAAAGTCCCTGGTCACCTTCCCGTAGGCTTTCAACGCGTCATCAAACCGCCGCACCCGCTCGTAACCATAGCCAAGAAGAGAAGCCACGAGGTCTGGGCGATGATCAGTCCTCGAAATTTCCTCGAGAATTTTCAATGCCTCAGCATCGCGCTTCAGCTCCCACAAAATTGCCACCCTCTGGATTTGCAAACCCACCGATGGAGTGGGTCCTGAAGTGCCGGTCTTGCGCTTTACATCCGACAGGACCCGGAGCGCTTCTTCCAGGTTGCCTACCTGCCTGTAAAGGTCGACGAGCTTCGCGGTCAACTTTTCGGATGAGTCTGCAGACTTGTAGGCGACCTCATAAACGCGCAGAGCCTCATTGACATTCCCATTCAACTCAAGGGCCACGGCGTAAAGAAGAGCGTTTTCTGGCGTCGCCTGGATCGACCAAGCCTTCTTTGCCGCTGACAACATGTCCTTGCGCGCCCCATCCAGCAGGCACAATCGGGCAACCATGGACCAGCCGACCGCAGAATCTGGACGCACTTGAGTCAATTTCCGGGCCACAGTCCGTGCCTTGGCGCGGTTACCATCTCGTGCCCATAACTCAACGAGCATCACATAGGGCAGCTCATCCTCAGGCTTGCTCTTGATGACATTTTCGAGCTGACTGATGGCCTGCGATAAACTGCCCTTCCTGACCAGCAATTGAGCGAAGAGAATCTTGGCCGGGACGTTTCTGGGGTAAAGAAGAACCAGACGCTCGGCTTCTTTGGTCGCCTCATCAAGTTGGCCGGCTTCGGCTTTAGCCACAATAGCACGTGATCCCAAGAAGGGCGTTGCATCAAGCGCGTAGGCCGATGACAGCATGATTGACGCATCGCTGACATTGCCACGCTGAAGCAGCATTTCGCCGAGCAGATAATGAAACGCGGCTTGAGCAACTCTTTGTTCAGGAGACCACAGCAAATTAGCATCAACTTGCGAGCCAGCTGCTTCCGAAGAAAGGGGGGATGGAACCGGGACTCCATCAGGGGTGACGCCGTCGGCTGGTTCAGTCGCGACTGGCAGGGATCCCGCCGGGATCGGCCGTCCCGCCACAACCTCGCGCGACTTTTCACGTGAGCCTGTCCGGCAAGAGCTCAACGGCAGGGACAGTCCCAGACAAACAAAGCCAAGAGTGACAAATCTAGCGACCGCAACCTTCACTGGTACTCCCGTCAACCGAAATTGGCCCTGACAAGGAAGTATGACCCATAAGAGGGCTACAATGCCACCTTGAAGCCCCGATCCGTGTCCTTTACGACCCGGTCGAGAGGAGTAAGAGAAGAAAAATCAATATGGACCAGGGAAAGCCCCCTGGCCGGAGCTGTTCTTCCCGCTTTTGTCCTGTCTTTCAACGCAAGAATTCCTGCCATCGAATTCGCGGCTTCCAACTTTCCAAGGTCAAGATCAACCGCAGTCCCGACTATATTCCGGACCATTTGCTTCAAAAAACCAGAACCCTGTATCCAGACATCCAAGAGGTGACCATTTACCTGAAGGCGGATATCGTGAATCGTCCTGTCCCTCGTCTTCGCCGATGAGTCTGCCGCGCAAAAACTGGAGAAATCATGGTGACCAACCAGCGTCCGCAAGTCTCCTAAAAAGGAGTTTGCGTCGTTCAACTGTCTGATTCGCCACACCTGATCGTCGATGAAGGGATTATCCCAGTCCCCCGTCCAAAGCCGGTACCGGTAAACTTTTGCAATCGATTGGTAGACTGGATGAAATCCAGGATCAACGACCTCAACGGACCTGACACCAACTCCCCCGGGGAGTAGCGCGTTCAAGCTACGCCGGACTTTCATCAAGTCGGGAAGGGGCTCCGGGACATCTACGGCAACAACCTGCATTTCGGCGTGTACGCCAGCGTCTGTGCGTGAGGCCGCGACAAGCCATGGATCGCTGACGCGAAGAACAGTCTCAAGCGCCTTGCGAAAATGGTCCTGGATCGCGGACCCATCAGGCTGGGACTGCCAGCCGTTGAACCCCGCACCTTTGTAAGCGATATCGAAGCGAATACGAGCCAACGGCGATTCCGATCACTTCACTGTCTCAAAAGTGAATCCCACACCCGTGGTACTGCGACCGAAGGACACGCGGTCCTTGTCCAGGTATGTGACCTGCTCCTTGAAAACAGTCAGATACACGAAGCCGAGTCCGAGGCTGCGCGCCATGGACCGGACGGATGCCTCGTCCAGCGGATTCAACAAGACGCTGCCGGCAACGCCAGTGACGTTCCCTGACAACCACCCCTTGTTGGTCAGCGCGCTGTCGCCAACAACACCACCAGCCCTGGGATTGCCCAGCATGGCACTGCCAGACTTGATATTCCGGACTTCCTGGAAATACGCCCTCTCACGTCCAAACCAGGCCTCCACCACGAGCCACTTCCGCGGAAACGGAGTCAATCGCGCCACACCGAGGAACTGAAACGGCATCAATGTGAGCGTCGTGCTGCCGTTCTCGTCCAAAGTTACCTCACCAGAAGGCGCGACATCCTTCGCAGCGTGTCCGCGATCCGAGTACACTCCACCTCGCACCCCAAGACCAAGATTGATGAACCACCCCCAAGGGGTATAGTCCGCCCCGAACATTCCATAACGCCCCGGCGAACCGTAGAGATCCTCGTAGTGCTTCAGCCCATCATTGAACTCTGGTTTTTCATGGAAGTTGAGCTGGATGTGATAACGGCCAAAGACAGGTTCGCGCCACGAATCAGCCTCAGAAGGCACAGCAACGTGGGATGGAGATTCCGTGACCGGCTCAGCGGAGCCCTTGGATTCCTCGAATGCAGGAGCACCTGAAGATTCGGCGAAACCTCTTGAAGCCATCGGGAGGCCGACGACAAACGCCAGGATGACGACACGAAAATGAATCATTTGCGTACTCCGGCAGCTGTGGCCAAATGTTCCAGGATCTGAACGGCGTTGGTTGCTGCGCCTTTTTTCAGGTTATCAGCAATGACCCAGAATTGCAGCCAATCTGAATCTTCAGTGTCCAACGGAAGCCTGACCCTTGACACCCACACACCGCGATCACCAGCCACCTTTCTTGGACTAGGCATTTCACCGACATCGTCAGTGTCTACAAAGTTGATGCCTTCCGAGTCGCGGATGACGGACTTGGCCTCTTCCAGTTTCACTTTGCGCCCGAGACGTACTGATACAGCCTCCCCGTGACAATGGAATGTAGGAGTCCGGACAGTTGTGGCGAAAACCTCAAGATGAGGCATCCCCAGAATCCTTCGCGTCTCGCGAATTACTTTCTCTTCCTCGAAGCAATGCCCATGGCTGTCAATCTTGTCGATCGCCGGCAAAAGATTGAAAGCGACCGGTTGACGGTAAACACGCGGCGCGGGCTCCTTGAAATTGAAGTGACCCTGAACCTGCTGGGCAAGCTCTGCGATGCCCTTTTGACCTGTACCGGAAACCGACTGGTAGGTCGCGACATGCACCTGACTGATCCCAAACTTGGCCTTAAGAGCCGAAAGAGGAACTACAAGCTGGATGGTAGAGCAGTTGGGATTGGCGATGATGCCTTTTTTGCGATGCACTCCGGTCATGTCGCCAGGATTGACTTCCGGAACGACCAGCGGGACATCAGGGTCCATCCGCCAGGCGCTGCTGTTGTCAATCACGACAGGCCCCAACTTGGCGATAGCCATCGCGTTCATACGCGAGAAATCACCTCCTGCGCTGAGCAGAGCGAAGTCGCAATCCTTCACATGGGACAAGGAAAACGCCCTGACCTTTACTTGCCTGCCACGAAATTCAACGACAGCTCCGTCAGACCTGGCGCTCGCCAAGGGAACAATCTCGAGATCAAGATTCGATTCATCAAGGTCCGCGATCATTTCGCGCCCAACCGCACCTGTGGCTCCGATAACGGCAACTTTCACCGGTGATCCTCCGGGGAGGAGGGCTTCACGTGGTCGTCATGGCCATCAAAAGCATGATCCTCATGGGTGGCGTGGAAAATATCATCATCCTCGATCGGCTTGCGCCAACCCGCAATGCCTTCCACCATACCACTGAGGGCATAACCGAACGAGAGAACGAAAACGACAAGCTCAGTCTGGTAAGTGAGAAGACCAATCAAAGCCGTCACCAGCACAATCATTCGGAAAGGCTTTATACCCTTGAAACGTATCGTCTTGTGTGACCGGTACGCGAAATTGCTGACCATGCAAATCCCGAGAGACGGAGCAAGGAGCAGCATGAATATGTTCCGAAGGCGCTGGTCACCTGCGACATCAAGCACAGCCGCCGGTAACCAGTCATACCCGCCTGCAGGCGAATCGATTGCATCCATCAGCAGAATCCAGGAGGCAACCGCGGCGGCAGCCATCGGAATCGGCAATCCAGTGAAATCGCCACCGGCCTTTCCAATGGAAGACTGTACGTTGAATCGGGCGAGTCGCAATGTGCCGCACGCCATGTAGATGAAACACGCGGCCCAACCAAGCCTTCCCACATCGAACAATCCGAATTGGTACAACATGAAAGCCGGCGCGACACCAAATGAAACGGCATCGCAAAGGGAATCGTATTGGACCCCGAATTCACTGGTGCCTTTTGTCAATCGGGCCACCCGGCCATCAAGCATGTCGAAAAGGGCGGCGATGAAAATACAAACAGCCGCCCAGGTAAACTGGCCATCAAGCGCGCGAATCATGCACAGGAAACCAAAGAAAAGATTCCCAGAGGTCAACAGGTTGGGCAGCACGTAAACCGCACCACCGAGCACTTTACCCGCCTTGTTTTGCATTAACTTTTACCTCGCATCTTTTCCTCGACGGAACTGCGCCGCAAATATACCGGACTCATGTCTCCCGTGGCCCCAAAAGGATGAGGGACGCCGCCGACCCTGACTACCTCACGGCACATCTCCAAACACGCCGAGTCAGCAACCGAGGGCAAAGAAACAACCTCAACCCCGGGTGCGCCAGTTGCCGTGAAGGCTTTCACCAGCGAAACCCAGTTACCAGCGACCAGGGAAATCACGGAACTGCTTTCAATCAACGATGTTCCCTCAAGTTCCTCGATCGCGAAAGGCTCTAATGTCGTTTTACCGTCGGTGCTGGCGCGTGCAACGTATCCCGACGCCTGCGTCGCCGGCAGGTATACGTCAACATCGCGACCGCGACGGGTGGCTTCGGCGGTGGCGTACAAAGCGAGCGACGAACAACCTTCAGGATTTTTATCCTGACCCGCGAAAAAACCCAGCGCAAACGACAGCCCTACCCTGATTCCCGTGAATGAACCGGGACCGCGTGAGACCAGGATCCGACTGATTGACTCAGCATCAATACCGCAAGAGGTGAGACCGGTTCTCAAGAGGGACGCCAGGACTGCTGCGGACCCATGGGCCTCATTCAATCCATCCTGCCAGCATGAATGAGACGGCTCGCCTGCCGAATGAAGAGGCTGCAACGCAAGGCGCAACCCGCAAATCGTCGTATCGACAATGAGCGCGAATTCCCGTGCAACAGGCAGACCCATGGTTACTGCCCGCCAAGGATGGAAGTCAGCATGGATTTCCAAAAGCGGCTCAGGTCGTTATAGGTCGCGAGAAGCACAAGGGCCATGACACAAATGAAACCGAGTTTATGAAAAGCTTCCATGGCTCGCTCACTCAGCGGACGCCGCAAAATGCCCTCAACGGAGAAAAGGATCATTTGTCCGCCATCAAGGACAGGGATCGGGAACAAGTTGACCAGGCCCAGATTGACGCTGATCATGGCGAGGGACGTCAGGAAAGCTTGCCACCCTAGTTTTGCCGAATCGCCAGCCACTTTCGCGATCATTATGGGTCCACCAAGTGCCTTGACGGGAATTTCACCAGAAACAAGATGAAAGAGCGCGCCGGTGATCATGACCATCTGTCGTCCGGTTTCCTCGAAACCATAACGCAAGGCGGACAAGGGATTGCTGTATTTTTCAATCACCGGAGCCGGCTCACCGGGTTGAGCAAGGAAGAAAGCCGGCAAAGTATAGACGGTCACGCGACCCTTGGCCTGCTGGGAATCAAAAGCCTTGAGGCGCACATTGAGATCGATCTCTTGAAAATCACGTACGACAGTAACACTGACTTCGGGTTTCTGATTATCGATGACAAGATCCCGCAATCCAAAAATACCGTCAAAACTCTTGCCATTGAACTTGACGATCCGGTCTCCTGCCTGAAACGGGGGAGAAACTGGAGTTTTTTCAGATGGATCTGGCCACACGATCAATTGACCATCATCGATTCCGAGGCGGAGCATGATGTTGCGGATCACGCCAAATGGCACGGCTCCGGGTAGCACACCGTCAGATGGCACTTTTATGTCCCGCGAGCCCGGAGACGAGCTGTCAGAAATCTTCTGCTCTTTGCCATCGCGAATAATTGTCAGCTCAATCACGCCACGACAGGACTGCGACAATTCCCACATGGTGACTGCCAAAACACCGAATCCCGGCGTAGAGCGCGGCGCGGCGCCAGCACAAGAAACAGCGCGAATCTCATCACCTGTCCTGAGTCCAGCCCGGTTCGCCCACGAATCCGGTGACAGAATCCCCACCCTGGAAGGAACTATACCCAGCGCTACGCCGGCGCGACCGATCTGGACTTTTCTTCCAAGAACGTTTTCCACCTCCACGGTCGCAGGTTTGAGAATCACCTGGATCCTTCTGCCAGTACGTTCAATGTCCCATGACATCTGCCGACCGGCAGACTTGCTGACCGTGGCCTCGATTTCGCGCCAGCGCGTGACTGGAATGCTGTCAATCGCGACAATCTTGTCCCCGGGGAACACCCCGGCCTGCTCCGCCGCGCCACCGGGGAGGACGTCACCGATGACAGCGGGGGGATGGGGAATACCGGCGCCTCCCAGTACCGCAAATGCAATGGCAGCCAACAGGAAATTCGCGCCTGGACCAGCGGCAATGGTCAACATCCGGCGCCAATAATTCGCACGGAAAAATTCCCTGCCTTCAACGCCGGCGGGCACCGGCTCTGCCGGAGTCGCGCCGTAGAACTTGACATATCCGCCCAACGGGATCGCGCTGAGCCGGTATTCCGTGAGACCTTTGCGAAATTTGAGAATCGTCGTACCGAATCCGATCGAAAAAACCTCGACCGCGATACCGCAGGCCCGTCCCGCCACAAAGTGTCCCAGCTCGTGGAAGAAAACGAGCGCACCCAGCAAAATGACAACTGCGATCACAGGGTGGGACAGGAAGGATTCCAAAGGTTTTCCACGAACAAAAGCCACAAACCGGGGGCAGCCACCAACAACCCGTCCACGCGGTCAAGAAAACCACCATGCCCGGGGAACATGACACCAGAGTCCTTGACCCGCGCAAACCGCTTGATCACGGACTCGACGAGATCGCCTAATTGTCCGAGGCTGCCACACAAGCCGCCCGCCGCCATAGCGGGAAGAATGCCGCCCATGACCGGTCCCAGAAGGGACTCGACCGCGATGGACGCGAATACGCTGACAATCATTCCGGCAATTGCGCCTTCCCACGTCTTCCTGGGAGATTTATTCGGAGAAAGTTTATGCCGCCCGAAAAATCGCCCGCCGAAATACGCGCCTGTATCCCCACCCCATACAATCGCGAGCAACATGACCACAAGCGTCGCGCGCGGGGCTGATTCGTATAGCTTCCAGATGAGCAGCCACGGCAATCCCGCGTACACAATCGTCACAAGGACGCCGGACATCCTGGAGACTTCCGAGTCAATTCCGCGCGTCAGAAAAATACTGGAAAGTATAGCGAGGACCAGCGCCGAAATCACCAGACCGATAGCACCGCCCGGATGGGCGCCCGCGACCGCGAAATAAAGGATCAACATTCCTGCGGCGCAAAGGATTGCCGCGCGCCGGTAAGATGATCTGGCAGACTCCTGACCGGGCACAGGCGCGACCTCCCGGAGGTCCCGCCCGGAGGAGCGCTCACCTGGATGCGTCACGGCATGCAATGCAAACAATGAATCAAACTCCGGAAGCACCATGAGAGCGGCCTCATGCACGGCGATCGCGCTACACAGACCGAACAGCCAAAGGACCGTTTCCCCAGAGCCTTGTCGCAGGATCACCAGCAAAAGAGGCAAGCCGATCGCTGCCGTGATGACACGAAGGATCAACATGGTGTCTTGCCTGAAGGCTCCTCGCCCATGCGACCAAGCGAGGAAGAAACGCCCAGTGCCGGTTCGACGGACACGAGACCAAATCGTCGCTGCCGGGTACTGAACTCCTCCAAGGCCGCCTTGAAGGCTGCCTTACCGAAGTCCGGCCACAGCACTTTAGTGAAATACAGTTCCGCGTAAGACGACTGCCAAAGCATGAAGTTGGACAGTCGCTGTTCGCCGCTCGTGCGGATGACCAGGTCAAGATCAGGCATACCGGCTGAGGCCAGGCCTCCAGCAACCATGGATTCGCAAACGTGTTCCGGATCTATGATGCCCTCGCGGACATTGCGGGCGATCGCCCGAACGGCTTCGGTGATTTCTGCCCGCGCGCCATAGCTGACCGCCAGATTAAGTGTCATTCCGTCGCAAGCTGAGAGCTTTTGCGCCGCGCCAAGCAAGAGTGACCTTGTCTTTTCGGGCAGACGGTCGATGTTGCCCATGAACCTGAGCCGGATATTTTGCTTGAGCAGCTGATCTGTCTCGAACTGAAGGTACTGGTCAAAAAGACCCATCAAGGCGCTGACCTCGTCCTGAGGGCGCCCCCAGTTCTCGTCACTGAACGCGAACAGGCTTAGAACCTTGACTCCCATGGACGCCGCGCACTTCACCACTTCGCGAACGCTATCAGCGCCGCGCTTGTGCCCCCAGATCCTCGGCATGAACCGACCGCGCGCCCAACGACCATTGCCATCCATGATGATTCCAACATGGCGCGGTATCGTAGAGAGGGTGCTCTGGTCAGATCCGGAATCGGGTGCAGTCAAAACGTCAGACCTTGTTCAAATTCCCCAGCCGGTCCGGCCAGTTGTGGATGAATTAAGTTTCCCACTTGAACATTTGTCAGTAACACATGGCACCATGGCCGTCTACGCTCTTTGAGAGCCGCCGGAAACGTTGTAACTACCAGAATTCGCAAGAATAAGACGGGAGATCAAACCGTGAAAAAAGACCAGGGGCTGCTGATCATGGCAAGCCATTCCATCGGACAATCCGGCGATATCCCGGCGCGCAGCCTTGAATCCCTAAGAACAGCGGATTTGTTGATTTTTGAGGAAGACCGGGGGGCAAGGGCCGCATTGAAGGCAGCGGGAATCCATCGTGATTACCTCCGCTACAACGAACACAACCAAACACAATCACTGGAAACTATTACCGAAAATCTTCGCGCCGGAAAATCCGTTGTGTACATGAGCGACCAGGGGTGCCCTGGACTTGCAGACCCCGGCAGGGCAATCGTGAATGAGGGAATCAGGGCTCAGGCGCGAATTACGACGATCCCGGGCCCAAGTTCACTTACCTCTGCAATCGCGGTCTGCCCATTCGACCTCGGCGAGTTTCATTTTGGCGGATTCCCGCCTCGGGATACTGCTGCCCGCGAAGCCAAATTGTCCGAATGGGAATCACTTGGGGTTCCGGTCGTATTGATGGATACGCCCTATCGCCTTGAAGCACTGCTGGAATCCTGTCGCAAGATTTTCGGAGACGGGCACAAGGCAACCCTGGCCATTGATCTCAGCGGTGAGGCCGAGAATGTGATCAATGACAGCCTCACGAGTATCGCGACGGCCACGAAGGGCACCGGGAAACTAAATTTTGTTCTGATCCTGGACGCGGGCAGGAAACGCGGCAGAACCTCAACCGCGCCGCGACCCGCGTCGCCCGGCGAGCGACAACCGTCGAATCACGCGCCGGTACGCAACCGGAGACCGCGCAACCGGCGCAGAACCACTGCCGGACGATGAATGAATACCAGACTCGATCCAGTACGGAACCAGCTCGCCCAGCAGGGCTTTGAACGTCGCAGCAACTGGAATGGCGAAGACGACTCCCCAAATTCCGAACACTTTTCCGAATGCCAGCACGGTACCTATGACCACGGCTGGGTGCAGTCCAGCGCGCCCTCCAACCAGGCGAGGCGTCAGTATCATTCCGTCGATTGCCTGAATCCCGAGCACACCAGCCCCGAGACCAGCCAGAACCGACAGTCCGGCGTCGTGCATGAGGATGGAAACAGCGCCGAGGGTCAGCGCGACAATCGCGTCCAGGTAAGGCACAAGACGACACAATCCAGCCGCAACGCCAAGGACGATCCCGCCGTCGATGCCGAGGGCGGTCATGAGAATCACATAGAGCACGCTGTCGACCCCGATCAGGATCAATTGGCCTATCAGCACAGCACGAAGCGCGCTTGAGGTAGAGAGAAGGACTTTGTCGAAAACGCCAGCTACATCCACCGGCAAGAGCCGGATGAACAGTCGATGCAGCTGGTCGCGATCAGCCACGAGGAAAAAGGCAAAAAACGGAACAAGAAGAGCATCCACCACACCGCTGAGCAATCGGGTGCTTGTCGCCCAAACCCCCATGAGACCTGATTCAAGCCTGCCCAGCAAGTTGGCCAGGATCTGGGCCTTGTTCCCGGAAATTGTTGAGACTTCCCGAGACGAAAAACCAAGCGAGCGAAGCGATTCATTAACCTTCGAAGTCAATGTCGCGTAAAAAGACGAGAAAGCCTGCGGCGCGCGTTCCAACATATAGGAGACTTGATCCACCGCCGATGGCACGAATCCACCAACCAGCGCGATCACGAACAAACCAACCAGCAGAAGGCAAATCAGGGTCGAAATCGAGCGAGGGACCCGCCGGGCCTCGAGGTGATCAACAACAGGGGAAATCAGAAGCCCGAGCATGGAAGCGAGCGCTATCGGGATGATCAAGGGCTTAAACAAAAGCACGAAAATCGCGCCGAATGAAATCAGCGCCAGGACGACAAGACCGATTTTCTTGCTCTTCGTCATTCGGTGAGCACCGGAAGCGAGGCTAACCACGTGGATTGACCGCAATCACATTCCGCGGATGGCGCGCATAATCCAATTCTACTTGAACTGAGACCCAACCGTGAGATTCGAGGAGGCTTCGGACGCTATCGCCCTGCCGATAACCAATCTCAAGGAAAATTTTGCCGTCCGGCGTCATCGCCGACCGGGCAAATTCTGCCAGCCTGCGGTAAAAATGCAAACCATCAGGATGCCCCCAGAGGGCAAGACGCGGCTCGAACGCCTTGACGGTCGCAGCGAGCTCCGCGAATTCGCCATCTCCAATGTACGGAGGATTGGAGACGACAAAATCCCACGCCGGGCCGGCTTGCCAAGCAGACACGTCGAGCATGTCGATCCGTTGAAAATGGACGAGGCGGTCAACACCATGCCGCGCCGCATTGGAGGCCGCCACGGACAAAGCACCTTCACTGACATCCCAGGCGTCGACGACGAGGGATGAGCCGGATCCGGCCATGTTGTCCATCCACCACCTGGCAATTGAAACAGCGATGCAACCACTACCAGTTCCCGAATCAAGGAGCCTGAACTCCCGCCCTGGTTCCTGGCTGACCGCGAGCTTGATCGCGGCGGTCACGCGCTCCACGAGAAGTTCCGTTTCCGGGCGCGGGATGAGCACCTCCGGGGTTACGCGAAACTCAAGTCCCGCGAACTCCTTGGTGCCCAGAATGTAGGCGACCGGCTCGCCTGCCGCGCGACGCCGGATATACGACCGGTATTTCTCCCGCTCAGACTCGTCCAGAGGCCGGTCGAAGTTCGTGTAAAGCTGGACTCGCTTGAATCCCAGGACGTCGCAAAGCAGAAGCTCGGCATCGACGCGCGGGCTGTCAGATCCTTTTGACTTCAAAAAATCAGCGGACCATTGGAGAGCGCCCATCAATGTCCATATGACCGGTGTCACGGCGACTGTTCAAGCTCCTGTTTCAGCAGCTCGGTTTGATGATGTGTGCCAAGGGCATCCAGCACTTCGTCCATCTTGCCGTTCATGAAATCTGGCAGGGAGTATACGGTCAAGTTGATGCGGTGATCCGTGACGCGACCTTGCGGATAATTGTAAGTACGGATCCTTTCGCTACGATCGCCACTGCCGACGAGGCTTTTTCTTGTTGCGCTGATCTGGGCGTGCTGCTCGGCCTGGGCCTTCTCAAGAAGTCGCGCCTTCAGAATCTTGAGTCCGCGCTCCTTGTTCTTGAGCTGGGACCTTTCGTCCTGGCACTCGACAACAATGCCCGATGGCTTGTGAACAATGCGGACCGCCGAGTCTGCCGTGTTGACGCTCTGCCCGCCGGCACCGGATGAACGGAAAACCGAGATTTCAAGATCCGACGGATTGATATCTACCTCGACCTCGTCGGCCTCGGGCAGGATGGCGACCGTCACGGCACTCGTGTGAATTCGCCCTTGGGCCTCTGTCGCCGGAACGCGCTGAACCCGATGCACGCCGCTCTCGAACTTCATGCGGCTAAAGACCTTCTGGCCCTCGACCATCATGATGACTTCCCTCAACCCACCAGCCGACGCCGGAGTTGAACTCAATACTTCTGTTCGCCACCCGCGCGTGTCGGCATACCGGGTGTACATGCGCAGCATGTCCCCGACAAACAACGCGGCTTCCTCGCCGCCAGTGCCGGCGCGGATTTCGACGATGCAGTTCTTGGCGTCATTGGGATCGCTGGGAAGGGTCAGGACGACCAGCTCGCGTTCAGACTTCTCAAGTTCAGGGCCCAGTTCGTCGAGTTCGGCCTTTGCCATGGCTCGCATGTCCGGGTCGGATTCTCCGAGAAGTTCACGGGCACCAGCATCGCGATTTTGCAAGTCCCGGAAACGGCGAAAGGCCTCGACGATTTCAGCGATGTTCGCCCTCTCTTTCGAGAGACGCGCCAATTCGCGACCGTCAAGGCCTTCCCGGGACAGCGAATGCTCGAGCTCGATAAATCGACGCTCGACGGCTTCGAGTTTTTCCAGCATCGAGCTGAGCATGGCTGAGGTTCAAAAACTGCTGTCAGAAACCGACAATCAGTTCTTGCCGTACTTCTTCTTGAACTTCTCGATACGACCAGCCGTATCCATCAGCTTCTGCTTGCCGGTGAAAAATGGATGGCAAGCGCTGCAAATTTCAACGTGAATTTCCTTGCGGGCGGATCCGGTCGTAAACTTGTGACCGCATGCGCACTGCACTTCAACCTGGTGGTATTCCGGGTGAATTCCTTCTTTCATGGCTCTCATCCTTCGATCTGAATCGTTCTACCTGCCAGGCAGGGACCTTGCGTCTTACAACGCCCCGCCTCAATCCGTCAACCGTTCCCCTTATCCATTCATCGACTGAATGAACTCGGCGTTGGTCTTGGTCTTCTCAATCTTGTCCAAAAGGAACTCCATCGCGTCCACCGTATTGAGGGGGGCCAACAGTTTCCTCAGGATCCACATGCGGTTAAGGACATCTTTGGGCAGCAGGAGGTCTTCCTTCCGGGTGCCGGACTTGTTGATGTCGATCGCCGGGAACACCCGTTTTTCCGACAACTTGCGGTCAAGGTGGAGTTCCATGTTACCGGTACCCTTGAATTCCTCGAAAATCACTTCGTCCATGCGGGACCCAGTGTCGATCAGGGCCGTGGCGATGATGGTCAAAGAACCGCCTTCCTCGATGTTCCGGGCTGCCCCGAAAAACCGCTTCGGCTTGTGCAGGGCGTTGGAGTCAACACCACCGGACAGGATCTTGCCGCTCGGCGGGACCACCGAGTTATAGGCGCGGGCCAGACGGGTGATCGAGTCGAGAAGGATGATCACGTCGTGCTTGTGCTCGACCAGACGCTTGGCTTTTTCGATAACCATTTCAGCCACCTGAACGTGACGCTGGGCCGGTTCGTCGAAGGTCGAGCTGATGACTTCGCCCTTGACCGAACGCTGCATGTCCGTCACTTCCTCCGGACGTTCGTCGATCAGGAGCACAATCAGGATCGCTTCCGGGTGGTTCTTCGCCAGGGCCGTCGCGATGTTCTGCATCAGCACCGTCTTACCGGTGCGGGGCGGCGCGACGATCAGGGAACGCTGGCCCTTGCCGATGGGCGCCAGCAGATCCATGATCCGGGTCGCGTAGTTCTCGCTCGCGTACTCCATCTTGAACTTCTGCATGGGGTACAGCGGGGTCAGGTTGTCGAAAATGATCTTTTCAAAATCAAGTTCAGGGCTTGCGCCGTTGACCTTCTCGACTTTCAGAAGTGCGAAGTAGCGCTCGCTCTCTTTCGGCGGGCGGATCTGGCCAGAGATCGTGTCACCCGTGCGAAGGTTGAAGCGACGGATCTGGGACGGCGAAACGTAAATGTCGTCCGGACCCGGCAGGTAGTTGTAATCCGGGGCGCGCAGAAAGCCGAAGCCATCGGGAAGGGTCTCGAGGACGCCTTCACCATACACAACGCCACCACGTTCGGACTGAGCTTGCAGCAGGGCGAAGATCAGATCCTGCTTGCGCATGCTGTTTGCGCCCTCGACACCGAGGTCCTTCGCCAGACGGCTGAGGTCCGGAATCTTGCGCTCTTTGAGTTCTTTCAAATTGATTTCAGGGACTTCCTGCTGTGGGGCCTGGGAAGCACGCGGGGCCGGACGATCCGTCGCGGCAGCTTCCTGGCCAGAGGTCGCCGCTGCGGCCGCAGCCTCATCGCCGTGGGCATTTGTGTTTGCCTGCTGCCCTGCTGGCCTGCTCATGCGCTTTTTGGTCGGGGTGTCTGTGGACATGGAACCTCTCTATTGCCTCTCTCAAACGAATTTATTGGGGAATCAGGTTTTTGACCTTGGATGGGTATGAAATCTCAGCGGAAAGTCGAGTTTCGATGTGGGAAGAGTTAACGATGAATTCGTGTTTAACTGTTTTTTTCAGTGTTCGGGGATTTCGTCCGATTCCGGAACGCCGTTGGTTTGTAACAAAATCCCCGAGACGATACAATATTTTTATAGCGGAGGACTCCCTGAATGAAACGTCTACCTGGACCTCTGTCGCGTCACATCGCCGCCGCGGCGGTGGTATTCAACATTACCTCCATGGTGTGCGTCGGGACCGCCAGGGCTGACGTCGCCACCGAGGAAAAATTCGAGACCGTCTTCACAAGCGCCGGCTACTCGGCCGCCCTCGGGGCCGGCATTGGGGCCGCGCTGCTCGCTTTCACCAGCCAACCAAAAGAAAAGTTTCACTACATCACGACCGGTGCTGCCGCCGGATTCCTGGGTGGCACCGCGCTCGGTGGTTACCTGGTTCTCGTCGTGGACTCCGGTCCGCGCACGGGACTAGATCCCCGTCAGCGCGCCGTTGAGGTTGTCCCGCAAAAGCCAGGCAGTCGTCCGGGCTTAGGCTTGCAGTGGAGCATTGCCCAGTTCTGATCCACGCTTCGCGCCGACGCCATCACCGTCAGAGTCGATGACTTCGCCGACAAGGTCGTACTCAAACGCGTCCGTAATCCTGACTTTCTGGATCTCACCCTTGCGAACCGGACCATCGTTGACAAGGACAACTCCGTCCACTTCCGGAGCCTGGGTGGACATGCGGCCTTGCCACAGCAAGTCCGACTCGTCGCTGGGACCTTCCGTCAGTACCTCAACTTCTTTGCCCACATATTTCACCAGATTCGCGCGGGAGATTTCCTTCTGGAGGCGCATGATCGTGTCAAGGCGGAGCGCTTTCGTATCTTCGTCGATCTGGTCCTTCATGCGGCCGGCGACCGTGCCTTCCTCCTGCGAGTAGGAAAAGCAACCAAGATGGTCGAACAGCTGGGTTGCGACGAACTCCTTCAGCTCCTCGAAGTCCTCATCCGTTTCGCCCGGGAATCCGACCATGACGGAGGTGCGGATGGCGATCCCCGGAACGCGAGCGCGAAGTTTCGCAAACGTCTCAGCCAGCTGGGCACGCGTCACGCCACGATTCATGGCGTTGAGGACGCGGTCACTACCATGCTGCACAGGGACGTCCAGGTATTTTACAAGTTTCGGTTCGCTGGCCATGAACTCGAGGAATTCATCGCTGATGTTTTCAGGGTACATGTACAGACAACGGATCCACTCGATGCCATCAATCGCGGCCAAGGCGCGCAGAAGGGGAAGCAAACCCTCTTCACCGCGATCGCGACCGTACGCGGCCAGGTCCTGGGCAATCAGGTTGATTTCCTTCACACCTTCGCGGGCGAGTTGCTCTACTTCTGCGACCACGCTGGTCAAGGGGCGCGAACGCAGACGGCCACGGATCGCCGGAATGATGCAGAACGCGCAGTTGTGTTGGCAGCCTTCGGCCACCTTGACGTAAGCCGAGTGGCGGGCGAGCGTGTTCACGCGGGGCATGGATTCATTGTAGAGGTAGTGCGTACGGCGCGCGAAAACGGATCCCGATGGCAGTTCTGCCGCCAGAAGTTCCGGCAGGCGCGGGAACTCGTCGGTGCCGATGAACAGGTCGACTTCGGGAAGGCCTCTCGCAAGCTGGGACTTGTAGCGTTGCGTCAAGCAACCCGCGACGACGACTTTCAGGTCGGGGTTGTCCTTTTTCATCGCCGCGGCGGCGAGGATCTGGTCGATGCTTTCTTCTTTCGCGGACTGGATGAAACCGCAGGTATTGATGATGATGGCGTTGGAGCCCTCAGCTTCCTGGGAGATCAGCCACCCGGTTTTCAGGAGAGATCCGAGCATGACTTCGGAGTCGACGCGATTGCGGGCACAACCAAGCGAAATCATGTGAACTTTTGGATTCTGTCGGGATGAGTTTTGCGACATGATCGTTCCGGATTATAATATTAAAAAACGAGCGGATTTCTAACATTTCAATGAAACAAAATCAACATCCCGGAACCAATTCTGTTGTCGAAAATCGGGGTATTTTCGCCGTCAATGGCCAGCCATGCTCCGGGGAGTGGGTGGTACCCGCCCTTGACCGGGCGTTCTTGTACGGTGAATGCGCATTCGAGTCCATGAGCGCTTTTGGCGACCATATCCTGCATCTGGACAAGCACCTGACAAGACTGGAGTTTTCATGCGAAACCCTGGGCATTGAACTGCCCTTGGAGCTGGACCGGATGGCGGTCGCGACGAGGACGCTGGTGGCGGCGTCCGCTCTGCCACGGTCGTTCGTGCGCATATTTGTCAGCAGTGGCAGCGGGTGGGGAGTGCCGGCACCGGCTTATTCGGAGCCCGTGTGGTACGCGTTCATCACCCCGCCCCAGAAGGACTGGGCCGAAAGCCAGAAAAAAGCCAGGACTGAGGGGATTGCCCTCCAACCAACGGCTCTGGGTTACACGCGACGCGACCCGATTCCGAAGCTGGCAAATTACGCCGCTGCCGCGCTGCCCATGCGCCAGGCACGCAAACAGGGATTTGATGACATTCTCTGGATCAACCAGGACCGGGAGGTCGTGGAGTGTTCCGCGTCAAATATCTTCTTTGTGGGACGACAGGGAGACCTGCTGGAAGTCGTGACGCCGCCGGGACGCAGTGGCGGCCTTGAGGGGATCATGCGAGGTTGGATGCTGGAACTGTTGAATGGCGCCGAAATCCGAACTGACATCCAGATCATCCAATCGGATGAGATCCCGCGATTCGACGAGGCATTTGTCACGTCGAGTCTGCGCGGAATCCTGCCGGTGAACCGGATCGGCAGGCACAAATTGACAAGTTGCCGCGAACAGAGTTTTTTTCGCCAGTTCGAAAGACTGTTTCAGGCAGGCCTGAAAAGAACAGCCGGTTTCCCTGTGGAATGGGTCACCGGCTGAGTCCATGTTACAGACTTGAATCTTGAGCGATCAGCGCTTTTTCGTCGACTTGGGCTTGGAGCTTTTGGTGGAACCGACGGCTTCCTTGACGGGTGCTGCGGATTCGACCTTTGCCTTTTCGATCGCCTGCTGCGCCTGAGCCGCGTCAATCTCGGCCGCACGCCTCTTCAATTCTTCCATCACATTGTGACGGGTCGTGTAAGCCGGGTTGTTGAGGATCAATTGCTTGCCGCGGCGGTTCTTGAGGTTGAACACAAGCGGAGCCTTGAGGTTGGCGGTCATGTTCTGGGGGTTCGACGGCATCGTCACGATAACCGAAATCACAGCGTCTTCTTCCGACGTCAATTTCAGGTCGCCAACCTCAGCCTCGGAAACCTCGACCGTGTAGTCCGGATTGAACAACAACGGGTTGATGAGAACAAACGCAATGCCGCCGTCTTGCAACGACTGCAGCCACTTGAACGGTGATTCCTTGTCGTGGTCGAGAAGGACGTACTTTGTCAGCTCCGGAAAGCCGATCAAGCCGCTCGGCAGCTCGATGACGTCGGATTCCCGCACCTCAATTTCGCCAAATCGAGTTGTTTTGACCTGAATCAAGGCATGCTCCTCTCGCGTCGAGCGCCAGCCCAAAGTCTTTGAAACCAATAGTTCTTATTGCCTATCCTCAATTCTAACGCACACCACTAACAAAATTCAAGCATTTATCGGTCGTTGCACGCCCGTGCATCACTCATCCGAGGGCTTTGGCGGTCTGACATGACGCCTCAACGGGCTCCGAGTCGTCGTCTGGTCCTGGGGTCCGATCAGCTGGGAGGCCTGATTGACAGCACGCTCGTCCGAGACAGACGCCCGGCGGTTCTCTTCCTGGATCCGCTGGTAGATTTCCTCACGGTGCACGATGGTCGCAGGTCCGGCCTTGATGCCCAGGCGTACTTGCTTGCCCTTGATCTGCATGACGAGGATCTTGACATCATCCCCGATGGCGATTCCTTCGCCCACTTTTCTGGTAAGTACCAGCACGCCTACCCTCCCTGGTTGTCCGCAGGTACCACGGAAGGTTCCCATGGCATGTCCCCGCGGAACGGCGCTTTGTCTGATCTCATTCTACTTCACAAAGACCCGGGAACCCAAACGCCCGCCCCCCCCTCCCCACGGGAGAACTTACTGGAGGAAATTCAGCAGGGACGGCTGCAGCAACTTGGTGGACGCCAGCAGGGTGCTTTGCAATACCGCCTCACTCCTGCGGAAATCGGATGACGCCTCGAAAATATCCGCGTCAAACACGGTCGACATCGTCCCCTTGTCCATCTCAACGTTGCGGGACGCCCGCTCCGCAGCGCCGTTCAGTCCGGTTACGATGCTGCCGACCTTCGCCTGGAAATTGGCAGTCTTCTCCAACTGAAAGTCCAGCTCGCCGATGGCGAAACGGATCGAATCTTTGGAATTGGAAGTCAGTCCGGCCAGCAATTGCTCAACTGTGTCGATCATGTTGGCATGACCAGTTGCCCGCTCGTCGACGTTGGCCTCGAACAGCTCCCGCGCCTGTACACTCACTTGCTGGAACTGGTTCTCGCCGATTTGCAGAACCAACGCGCCATCGTCGCCCAGGAATTTTCCATCCAGGCTGAGCGATGGTGTCTGGCTGCGGAATCCGGAGAACACGTATCGATTGTTGAATGTCGTGTTACCCAGCTGGACAACTTCCTTCAGGATCTCCCTGACTTCCTCGGCGGCGGCGAGACGGCTCGGGTGGTCATACGTGTCGCTGGCCATGCCAATGGCAAGCTCCTTGAGCCGGATCATGTTGTCCTGGATGCCCGCAAGAGCGGTCTCGGTGCGTTCGAGCATTCCCTTCGAGAACTCAATCGTCTTCTGATACTGCTCGTTGGAACTGATGCGATCCTTCAGGTGAATGCCACCGGCGACGCCGTTGGGATTGTCCGAAACGCGGTTGACTTTCTTCAAAGATGAAAGGGTCTCAAGCGCTTTCGCGTTGATTTCCTTGGAAGCCTCCACACGCGTTCCGACAATGTCATAGCGATGTCTGTCAGTGACCCTCACAGCAATCCCCCGGCGCGCTCAGTCAATTTCAGCGCTTCATGGCCAGAACGGTGTCGAGCATCTCATCAACGGTGGTGATCAATTTCGAGGAAGCCGCGAAATTCGCCTGCCAGCGCATCAAGCTGGTCGCTTCTTCATCAAGAGATACGCCGCTGACCGCCTCGCGGCGGTTCTGCAGGTCCTTGACCATGACCTCCTCGGCCTCCTGCACGTGCCCCGCGCGCACGACTTCCGTGCCAAAACCACCCACCATGTCCGAATAGAACTGGTGGAAACTGGTCCGGCCATCAAGGAGCTTCTGGTCCTTCAGCGCAAGGATGCGGTTACCAACAACGTTGTCACCGCTGGCCATCGGCGTACTGGCGAACGATATAGCGTCGGTCGAGGCCTCGACCGCGTCGTCAAGGGTCAAGGACGCGGCAGGGCGGTTGGGGTCGCCGCCAATCTTGAACAAGTTGCGACCAGCAACATCTTTGAAGGAGCTTGTTCCGAAGCCCTCACGATGAACATCGTTGATGCTGGTAGCGACGGTCATCGCGAGCTGGTTGTTCTTGGCGCTGAGGCCCGTGATCACCTTGTCCCGGACATCCATCATCGCGGCGATCTCGCCACTGGACACCTGACTGGAAAGGTTGACGTCCATACCGCCTTCTGCACCCTCGATCATCACGTCAAAGAGTCCGCCCTTGTCCTTGTTTGGTTCCACGTAAAGGTGCGTCGCCATGACACCGTCGACCAGCATGCTGTCGCCAGGGCCGCGAACGCAGACCATGCCGTGCTGGTCCTCGTAATAATGGATGTCCAGCTTGCGGCTCATGTCGCGCAACAAGCCGTCACGCTCGTCACGCAAATCATTCGCGTGCGACCCGGG
>RGVZ01000006.1 GCA_010029825.1 bacterium | reverse complement strand
GTCCAGCCTCAATTAATGGCACAAGCGCCCGGACCCCGATCCCCACCTCAAGGGCCGTGCCGAACCTCTGGGCGAATTCTACTCCTGTTCGCAAAGAAACCACGGAGAGCGTTGATTTCAGCGTGGAAAGGCTCGAGGAGCTGCCATCCGAGTCATCGTGAAGATCAGTCTCAACCTTGGCAACAGAAGTCAGGAAATCGACGCCTGCGCTCACCCGAAAGCCCCGCCGGGCACCCGCGGCGGGGCGCATGATCATGTAGTCATAATAGCTGCCATACGCAGTCATCGAATGCGCCGCTTCGACGTAGAGTTGTCTGTTTGTGGAATCGTAGTCGGTTTGCAGGATGAGCTTACTGGCAAACTGACTCGAGAGATCGCCGTACGTCACGTAACGGATGCCAAAAAGTCCGTAACCAGGATGATCGTATTCAGCCCCGACACTGACAATCTCTGAACCGATTCGTTTGTCGCTTGATTTCCAGAGGGAAACGCCAGTTGCGCCAATTGCTGGCGGCACGTAGGCGACTTTGGAGATACTCACCGGCCCAACGCCGGGGGCAGTGACGAGTCGCAGACTTCCCGGGCGCGACTTCTTGCCGGGCTTTTTTTCCTGGACCGTCCCGGCCACCGGCGTCGCGGCGGGCTGCGTTGCAGATATTTCAACCTTGAAACCAGGCTTTACTTGAGAGGCGGCGCTCAAAGGCGTGGTCTTCGCCACAACGACCGTTTTAGAGACCTTGATGATTTTTCCGCACGCGACAGTCGTTCCTGAGTCATCAAGAAAACACGCGAATTGTCCGGCAGTGATTGATGAGGTGTCCTTGAACGAGGCAAGCACCCAGCCCTTGTCCGGCACGGACTTGGAGACCGTTTGTCCCAGCGCGGAGCCGCCATGGGCGACCAGATGGGCGAAGAGACCAAATGCCAGAATTTGTATGGAATGCTTGCGGATGATCATGCCTTCTCCAACTTGATGGACCGCCAGTCAACCGACCGCGCGAGCCAGCCAGTGGTGCCCTGAAAAACCAGCGACTCCAGTTCGATCACCAGCGAGTACTTTCCAGACGGCAGTCCGGAAAATCCTGTTACGTCGATGGACGCGCGTCCGGCCTTGGGATCGAAGACGCATTCAAGCGAACCCGTCTCACCGCCCTTCCCCAGGCGAACGCGGACGAAAGCAGTCGAAGGAAGGTTGTCCCATTGCCACGCGATGGCAAGCGGGTAGCCAGGATCCAGGGGAATCGAGGCCTCTGCGTCCGAGAGCTTTACTTCAGAGAGCCCGGTTCGGGTCTTTTGGGAGACCTCAACGGCGGTCAACCTGCCGGGTGGTCGGATCTTGACTAGGACATTCTCGCGATCTGTCGTCTTGTAAGTCCATTCCCACTCTGGATTGCCAAATTGGAGAGAATTGAAGACCGCGGTCAGCCGCGAATCGAGTTCGGTGGCCTCGCCGGTGGCGAATCCGCGCATCGCCATGTTGGAGATGCCGCCTTTGCCCACCAAGGCGCGACTGATCCCCGAGACGTCATCGAGCGCGGGACGACAGCCAAACTCGGAGCCGGCTTTGGTCAGGATCGCCTGAGGGCCAAGTGGAGGGTCGAGGCGCGCTTTCTGGATTTCCACGGTGCGCAAAGGCACGTTGAATCTGGCAAACAGGATTTCAGCAAATGTGCCGTCACTGTTTCTAAGGGCTCCACTGCCATCCGGGCGCTCCTTGACGATCAGGACCTCGCCCTTGTCTTTGGTGCCAGCCTCGGTCCAGGCAAAGATGCCAAAATTATAAACCGATTCAGCCTTGAGCGCGTTGATCGTCTCGCTGAACTCAGATTTGGGGGCACCGGTGCAAGGGAGTCGAGCTGGCGCGCTTTCCGTCGGGGTACCGGAGGGGTCTTGCGCAAAGAAAAAAACCTCGCAGTAGGCCTGCTCCTGAGTTGTGAACCTGATCTGGGCGGAGGTTCCGTCACCGAGTCGTTCGACGGACACTCCGTCCGGGTTGATGATCCGGTAGGTAGTGCGCCGATTGAGCGTATCTTTGCTGCTGCCCAGTTTGCAGCCACAAACAAGAGCCACCGCGACTGGAATCAGGGCCAATTTTCCCATGCGTTTCATTTTCTGGTTGCTCGTGATTGAAATGCGTGTTTTCTCAAGAATTCTATCAATTTGCTGGGTTGTGTCCTAGCACCTGTCGCGCTCAGGCCGGACCCGGGGCGCTGACATCGCCACAGGCCGCCTCGAGGACAGGGAATTATGGACTTTTTTGCGATGTTGCCAAAGGCCCTGACCTGGTTCCTGGCCATGCTGTTCTCGCTTTGCTTTCACGAGGCGGCCCACGCCTTCAGTGCCAAGCTATGCGGAGACAAGACGGCGGAGAGGCTTGGTCGTCTAACTCTCAACCCCTTCGCCCACGCGGATATGATGGGTACGATCATTCTGCCGCTGGCCGGCCTTCTGGCCCAGCTGCCGGTTCTCGGCTGGGCAAAGCCGGTTCCTGTCGACGAGAGGAACTTCCGCCGCTGGCCTCGACTCTCCCACGCGTTTGTCTCAATTGCCGGACCGCTTTCCAACCTGGTCATATGCCTCGCGTGCGTTGCCGGGCTGACCATGTACCAGCTTTTCTGGTCAGGATTGGTTCCAAAAGGTTCGTTCTTTTACCCGCTGGTCGGTCTCATGGAGGCCATGGTCTGGGTGAACGCCATTCTGGCTGTGTTCAACCTGATCCCCCTCCCCCCCTTGGACGGGGCCGCTGTGCTTCAGCTTGTCTTGCCGAGGGATCTGGCAGACACCTACGAGCGTGTTGTCGCGCCAGCCGGTTACTTCATCCTGTTGGCCCTGATGATCACGGGAGGACTTGGCTGGGTCAGCCAGCTGGCGAAGTCTTACGTGTTGCTTTGCGGGTGGATCGTCGAACATGCGGCCAGACTGGTTTTGGCTGGTTGAACTAAACATGGCTCTCAGATAGGTTAGAGGGCATGAAAGCGCGTCGGAAAACAAAGTTTATTTTTGTCACTGGCGGCGTGGTGTCCTCGCTGGGCAAGGGTATCGTCGCCGCGAGCGCGGGCGCCCTGCTGGAGAGCCGGGGGCTCAAGATCAGCCTCACCAAGTGTGACCCGTACATCAATGTCGATCCGGGGACGATGAGCCCTTTCCAACACGGCGAAGTCTTTGTGACAGAGGACGGCGCGGAGACGGATCTCGACATTGGTCATTACGAGCGTTTTACGCATCACGCGCAGCTCACGCGCCGCAACAGCTTCTCTGCCGGGCAGGTTTATGACGCTGTCCTTGGCAAGGAACGCAAAGGCGTGTACCTCGGCGGTACCGTTCAAGTCATTCCGCACATCACAGACCAGATCAAAGAAAACATTTTCAAGGCGACCGAAGGATCCGACATCGCGATTGTCGAGATCGGTGGTACCGTTGGCGACATCGAGGGGCTTCCGTTTCTGGAGGCAATCCGCCAGATCCGTTACGACCTTGGTCCTGAAAACGTCTGCTACATCCACCTCACTCTTGTGCCTTACATCAACGCGGCGAAGGAATTGAAGACCAAGCCGACGCAACATTCGGTTCGCGACCTGCGTCAGATTGGTATCCAGCCCGACATCCTCGTTTGCCGCGCCGACAGGTTGATTCCAGAGGATCAAAAGCGCAAGATCGCGCAGTTCTGCAACATCAAGCCTGACCGGGTATTTGAAGCGCAGGACGTTGACAGCATTTATCGATTGCCGCTGGTCCTTCACGGCCAGGGCTTTGATCAGGCGCTGGTGGACGTGTTGAACATCTGGACCGGAGAGCCAGACCTGTCAGAGTGGCGCGCGATCACACATGCTCTCGATCACCCGAAGACAAGTGTCCGGATCGGGGTTGTCGGCAAGTATGTTGGTGTCGTGGACTCCTACAAGTCGATCGCCGAGTCTTTGGCGCACGCGGGAATCGCCAATCAAGCGCGGGTTGAAATCTCGTATTTGGACTCGGATTCCATCCGCGACAAAGAGGCTTCGGCGACTCTGGGCGGGTTTGACGGAATCATCATCCCCGGTGGCTTTGGCAACCGCGGCATCGAAGGCAAGATAGCGACCATCCGGTTTGCCAGAGAGTCGAATACACCATTTTTTGGCATCTGCCTCGGCATGCAATTGGCGGCGATTGAGTTCGCGCGAAACAAGATTGGCTTGAAAGACGCTAACAGCCAGGAGTTTAATCCGGAGGCCAAGGACCAGGTCATCCACCTCATGGAGCACCAGAAGTCTGTTTCCCAAAAGGGCGGAACGATGCGCCTTGGCGCCTATCCTTGCAGGATCAAGGCTCGATCCCGGGCCCATGAGGCTTATGGTGATGCGACGATTAGCGAGCGGCACCGCCATCGCTACGAATTCAATAATGCTTATCGCGAAAGATTCACCGGGGCTGGCATGACATTCTCCGGTATTTCGCCAGACGATTCTCTCGTTGAGATCATGGAGATGTCAGATCATCAGTGGTTTCTCGGATGTCAGTTTCACCCGGAGCTCAAGAGCCGTCCATTCAGGCCGCATCCGCTGTTTCGCGAATTCGTCCGGGCATGTCTCGCCGCGAAAGAAGCCAGGGCGGAATAAAGGCCATGAAAGAGGCCTTTATGGCAAATAACAAAGACAACGCAGCCGGAAAACATATCGACGCGGCACGCAGGACGCTTGAAGTCGAATCTCAATGTGTCGCAACGGCGGCAGCGAGGTTGAACCAGGATTTTTCGCGCCTTTGCGACACCATCCTCTTGTCGCGGGGCAAGGTGATCACGACCGGCCTTGGCAAGTCAGGTTTCATTGCCCGGAAATTAGCCTCCACTTTGGCCAGCACGGGGACTCCCGCTCTTTATATCCACCCGAGCGAGGCCATGCATGGCGACTTTGGCATCATTCAAAAAGAAGATGTTCTGGTCGCGATCGCGTACGGTGGAGAGACGGCGGAAGTCAACGAGGTCGCGAAGTATTGTCGCAGACTGCGGATCCCGGTATCGAGCATCACGGGCAAGATCGACTCAACCCTCGCCAGCTTGTCAGATATTGTTATCGATGGATCCGTCTCCAGGGAGGCTTGTCCCCTGAACCTGGCGCCGACATCGTCCGCCCTCGTGGCGATGGCGCTGGGCGACGCGCTCAGTGTCGCGCTCATGGAGGCCCGTGGTTTCACGGCCAATGATTTCGCAAACCTGCATCCAGCAGGCAGTCTCGGTCGTCGCCTTTCGCGGGTCCGTGACCACATGCATCCGTTAAAGAATATCCCGGTCATCGGTCCTGAAGACGATTTCCATCAAGTGCTCGAGGCCGTCACCAAGGGCAACTTCGGCATCGCGGCGGTGTCCGCTGCCGACGGATCTTTGATGGGATCGGTATCAGACGGCGATGTCCGCCGCCACTTGCTGAAGGCGGGCGCCAACGCGCTCACGGCAAGGGTGCGGGATTTCATGAAGCCAGCCCCACGTGTTGTAAAACCGGATATGCTCGCGGTTGATGCCGTGACCATGATGGAATCCAATCAGATAACCTCGCTTTTCGTTGTTGAACCTGCCTCCGGGGACCGTCTTGCAGGTCTTGTTCGCATGCATGACTTGCTTGCTGCTAAGATTGTGTGAATGAACAGGCGCGCAAAACTTTTTTTGGTGTTGGCGACGATTGTTTTGTTGAGTTTGGTATTGCGGGCTCGTGAGCGAGGCAAGACGAGGAACCAGCAGAACTTTGACACCAACATCCGCGAGGCGCGGATCGCGTTCGAGGATTTCACGGCAACCAGATACACGGCTGGCCAGATAACGCAGGTTGCGCGCGCGAAATCGGCATACTTGCTTGAGCCAAACATGCTGGAGCTGTTTGGCGATGTGAGCATCCGTTCACTCCGCGGCAATGGGAAAAACGAGCATTGGGAACAGACCTACTGCGAGACGGCAACGGCATACTTTCGTTCGAGCAATTTGTCCCAGATGCTGACTTCGTCAGCCATGGACCATGTCGACCTGCGTGGTTTTGTCAAATTTGAGGCGGGGAACGTGAGTCTCGAAACCGACTACGCAGTGTACAATCCCGCAACCGGGATCCTCCATTCAGAAGCGGCCGTCATGGTTCGTGGTAAAGGTCACCACTTCAAGGGTGATGGCGGGTTTTCATTCGACGTCCGCAAAGAGAACTTGAACGTCGCCGGACCCGTCCGGGGTGGAGGCCAAGTTGAGATTCCTTGATCATCTGGTTGTCCGCCGATTCTGCGCGCAGGTTTTGATGGGAACCGTTTTCGCGGTTTCGTGCGCCCCGGTGGGCCTTGCCGACCTCGTAGAAGAGGTTGAGGACCTCGACCGTCTACAAAGAACTGAGCAACAAACCATGCCGGCCGTCTCAGAATCACCGAGGTCGCCAAAACCAGCCGGGAATGATCCCGGGGTGCCATCCCCGAAAGCGCAGGAAAAAGGAAAATCCAGGGGATCAAGGCGCAAGGCCGCGCGAGCGCCCGTCCAGTTTGAGAGCAAGGCCCTTCAGGCGATGAAAGACCAGAACCGGGTCATGCTGAAAGAAGACGTGATAGTCACGCAGGGAGACTTCCGCCTTGAGGCCGATGAGGCGACGATTTATTTCGATCCCGTTACCCGGGAAGCGGACAAAGTGATCGCAATTGGCAGGGTCAAGGTATTCAAATCTGATCCAGAGCTGAAACAGCGCGTCAAGGCGGAGTGCAACGAGGCTGTGTTCCACAATCAGGATCGGAAGATGATCCTGCGCGGGAACGCAAAACTGTGGCGCGGTGAGGATCTCGTGCGCGGCAAACAGATCACCTACGAATTGGACACCGGTTGGATCAAGGCGGACCGTGTTGAGGGCGTGGTCCAGCCCGGAGGAAGGAAATGAAACCCATGTCTGGGAAATCATACGGTCCTGCCGGTGATGTGAGTCATTCGAGGCTTGAGGCCGACGGCATTTCCAAGTCGTTCAAAAGCCGTCAGGTCGTGAAGAATGTGTCATTTAATGTCGGTACCGGCGAGGTCGTCGGCCTGCTCGGGCCAAATGGTGCCGGGAAAACCACCAGTTTTTACATGGTGGTGGGGCTCCTCTTTCCTCAGTCCGGTCGCGTCATGCTCGATGGTGAGGACATCACCCATCAGCCGATGCACATGAGGGCGCGCAGAGGAATCAGCTACTTGCCGCAGAACATGTCCATTTTTCGCAGGATGACCGTCGAGGACAACCTGTTGGCGGTCATGGAGGTGTGTGGCGTGCCGAGGCACGAGCGACCCGCCAGGCTGGAAGAGCTCCTTGAGAAATTCCAGATCGGGCACATCTCTGGAAGCGTCGGCGCCGCCTTGAGTGGCGGCGAGCGCCGGCGCGTCGAAATTGCCCGAGCGCTGATCATCAAGCCGAAGTTTCTTCTCCTCGATGAACCGTTTGCCGGCATCGACCCGGTGACCGTCCAGGAAATCCAGAAAATCATCCTGCAGTTACGGAACGAAGGACTGGGAGTCCTGATCACGGACCACAACGTCCGGGAAACACTGGGAAGCTGCGACAGAGTTTACATTTTGACAGGCGGCGAGATCACGGCTCACGGATTGCCGGCGGAGGTCGCCGCTCACCCGGAAGTTCGCGAGACTTACCTCGGGGAAAATTTCCGCCTGTGACCGGTTTTTGATACCGGCCTGCCGAAGTTGGAGTTTTTTTTGCAGAGGGGTGACAATAGAGGTGGGGCAACCGCTCCGCTTGTCCCCAAATTGTTTCAAACTTCGCAAAAAAGGTTCCGTCCGTATGGCACTCGACTTGCGACAGAGACTACGCCTCGGCACGGACGTCATGATGACGCCGCAGCTGCAGCAGGCAATCAAGTTGCTGCAGCTTTCGCGCCTGGAACTTGAGCAGTACGTGGAAACACAGCTGGCGGAGAACCCGATCCTTGAGGAAGCCAGCGGGGATGCCGAGTCGGCCGAGGAGGCTGTCCAGGTAGAACGAGAACGCGAGCACACCGAGCAACAGGCTGTCGAAGAACGACTCGCGGAGGCCAGCAACATCGTCGATCGTGTCGGCAAGGAAGCCCAGGAACCTGTTGACTGGGAGGCCCTGGGACACTCGGATGAATATGGATCCTCGACCTCGGCCAGCGCCATCCGGCGCGCCAACAGTGGCGAAGACGACCAGCCAAATTACGAGAATGTCATCACCAGGGCGACTTCCCTGAACGAGCATTTGATGGGTCAAGTCGGTGAGCTGGACTTTGAAGAGGCGGAAAAGAGGATCGCGACAGTCATCATCGGAAATATCGACGACAAGGGGTATCTGACCCATTCAGTGGAGGAGATCACGGCTCAGGAGGGCTTCGACTCTGAGGCGGTCGAGGGGGTTCTCGATACCATCCAGCGATTTGATCCGCCTGGTGTTGGCGCGCGTGATTTGCGTGAATGCCTTCTATTGCAGCTTCGCGCCGGCCAGTTGAAAAACGGAATCGTCGAGCGGATGGTGGAGTCTCATCTCGGCGAGCTCGAGACGAGAAATTACGCGGTTATCGCCAGGGCACTGAAAATAACGGTGGAGAAGGTCGTTGAGAACGCGGCCATCATCGGGGATCTCGAGCCGGTTCCGGGCCGCCCGTTTGGCGGAGAATCGGCGCAGTACATCGTACCCGATGTGTATGTTTTCAAGCTGGGCGATGAGTGGGTGGTGTCCCTGAACGAAGAGGGTCTGCCGCGCCTTCGACTGAACACATACTACAAGGGACTCATTGGCAAGAAAGAGGCCCAGGGTAGCGACAAGACATACTTGCAGGACAAGTACAAGGCGGCGATCTGGTTGATCAAAAGCATCCAGCAGCGACAGAAGACCATCTTCCGCGTGGCGGAGAAGATTGTCCAGCGTCAGAGGGATTTCTTCGAGCGCGGCGTTGAATACTTGAAGCCCATGGTCCTGCGGGACATTGCGCTCGACATCGAAATGCACGAGTCAACCATCAGTCGCGTAACGACAAACAAGTATGTCCATACGCCGCGTGGAATTTTCGAGCTGAAGTATTTCTTCAACAGTTCTGTGGCGAGGTCGGATGGAGACTCTGTAGCCAGTGAGTCCGTCAAGCGCATGATTGCCGATCTTGTGAAGGTTGAGGACGCGAAGCATCCTCTGTCTGACCAGCGCATTGTCGAGTTGTTGGAGCAAAAAGGGATTCAACTTGCCCGACGGACCGTGGCGAAGTACCGTGAACAATTGAACATCCTTCCGTCGAGCAAACGAAGAAAGTACTACTGATCATGTCTCCGAGGTCCACCGCGGAAAAGCCCCTGCTGATCATCGTGACGGGGCTTTCTGGTGCGGGACTCTCCACAGCCCTGCGGGCCCTTCAGGACAGTGGTTTTTATTGCATCGACAATCTACCTGTCGAGCTGCTCAGCCAGGCCGTGGACCTGATCGAATCGGGCTCATACGCCTCTCGCGGTTTTGCTTTTGGCATGGACATCCGTGATGAGAAGTTCGTGTCGTCTTTTCCTGCCTTGAAGGACAAGTTGGCCCGTCGCGCCCGCGTCGATTTGATGTTCCTCCACTCCGACGAGAAGACCCTGCTCGCCCGTTACGGGGCGACAAGGCGCAAGCACCCTCTTTTGACATCCGCGGGCGGCAGTCTTTTGGACGCGATCAGGCGCGAGGCATCAATTCTCGGGCCGATCGAGCAGACCTCGGATGTCGCTTTTGACACATCAACCTGGTCTCCGCAGGCTTTGACCGCGGCCATTGAGGCCCGCTATCACGGGGACGTGCAACCCCGACGCCTGCACGTGATAATCTCAAGTTTCGGGTTCAAATATGGCCAGTTGCGTCCTGCGGACATGATTTTCGACGCACGATTTTTGCCTAACCCGTATTTTGATCTGAGATTGCGAGATCGATCCGGACTGGATGAGGAAGTCCGGAAAATGATCCTTCAGGATGCCCAGGGACGTGAATTCTTCAATCGTCTCGAGGACATGTGCCGCTTTCTGTTGCCCCAGTACCTGGCCGAGGGCAAGCATAATTTGCGGATCGGGATTGGCTGCACAGGGGGGTTCCACCGGAGCGTCTGTCTTGCCGAGGCATTGGCAGAGGCATTCAAATGCAAGAAACTTCCCAATATCGAAATTGCTGTGGAGCATCGCGACCTGTTAACATCCCGGGGCTGAATTCATTGCTTTTCAAGCCCAAGCGGAGATGCACATGGCCACAAGCAGCCGTTTCGATGCCCTGACCGCCCTCGCTCACAACGACAGCTTCGAGCACCGGCACCTCGGTCCCAATGAGGCCGGGACAAAGGAAATGCTTGAAGCGATTGGTTTCGATTCGCTGAATCATTTGAGCGAATCCGCTGTCCCGCAAGGGATCAAAATCGAAAAGCCCCTGCAAATCGACAAGGGTCGAACGGAGACGGAAGCCCTCGCGGAATTGCGCGAGATGGCGGCCAACAACAAGGTCCTGCGGTCGTATATCGGGACCGGCTACCACGGGACCGTGACTCCCCCGGTAATCCAGCGGAACATTCTCGAAAATCCGGGCTGGTACACGCAGTACACCCCCTACCAGGCCGAGATCGCGCAAGGACGCCTTGAGGCGCTTCTCAACTTTCAGACAATGGTTTCGGATTTGACCGGATTGCCGGTCGCGAACGCGTCCCTTCTGGATGAGGGGACCGCGGCGGGCGAGGCTGTGGCAATGGCCCATGGATTGCGAGCCAACGAGCAAGCGACCGTTGCCTTTGTCTCCAGGCATTGCCACCCGCAAACGATTGAACTGGTGAAGACGCGATCGGAACCCCTTGGCATCGATGTCGTTGTGGGCGACGAAAACACGGCATCCTTCGATGCGAACATTTTTGCGGTGGTGATCCAGTATCCCGGAACGAATGGCGCGATCGGAAATCCTGGCAAAATCATTCAATCGGCAAAGGCGGCTGGCGCGATCGTTATCGTTGCGACGGACCTGCTGGCCCTGACGATTCTCAAGTCTCCGGGCGAAATCGGAGCTGATATCGCCATCGGAAGTGCCCAGAGATTTGGGGTGCCGTTTGGTTACGGTGGGCCTCACGCCGCCTTCATAGCCTCCCGGGATGATTACAAGCGCAAGCTGCCAGGCAGGATTGTTGGTGTCTCAAAGGATCGTGAAGGCCGTAACGCCATCCGTCTTGCCCTGCAGACCCGCGAGCAACATATTCGTCGCGAGAAGGCGACCAGCAATATTTGCACAGCTCAGGTTTTGCTGGCCGTCATGGCCAGTATGTACGCCGTCTATCACGGACCTCGCGGAATCCGGCGCATCGCGGAACGTGTGCATGGCTGGACCCAAGTGCTGGCTGGCGCGCTGAAAATCGCTGGTTTTCAAGTTCAATCGGAAAACTTCTTTGATACCGTCACCGTCGCGCATGCGAAGAGTGCCAGTGTCGTTCGTTCTGCTCTTGAGTACGGCATCAATCTCAGGTCCTTTTTTGCCGGTGAGAATGGCTTGGTTGGCGCGGCTCTCGATGAGACCGTGACGGAGGATGATGTCGTCGACATCGTCGCATCGTTCCTTTCAGGCACAGGAAGTGTCAGCGACAAAGCGTCCGCCCGTGACCGCGCCGCGGACCTGGTGAAACAGGCAAAATTGGAAACCGGGAAACGGGCGGCATATGCGGCCCCGGCGGAATTGCTGCGGGATCCGGACAGTTTCTTGAAGCACCCGGTTTTCTCCAGCCATCACTCTGAAACAGAGATGCTCCGGTACATCCGCAGTCTCGAAGCCAAGGATTTGTCGCTGACCCACTCCATGATTCCACTGGGATCATGCACGATGAAGCTCAACGCGACCGCGGAACTCATGCCGGTAACGTGGCCCGGTTTCAGCGGGATCCATCCTTTTGCCCCGCTGGACCAGACAAAGGGCTATTCAAAACTGTTCCACGATCTTGAATTCTGGCTTTCGGAAATCACTGGCTTCGACGCGATTTCCCTGCAGCCAAACTCGGGTTCTCAGGGTGAGTATGCTGGTCTCCTCGTCATTCGCGCCTGGCACCACTCTCGCGGGGAGTCCCATCGCGATGTCTGCCTGATCCCGCAGTCAGCCCACGGTACCAACCCGGCCAGCGCGGTTCTCGCCGGGATGAAAGTGGTTGTGATCGGTTGCGACAAGCAAGGCAACGTGGACCTGGATGACTTGCGCGCGAAGGCGTCCGAGCATGGCAAAAACCTGGCTGCCCTGATGGTCACCTACCCGTCTACCCATGGGGTCTTTGAGGAACACATCAAGACCATTTGCTCCGTTGTTCACGAGCGTGGCGGGCAGGTGTACATGGACGGAGCCAATATGAATGCCCAGGTCGGTCTTTGCCGGCCCGGGGATTTTGGTCCGGACGTTTGCCACCTGAATTTACACAAGACTTTCTGTATCCCACATGGCGGCGGCGGCCCAGGCATGGGACCGATTGGTGTCAAGAAGCATCTGGCGCCATTCCTTCCCGGCCACCCGGTGGTTCCGATGGGCGGGGCGAAGGCGATTGGTCCGGTTTCAGCGGCCCCCTGGGGCAGCGCCAGCATTTTGCCGATCTCGTGGATGTATATCCGCATGATGGGCGGTGAAGGCCTCCTGCGCGCGACGCAGGTGGCAATCCTCAATGCCAACTACATGGCCAAGCGCCTGGCTCCTCACTATCCAATCCTCTATCAGGGCAAGCACGACCTGGTCGCGCATGAGTGCATCATTGATCTGAGGGATCTGAAGGCCAAGGCCAACATTGAGGTGGAGGACGTGGCCAAGCGATTGATCGATTATGGTTTCCATGCCCCCACGGTATCCTGGCCAGTGGCCGGGACACTCATGATCGAGCCAACGGAGAGCGAATCCAAGTCGGAGCTGGATCGATTCTGTGATGCCATGATTGCAATTCGCGCCGAGATTTCAGAGATCGAGAAAGGCGTTGCCGACAGGAACAACAATGTCGTCAAGAATTCGCCGCATACGGCGCACATGGTCGCGAGCAACGAAGGCTGGAAGTATCCATACACGAGGGAAAAAGCCGCGTTTCCGAGTCCGGCCACCCGCGCAAGGAAGTTCTGGCCAGCGGTCGCGCGGGTTGACAACGCGCTGGGCGACAGGAACCTGATTTGTTCCTGCCCGCCCCTGAGCGAGTACTGACCTTTTCAAGCCAGGATCAGTGTTCGGATACGAAGGCCTCGTAATCCTTGGCAGACATCAGGTCGGGCGCGTCAGCGGCGCTCGCGACCTGGATCAGCCAGCCGTTTTTATAAGGATCGGCTTGAAGTGATTCGGGACTCTTCAGGACAGCCTGATTGATGGCGGTCACTTTACCCGAAACCGGCATATACAGGTCGGAAACAGTCTTGGTCGATTCGATCGTACCGAAAGACGCGCCTTGCTTCAGTTCCTTGCCAACCTCTGGCAACTCGATGTGGACAATGTCCCCCAGTTGCTCGACGGCGTATGCCGTGACGCCAATCTTCGCGTCTGGCAAGGAGATCCATTCATGATCTTTTGTGTACTTGAGCTCGTTCGGGATATTCATTGTGGGTTCTCCTCACTTGGTCTTTGCTGAATAAAGAGGGCGTTTCACCACCGTGGCCAACTTGCGTTTTCCACGTACGTCGACTTCCAACTCGTCATTCTCCTGGACGGATGATGACACCATGGCCATTCCGCCGGCGCCACCAACCGTCGGCAGCACAGATCCGCTGGTCACAAATCCTGCCGGTTCTCCGCGCCAATAGATCGTCATGCCGTGCCTCGGGATCCCGTCTTCTCTCATCTTGAAGGCAACGATCTTTTGTTTTTGGCCGCCTGCCTTTTGCTTCACGAGGGCATCTTTGCCAATGAACCCTGGCTTGTTGAGTTTGACGGCCCAGGCAACCCCGGCTTCCAGCGGAGTGGTCTGGTCGTTCATGTCATTTCCATAAAGGAGATAACACGCCTCAAGGCGGAGCGTATCGCGCGCGCCGAGTCCAACGGGCGTGATACCTGTCTGCGGCGCTGTGGCCAGTAGAGATTTCCATAGAGTGACGGCATGGTCGGCCGGCAAATAGATCTCATACCCATGCTCGCCAGTGTATCCCGTGCGTGCGACCATGCAGTCGCGGCCGGACACTTTCGCCTTCATGACATTCGTATAGGGCAATTCCTCCAACGCGTGACGATGACTGGGATCAACAACAGCGCGCATGGCGAGGAGGCTGTTTGGTCCCTGAACCGCGAGCTGTGCCCAATGGTCAGACTCATTGGCCGCGGTGACATGAAAGGATTCTGCCTGTTTGGAAATCCAGTCGAAGTCTTTCGAGCGATTCGCCGCGTTGACGCAAATAAAGTATTCGTCTTGACCCAGACGATAGACGATCAAATCATCGATCATCCCGCCCGCGTCGTTAAGAAGCGCGCTGTACTGTCCCTGGCCAGGTTTCAGTTTTGCCGCGTCATTCATGGTGATGTGCTGCATGAAGTTCTCGGCGTCCGGCCCTTTCACGCGAACTTCGCCCATGTGACTGACGTCGAAGATGCCGCACTTTTCACGGACACTCTTGTGTTCGGCGAGGACGCTCGTGTAACTGACTGGCATCAGCCATCCGCCGAATTCAATGACTTTCGCTCCTGCCGCCTTGTGCTCATCGTACAGGGGAGTCTTGCGGGACGTTGTGTTTGTATCACTCATCTTGGCCCGAATTCCTGTTTTTGGGGGGTTCGCACCCGTCTATGGAGCAAAAGTAGTTTGTGCCATCCTGCCCGCCAACATGATTTTTTCCTGTCATCAGGGCGTCGAGGGCCATGAGCATCCATGGGTATGCCCGGGGGTGGCTCGCAAGATCTTCCCACGCGGAAGCCAGGATCTTGACAGCCTTGGCCTCAAAAGCCCCGTCCAGGGTGATCCGGGCTAAACGCAAAAGGTTCGTCGCGGCGACAGAATTGCCGGAGGGCGTCGCTTGGTCCCACAGGGTTTTAGGACGAAAAATCAGGGTTTCGTCCGAGGCCGGAGCATCATGGTAGTTTCCGGCCGGAGCATCCAGGAAGCACTTGTCCTGCCAGGTTTGCAGGTTGAGGGCCGCGTCAAGCCACCGAGGTTCGCCAGTGGCTGCGTAAATTTCGAGCAGACCCCAGATAACGAAAGCATAATCCTCAAGTTGGGCAGTATGCTTCCGGGTGTTACCGACCGGCATGCGCAGCAGGCTTCCGTCCGCGTCCCGAAGGTGGGTGATCGTGAACAGGGCCAGTTCGCGCGCGGCATTGAGGTATTCATCAACGCCGAATGCCGCGCCACATCGGGCGAGCGCCCCGAGCATGAGTCCATTCCACCCGGCGAGGACCTTGTCGTCCCGGAGCGGCCTGACCCGCACCGACCTGCCCTTGAGCAAAAGCGCCAGATACCGGTCAACCCCGTCGTCCTGAAGTTTGGCTGCCGGGCTGAGATGCAGGATATTGACTCCGCTCAGCGTCTTCAGTCCCGCGGCGGCTTCGAGTTCCGCCGCATGAGATTCGAATTCGAAATTCCCCTCAGGCCGCAAGTTATAGCGTCCGGCCAGTTCCATGAACTTTTGCCGGGCTTCCCCCGGGAAGAGCTGTTCCAGATCTTGCCATGACCAGACGTAAAATTTGCCCTCGGTCTTTTCCGAGTCAGCGTCCTCGGCGGAGGCGAAGGCACCCCCGGCAAGGCGCATGTCCCGGAGAGCATAGTCGAGGGTTTTTGTTGCGATATGCCGGAAATCGTCCCGGGAAGGGTCGTCACTGAGGGCTTGCCAGGATTCGCAGAATGCCAGGGAAATCAACGCGTTATCGTAGAGCATTTTCTCAAAGTGCGGGATGAGCCAGGCTTCATCGGTGGCGTAACGATGAAAACCGCCTCCGACGTGATCGTGGAGGCCTCCGCGCGCCATTCTGTCCAGCGTCGTCTTGACCATCTCCCGCGTTGATGGGTCCCGGGTCCGGTCCCAGGATCTCAGCAAGAACATCAAGACCATGGCTGGAGGGAATTTGGGTTCTGTCCCGAAACCGCCGTTTACCGGATCAAACTGAGCCCCGAATTCGCCCACTGCCTTCGCGATGACATCCAGCCCGGCCGACTTCAAGACGTCGGAACCCGGGATCGCATGGTCGCTGGAATGTTTTGATTTCAGCCATCCGGTCAACCCCTCGCCGCCCGTCAGGATGTTATTCCGGTCGTCGCGCCACATCTGCGCGATGTCAGTCAGGACCTTCTTGAACGCGGCCCTCGGAAGGAACGTGGTCCCCCAAAAAGGTTTCCCGTCCGGGGTCAGGAATACGGTCAATGGCCAACCTCCGCGGCCCGTAATTCCTTGGACCGCGGCCATGTGAATGGCGTCGACATCAGGCCGTTCTTCCCGGTCGACCTTGATGGAGATGAAATCCCGGTTGAGGATCTCAGCCACATCCTCTTTTTCAAAGGAGTCGCCCTCCATGACATGGCACCAGTGGCAAGTGGCATAGCCGATTGAGAGAAAGACCGGCTTGTCTTGTTCTTGGGCCCACTTGAACGCCTCTTTGCCCCAGGCTTGCCACCAGACCGGGTTGCCGGCGTGCTGCTTCAGGTAGGGGGAAGACTCGTGGTCCAGATTGTTCCGGCCAGGCGAGAATTTGAGGCGGGTATTCTTGATGGATTCCGGGGTGTTTGCCATGGAGGCATTGTGCCATGCCCCTTTCCATTTGTCCGTTCCGTTATTAGGATGGGGAAATGATCGATCTATCCGTCGTCGTCATTACCCTTAACGAGCAAGCCCGGCTGGGACGATGCCTTTCCAGCCTGCCAAGTGGTGTTGAGATCATCGTGCTCGACTCAGGTTCAGTGGACGGAACGCTGGAAGTCGCGAGGAGTTTCGGCGCCAGGACCGCGATTCGCGTTTTCGACAATTACGCCAGTCAGAAGAACGCCGCGCTCGCCATGGCATCGCGCCGATGGACGTTGTCGCTTGACGCGGACGAGGTCGTGACACCGGAACTGGCTCGTGATCTGGCGCATTTCACAGGAGCTGTTCCGACGGAAACCGGGGGGCAGGCCTTCCGTTTGAATCGACGGTTGTGTTTCATGGGCCGCGCCATGCGTTTCGGGAAAACCGCGGATAAACCGGTGAGGCTTTTCCGGACGGGCTGTGGCGAGTTTCATTCCGCGATTCATGAGAGTTTCGAGCCGCGCAACGGGCGGGCGCGGATTGCGGGATTCAGTCCGGCCTCCTTTATCATCCATACCAGCTATGATGATTTGACGGACTACTTCGACAAGTTCAATCGTTACACCAGCCGGATGGCCAAGGTCAGATCAAGCCGATCCCTTGGCCCGTTGGCATTCATGGCGCATGTTCTTCGGCCATTCTCGGAGTTCGTGTCGCGATATTTCCTTCGCCTCGGATTTCTGGATGGCTATCCGGGCTATTGCTACGCGTTGCTCAGTTCTCTTTATGCCTTTGTGAAATACGCAAAGGCATTCGAGCAGAAAAATCCCGTATGAGCCATGAGACGAAAACCCTGCCGGTATCGGGACCGGTGATTGCCCACCTGCTGTCAAACCGATGGAACTCTGCGATCACGGAATACGCGGTTCATGCGGCGCGCGCGCTGACGATGGCCGGGTTTCCACAGGTGTTTGTCGCCCTTAAAGGCAGCGCGGGGGCCAGGCGTGCCGCGGCAGCCGGACTTGAAGTCGCTGAAGTCGACCGTTTTTCGCTCATGCAATTACCCGAGGTGTCCAAGGTGATCGCGTCAGGGCGACTCAAGGCCATTTTTGTTTACGGTGGCCCGGAGACATTCCTCGCCAAGTGGCTCAAGGGGTCTTCGCGAGGGATCAAGGTGATTCGATTTCGCGGCGATGACCGCGACGCGACCCGAAAGCCGGATGGACTTTTCCAGCAACTTTCCCAGTCCCATATCGATTTGTTTCTCGCCCCTTCCCGCTTCATTGTCGAGCGTCTCGACGGACGCGCCCACCAGGTGGAACTTGGGATTGACGGGACCAGGATTCATCGCGTCGAGGCGGCTGATCCCGGTCCCGGTTCGCGACGCGACTGTGTGATCCTCGGGCGCCTGGACCCCGTCAAGGGCCACGAGCGTTTTTTCCGCATCTTTGCCCAGATGCTTGCCGCGCATGGTCTGGATTCTTACAGGCTCCATGTGGTCGGCGAGCCGGCAAATCTTTCCCTCGTTCATTTGGAGAATGGCGCGCGGGAGGCCGGGTTGACGCCAGGCAAAGACGTGATTTTTACGACCGGTCGTATAGATGACATCAGCTCTCTGCTCTCGTCCGCGTGCGCGGGCATTGTATGCAGCAGTGGTTCGGAGATCATTTGTCGCGTAGCGCAGGAGTTTCTCGTATGCGGGACTCCCGTCGCGGTTTCCGGCGTTGGTTCTCTCGCGGAGATCCCTGCCGGGGGAGACGGAATTGTTTACGGTGGACTCCGGTCTCCTGATGTCGAGGAGAAACTCCGGGTATTTCTTGAGGGATCAAGGACTGAAACACGCGAACAACGAGCCTCCCGCGCCGCGCGGTCGTTTCTTCGGTTTAGTCTTGAGACCATGTCGAGGAATCTGCTCGAGGTATTGTCGGGTGTTGGTATCACCGCGCCATAATTGGGAATTTGTTGTGTTTTCTCCTTTTGCCAAACCCGCAAAGCCGGTCTTGGCGACGACTTCGGTATCGATTCTCTAACTTTCCCCCGTTTGCTGTCGAAAAGGACAACGTACAAACCGGGGTTTTCCCATGAAACTTGAATCGAATACCCGAACACATGCGCGAGTCACTTCACAGCTCCTGTCGCTGGTTACGGGTCTGGTTTTGTTTCTCTTTCCAGAGACCCTGGCTCTTGCGCAGGACGTCGAGGCGAATTTGAAAACAGTTTATGTCAGCGCTGACTACGCGATGACCACGCACAAGAGCGGGCTCGTGGAATCCAATGACACTGGCTCAACCACAAGATACAGCCTTGGGTTCAATGTCGGCGACCGGAAGCAACTCAACGTTGCCCTTCAGACCGAGACCTCTGCCATCAGTTTTGCCCTCAACAGCACCGCCACCGCGTTGCTTTACCGCGACACGAGGATTTCCTACCGGATGGGTTATTTTTATCTGGGGATCGTTTCAGCTTACGCGGAAGCATCGGCGCAATCGGCCGGTGGCACGGACATTTTTTCGGGCCAGGGCGCCGGAACCGGGTACAACGCCGGTGTTTACATCCCGGTCGGCGGGCGTGCGCTGCTCCAGGTTGACTTAACTTCCGCAGCGATTTCAGGCTTCCTGAACAAGGACGAGGCCGTGACAGTTTCCATGGGATCACGGACCGACATCGACATTGTCGGGCACCTGCCGATTTCAAAGCGCAGCGTCGGTCTCGACCTGGGCTATCGCCAGAGAACCCAACCCATCACCGTTGCCGACGTCACGACAACCGAAACAGTCATGAACACGTATATCGGGTTTTCATTCGGCACTGAGATGTAACGTCAGGCATTTGGTCCAAGCCATCTTCTTGGCTTTGCTCCATCGGCTTTCGCCACCAGGCCGCATCGCTCCATGTGCTCAACAATCCGCGCGGCCCTGTTGTAGCCGATCTTCAAATGGCGCTGCAGAAACGAAGCGCTGACGACGCCGTGGCTTTGGGCGATTTGCATTGCCTCGGAGTACTTTGGATCTTCCTCGCTGTCAAAACCTGCCATGCCTTCGCCTTCTCCAGCCCGCTCACGCTGCAGCTCCTCATCGATCCAGTTCATGATGGAGTCGTCGTAAGCCACGGTGCCGGACGCCTTGATTGCCGCGACCAGCCCAAGAACCTCCTCGTCGCCGACGAGCGCGCCCTGGATTCGCTCAAGCCGCCCCGATCCGGGCTTCTGGAAGAGCATGTCGCCGCGTCCCAGGAGCTTTTCCGCGCCGATCTGGTCCAGAATTGTGCGGCTGTCATGCTTTGAAACGACCTGGAACGACAAGCGGCACGGGAGGTTCGCCTTGATTACCCCGGTTATGATGTCAACCGACGGGCGTTGGGTCGCGAGAACCATGTGGATGCCACTTGCCCGGGCCTTCTGGGCAAGTCGTTGGATTGAGGATTCAACGTCTTTGGGGGCTGTGAGCATCAGGTCGGCGAGCTCGTCGATCACGAGAAGGATATAAGGAAGGCGCTCGATGGTTCCTCCCCCTGAGGCGACGCGCAACTCCTCAAGGCGAGCTGGGTTTGCCTGGGCCAGGTACTGGTTGAATCCGGCAATGTTCCTCACAGCCGCCAACTGCATGAGTCGATAACGCCTTTCCATCTCGGCTGCCGCCCACTTCAACGCGTGAGATGCCCGGTCTGGCTCCGTGATGACGGGCATCAGCAAATGCGGGATCCCTTCGTAGACGGAAAGTTCAAGCATCTTGGGATCCACCAGGATCATCCTCACATCGGCGGGAGAGGACTTCATGACGACGCTGCAGATCAAACTGTTGATCGCGACACTCTTGCCAGCCCCGGTGGCGCCTGCCATGAGCAGGTGCGGCATGGACGTCAGGTCTGCGCAGACCGGCTGACCGCTGAGGGATTTGCCCATCGCGAAGACAAGGGGGCTTGGACTCGCCTGGAAGGCCTCCGAACCGATGATGTCACCGAGATATACTGTTTCCCTTTTCGAGTTGGGAACCTGAACCCCAAGAGCCCTCTTGCCCGGGACGGGGTTGATGAATATGGAGTCAACTTTCAGGGAAAGGGCGAGGTCGTCAATCAGTCCAAGGACACGGGATTGCTTCACACCGGCATCCGGTTGAAATTCAAAAACCGTGACGACGGGTCCTGGCTGGTAGCCGATTACTTTTCCTGAGACGCCAAAGTCATTGAAGGTCTTGATGAGGAGATTTGCCGTCTGCTCGATGTCCTTTGTCGACGGGACGTGGGGGCTGTCATCGCGGTTTCTTGCCGAAGATTGAAATAGTTCCGCTGGCGGGATGTTATAGGCGACATCGCGCGCCTTTGGCCTCATTGTCTCACGATTGACTTCGCGAACCTCTTCGTCGAGTCCCGCCTCAGGGACAGCGTCAATGTGGGAATCCACGTGAAACTCAAAGCGCTCCGGCATGTCTGCCCCGACTGCGTCAGAAACGCCGTTTGGCGCGACTGGCTCCAAGTCGCCTTGCTCGTCGCGTGCGCGGATAGCCTTTGATTTGAGTCGCGCGCCGAGAATCTGCCTGCCCATTCTCAAAAATGGTTTTTCAAACATCAGGATGAGCGAAGCCATGGTGAGCAGGCCGAACGTGAGCAGCGAGCCAACGCGACCGAGCAGGGCGGCGGCCTTGGTGGAAATGAACTGGCCCGCGAGCCCACCGGCAGGCATTGGGAATCCTCGCCAGTCCATTTCGCCTTGGGCCGTTGCCAGTCCGGCACTGGAAACTGCGAGCAACACCATTAGCCCGACAAAGCGCGAGAGATTCAGCGAACGGATCGCCTCTGTGGAGGGGCTGTCGTCCAGTGTTTGTCGGGAATGCCAGCCCTGTATGGCGGCCAGCATGATGGCGACCGGGACGATGAAGGAAGCCCGGCCCGTGAAGAAAAACAGGAATGCGGCGAGGCTTGCTCCGGCAGACCCTCCGTAGTTTTGTGGCGTCCTGGCTGGAGGCCAGGTTGCCGCGAAATAAGAGGCATCGGAGGGCTGGAAACTGAACAGGGACAAGGTGAGAAACAGCGCGAATCCCACGAGTGTCATCAATGACAAGTCTGCGAAAAGAGAGCTTTGCGCGGCCCGCCGGAAATCCGGCAAGATCCCGCGAATGAGTCGGATCAGAAAGATTTGCTGGCCCGGACGCGATTGAGAAGAGGTTGATGCCATGAAGGTCTCTCCTTTGACCATTCATTGTATCGCGGCGAGGGTCCGGGGCGCAAAAAACGACGGGCGCGCCCGTATCGATTCAGCGTTAATTCAGCCGGCGTTTCAGGGCAGATCTCCACAATTCAAGCCCGCACTGATAGACAAGGTACAGTCCAAGCTTCTCATCGTCAGTGAACGAGCTGACTTTGCTGCGGATGATCTCGATATTGTTCAAGCGCAGAAGGTGCACGGCACGGTCTTCAATTGAGCGGCCGAATTCATCGTCCCAGTCCAGTTTGCCCCTGGCGATCAGGGCGCGAATGGCAGCCAGATCTTGTTCGTGGAAAAGGATGTGGTTTCCGCGGATCCCTTCCTCGTAGATCAAGTGCCAAATGTCCGGGATCCACTCAAATCCGCGGGGGGTTGCCATCAATCTCTCAAGAGCAGCGCGATAATCAGCCATAAGTCGTCTCCACACCTGCGTTTACTTCGCGGAGGCAACGACCCCGCCGGGCCAACGTTGCAAGCCGTCAGCCACGGGGATGGTGGGAGGGTGTATTCGTAAATATCCGTAATCAATGTGTTTTATTTTTCAGGCAAAGCGCGCCAGGGCAAAGGGCGCTGAGTGGAGCGTGCAGCTGACTGCAGTTTAGACAGGCTCCGGCCTATGGATTTGCGGATGAGTGAAAGAGGTCAAAACAGGGTCGGCTGGTTGTTCTGGAAGAGGGGCTTTACCTTTGGGCAGATGGACTTCATTTCCTCGACGTAACGCTTGGCATAGGGGCCGATGAAATAAAGTTCCTTTGGCGCGACTGCGGCGATGACTTCTCGAAGTTCGACCCCATCACAGGCGTCGCTGAAGTAGAAACGCTCAACATTTCTTTTCAGATGCGTTGGCAGCTGCGTGTCGCCCATGGTTTGTTCGATCAGGAAAACAGGTCCTTCCGGAAGTTTTGAGCGCAGATGTCCCGGCTTTGTCGGCGCGGGCCATATGACAGGCTTGTTGCGGTGCGCGCTGCGCATGGAATACGGCGTGTATTTGCCAAGTGGCGAGCCGCAGGCTTCGTAGACCTTGTGTACGCGATAGATACTCGGGTGCACCGCCACTGGAATGCCTTCGTCACTCAGGATTTTGGTAAGTTCTTGCGCGATGGCCGTCGGGCGGCACAGGATGGTCGGTGCCTGCCCGTTTTGAATGGCGTTCTTCACCGAGTCAATGAACCTGTCGCGCTCTTTTTTGCGGTTCGGCAATGCCTGATTCGGGTCGGGATGATAGGCGTTCAATATCAGCGTGTGGGCCTTTTTGAGCTGCATTTGACGCACGGTCCCGCTCTTTTGCGTTTGCAAATACGGTGCGTACAGCAAGCGGCCTTGCTCTGTTTCCACATAGAGCGATGCGCCCCCAAGTATCCCACCGGAGGGCAGCAGTTCCATGCGCAACCGACCGATGGAAAAAGGCCTGTTGTACTGGCAGACGAGCGCGTTGTGAGTTTTTGGCTCATTTTTCTGTGCCGCCAGAATCTTCAGGGTTTCCTCGGTGGTGATGATCTGGGGCACTTGCACTTTGGATGGAAATTGCGCCGAAGATACAAAGGACAGTTGGCCGTTGGCCCGGGAATCGAACCATAAGATCGAATCGGACAAATGAATCCCGTCATCCGTTGAGCGGATGGGAATCGTTCCGCCCCGAATCGGAGCGGCAGAAGCGGTTTGTCCTTTTGGTGCCACCATACCCTGCGACTATAGACACCCCGTAAAGCCTTGGTCAAGTACCCAGGTTTTACAGAAATTCCACTGTTTTTATTGGGTTGCCGGTCCCCTGGTCAGCGACGAAGGTCGTTGGGGTTCGCGTTGGAGTACTTGGAGTAATACATAAGGTGCCAATAAAACTCATCAAATGGGGCAACTCCCTCGAGCGACCCTCCGTTGATTTCGCGGTAAAGGGCGACATAATCGTCGTAGCGCCGACGAATGACCTCAAAATAAGCCCTTTTGTTTTCGTAGGTTACGCCCAAAGTTTCTCCCCCCCTTTAAGATATCGGCGCATGGCCGGAAATATTGAGAGGCGGAAGCCAGAGGCAAGGGTTAAATTGAGGCCATGCTACTGATCCTCGGCGCAATCGCAGCGGGAATCCTGATCGCCCTCGTTGTCATGGCGACGGGGCTGGATCATTCCGAACGCCGGCGCGCGCTGGATTATCGGGCGCGTCGCAGGCGTATTATTGAGCAGATCGACGGGCTCTCGGGCGCGATCGCGAGGCTCGTCTCCAACATCGACCTTGTCAACGATCGTGGCCTTGCCTTGGCGGGGGTGGAAAAGATCGTTGCGACGTTTGAACTGATTGTGACCGCGTTTGCGCGTCTTGCGGCATTTGGTTCAGACCCGGGGCAATTGGAATCCGCTGAGTTTCTGGTCAAGGATTGCGCGAACCGTGTTGTGGAACTCGAGGTACGGCTAGGTCTGCGTTCTCCTGCCGTCGCCACGCGCGTCGCGCGGTTCATTGGGAGGGGCATCCGCCGCCAAAGCCAGGCATCCGGGAGCGGACCTGGTCGCGGCTGCTACTTCTGCTCGCGTCCCTTCTATTTGGACCTGGAGAATTTTACCCAGGTGAAAGTGAAAATTGACCGTGTGACCCACGAGGTTTTCTCCTGCGGTCCGTGCAAGGATAGCCTTGAGGAAACCAAGAAAATCAAAGTATTGTATTTTCTCTCTGAGGGGCAGCCGACCCACTGGTCGCAGGTGCCCGGTTATATTCCGTCAGAGGAATATTGGAACCTCAATCGCCCGAAACCAGAGGCGGTCCGGAAACTGCGTTTGGTAACAACGGCCGAAGATAAGGGACAAGTCGATTGAGCCTTGAAACTTTGAGACATCGAATTCGCTGACACTGAACAGTCATTGAGGGAGCACAAATGAGCAAGAAGCCGGTCCGCGTCGCAGTCACTGGTGCAGCAGGTCAAATTGGTTACAGCCTTCTTTTCCGCATTGCCTCGGGTGAAGTGTTCGGCGCCGATACCCCTGTTGAATTGTCGCTTCTTGAGCTGCCCGCCGCAGTGAAGGCGGCCGAAGGAACCGCGATGGAACTCGAAGACTGCGGCTTCCCGACATTGACGAAGATCAACATCCACGACAACGCGGACTCAGCCTTTGAAGGCGTCAACTGGGCGCTTTTGGTAGGCTCCAAGCCGCGCGGCCCGGGCATGGAGCGCAATGACTTGATCCGCGACAACGGCCCGATCTTTGTCGGTCAGGGCAAGGCGCTGAACCGCGCGGCAAGTGACGTGCGCGCGGTCGTCGTTGGCAACCCGTGCAACACCAATGCGCTGATCGCCATGCACAACTGCCGCGAGGTTCCAGCCAACCGCTTCTCGGCAATGACCATGCTGGACGAGAATCGCGCCAAGGCCATGATCGCAAAAAAGGCCGGTGTTGGCGTGGGCGAGATCCACAACCTGGCGATCTGGGGCAACCACTCAAGCTCGATGTTCCCGGATTTTGAGAACGCCAAGGCTGGCAGCAAGACCGTTGAAGCCGCGGTCGGTGGTCGCGCATGGCTGGAAGGCGACTTCATGGTGGGCGTACAAAAGCGCGGGGCTGCGATCATCGCGGCGCGCGGCAAGTCCTCGGCAGCATCTGCGGCATCCTCCTGCATCGATCACGTGAAGCGCTTCATGGAGAAGACGCCGGCAGGCCACTGGTTTTCTGCGGCAGTACCGAGTGATGGCAATTCGTACGGGGTTCCGGCCGGACTCATCTTCTCATTCCCGATCCGTTCTCATGGCGATGGCAAGTACGAGATCGTCCAGGGCGTGAAACTGTCTGACTATGCCCGCAAGAAAATTGATGAGACCACCAAAGAGCTCCTTGAAGAGCGTGAAGTGGTCAAGGAATTGCTGGCGCGCTGATCAGGCCGCGCTGGCTTAAGTGGAGGGTCGCAAATGTTCTCGTGGATGAAGCGGATATTCCTGTTCGGAATTGTGAACATCCTGATCATTGTCACCATCTCGATGGTGCTGAATTTGTTGGGCGTACAGCCCTATATGACGGCCTACGGTATCGACTATGGGCAGCTGGCGTTGTTCTGCCTGGTCTGGGGTTCGGGAGGCGCATTGATCTCCCTGGCACTCAGCCGCATCATGGCCAAAATGATGATGGGTGTGCGGGTCATCGATCCGCAGACGGGTGATCCAGTCCTGCGAGATCTGGTCATGACCGTCCACAAGTTGGCTCGAGGGGCCAACTTGCCGGCGATGCCGGAAGTCGGGATTTACGAAAGTCCTGAGGTCAACGCCTTTGCGACAGGCCCAAGCAAGAGCCGTTCTTTGGTGGCGGTCTCGTCCGGGCTGTTGCAACGAATGAACAAAGGCGAGGTCGAGGGTGTCCTCGGCCATGAGATCGCCCATGTCGCCAATGGTGACATGGTGACCATGACCCTGATTCAGGGAATCGTGAACGCCTTCGTGATGTTCTTTGCCCGTATCTTGGCGTTTGTATTGGCAAATGCTATGCGCAGCAGCGATGACGAGCGCAGTGGCCCAAGTCCCATGGTCATGTATCTGGCCACAATGGTCTTTGAGATCCTTTTCAGCCTCCTCGGCATGATGGTGGTCGCGTACTTCTCGCGTTGGCGGGAATTCCGGGCTGATCAGGGAGGGGCGGGACTGGCAGGGCGTGAAAAGATGATTGGCGCGCTGGAGGCCCTGCGTCGGGGAACCCAGCAGATTGATGAGAGCCATCCGTCCCTGGCAACCCTCAAGATTTCTGGACGACCGGGTGGTTTGATGGCTCTTTTGGCAAGCCATCCTCCCCTCGAGGTCCGGATTGAGCGATTGCGCAAAATGATGTGACGAGACGGTTTGACCGTCCGGGCTGCATTTGCTAAGTGAGAGGTCGCATTTTCGACTTTGGGGTCCCGTGGAGGGATGGCCGAGTGGCTGAAGGCGGCGGTCTTGAAAACCGTTATACGTTAACGCGTATCGTGGGTTCGAATCCCACTCCCTCCGCTCCCGAAGTCCGGATTGTGTCGCAGCATTGCTGCTGGAGAGATGGCCGAGTGGCTGAAGGCACCGCCTTGCTAAGGCGGCATACGGGAAACTGTATCGAGGGTTCGAATCCCTCTCTCTCCGCCACACATCCCCCTGGAACATTTTCCCCCAACATCCCGGCTCCTTTTTGGCGCGCTGTCCGTGTATGCTGTTGCCATGTCAAAAAACGTAATCCTGATCGTCCCCTGCTATAACGAGGCCAACCGGATTGACCTCGCTGCCTTTCACAAGGCCCCGGGAAATGTGCGTTTTCTTTTTGTTGACGACGGTTCCCGTGACGGCACCGCGGCAAAAATAGAGTCCGGAAAACCTGTCGACGCTGCGCTGCTGCGGTTGCCGCGCAATTGCGGAAAAGCCGAAGCCGTCCGTCAGGGGATGCTACATGTTTTGAATCATCCCGGGATTTTTCCGGGATGTGAGATGGTCGGTTTTTGGGACGCCGATCTCGCAACGCCCCTGGACGAGGTCCCGGCACTCGAGGCGCAGCTTTTGGCCGCAGGTCGTGGGCTTGACGCGGTCATTGGATCCCGGGTCAAGAAACTGGGTTCCAAAATCGAGCGATCGTGGACACGCCATATCCTGGGCCGGATATTCACGACCATATCAGATAATTTGCTGAATCTGTCGGCGTATGACTCGCAATGCGGCGCGAAGATCTTTCGCAAGGACGTCATTGACAAGGCCTTCGCCGAACCTTTTGTCTCGCGCTGGGTGTTTGATGTGGAGGTTTTGTTGCGCCTTGGCACAGATCGTGTTCTCGAATCCCCGTTGAGGGCATGGAAAGACGTGCGCGGCAGCAAGATCAATATTCCGTCCGCATCATTCCGGATCATCCGTGACTTGTGGGTGATCCGCAGGCGTTACAAGAAATAATCGCGAGGGTCGCATGAAAATTGGAATCATCTCTGGAAGTCACCGTCCGGGCAGCCAGTCGCGGAAAGTCGCTGAGTTCATGGCAGACCGCATGAGGAAGATGTCTCCCGTCACAAAGTCCTGGATCCTGGATTTGTCGGAAGCCAATTTTCCCATGTGGGACGAAGGCGTTTGGAGTGGCGAAGACAAGTGGAAGAAGGTTTGGGGACCCGTGGCCCAGGAACTCTCGTCTTGTGAAGGGTTTGTCGTGATCTCCCCCGAATGGAGCGGCATGGTTACGCCTGCGCTCAAGAACTTTTTCCTGCTCGCGTCCAGCAAGGAAATTGGCCACAAGCCCGGGTTGATTACGACCGTGTCCTCCGGGGTGGGTGGAGCGTACCCGAATTGTGAACTCAGGATCTCAAGTTACAAGAACACCCGGATTTGTTACCTGCCCGAGCACCTTGTGATTCGCAATGTCGAGAAACTTCTCAACGTGGCACATGACACCGACATCACCCCCGACGACCAGTACATCAGGGGGCGCATTGATCACGGGATCCATTTGCTTGTCGAATACGCAAAGGCCCTGAAATCAGTGCGCGAAAGTGGACGGATCGACTACAAGGCCTATCCAAATGGCATGTGAAGCGCCGTAGTGACTTGACCTGCGTCACAATTTGGAGATCACACCGATTTTCACCTGCGACAGGGTCCTGGTGCTGCTGTTGTCGCCGCTCTTGTCGAGGAATCGAGCCGATGAGGCCGCGATCGCGGCATAGGGCATGAATCGCTCCCCATAGCGCATGAATCTCGCGCCGGCAGACAGGGACGTGATGTTGTCATCAATCAATGTGACGTCCTCGATGTCATGAGAGTTGCCATTTGAGTCCGCATTGCCCTGCTTGATGTCAAACCACTGCCACCGCATGAAAGGCGTCCACTCACCGGACGCGTACTCCACAAGTCCACTGGCATAGCGCCGCGCGTCGGTCTTTTTTTCCCCGGATGTCGAGATCTGCGCTTGATAGTCAATCGCCGTTTGAACGTAAGCGAGCCAGGGGCCTTCTTTGTACAAGCCGCCAAGTGTGTAAATTCTTGAGTGACCAGCGTCGTAGGTTGCCATCTGGATCATCGGTTTCCATGCGGTACCGGCGATCGACTCTGTTTGCAACTGAAGTGTGGCCGCAGGCTGCGTGCCAGTTGAGAAATAACCACCGCTGGCGCGTTTGCCATTCTTGTCACTCACAATGCGGACATCATCGAGCAATTGAAGCCGGACGTTTACGTATCCCCTGCGTGACAATTCGAATGTTTGCTTGCTGTATCCACTGAGCACCGTGGTCGCGCCCATCGTGAACGGGAATGCGCCTGTGCCGACATATTCCGCCAGGGAATACGGCCACTCGTATCCTGAAATGTAGTTCCAGGTCCTGCCGGATCCAACGCTCCACGTATCGTCCAGCCGCAATGTCAGCATGGCATAGTCCAGGGTTTGCTTTGCCGTGGGCTCAAACGCAAGGCGGACGAAGAACGAAACATCGGGAGAAAGATCTCCCGTCAATTTCAGTTTCGCCCTCTCGATGCTCACGGACCGGAACTCATGCCCGAAACGGGGCCAGGCAGTTTGTTCGACATCTTTCTGGGGCCCTGCCGCGACAACTGTTGTTGTTACGGCGACCCAGGCGAACACCGGGACAAGAAAGTGACGAGTTTTTGGATGCATGGTTCCCCGCGATGGTTTGGGATTTTCCGGAAAATGATATCAGCTGGACGCCTCGCGCGACAATTCGGCAGTGGTCCAGATCCCGCTTATTGGCAGGCGAGGGGCCTGCGGTATTCCCTCAGGCTCCAGCTCCCCGTTCGCGTGTCGTAAACAAACCAACGGATTCCATTGTCTGTATCGAGATAACGTTCCGCGAGATCCCGGCCTCTCCCGAGCAACTTGACCAGATTGTGGGCTTGTGTCTCGCGATACCTGCTGGAGGCGTCGTCGCTGATGACGTTCGGGTAAATGGCACAGAGAAGCTCATCTCTTGTCATCGAGTGTCCGGCAGCGTCGATGAACGCCTTGAACAAAGTGAACAGCAGCGGCCTCGTATTCATGGCGACGCGTTGGCTGCCACAATGCAAATGCATCTCGCTGTACCAGATGGCAGGCATGGTCCCGGACGGACGCATCTTCGGGGGGCTCGTCAGGATGATCCTGGAGAGTTCTCCGGCATAGCGCGTCAGCTCCGTCACAGACGATTGAATTCCGCTGAAAGCAAGCAAGGCCTCGGGGTTTCGCAGTTCAAGATTGTTCCGATCCATTCAAATTCTCCGCTTCAGTTGTTTCGTTTCACGCTCCGGGAATCTCGCCACGGGCGTGGCGGCTGAATGCGGTCGCGACCCGTTTCGCGACAAGGGAGATCGCGGCAACCCGGTTGAGTCTGGCATGTTTTCCGATTGAAATACGGATGGTTACGCCCCGTGGAGCCGTGCCATGGAACTCCGGCAAATGGCGGCTGAGTCTGTACGAAAATTCGTAGACGGCCTTGAGGTTGGAAGGTTATATCGCGTCGGCCGGGCCTGTTGGCGGGCTTTGGCAGGTGGGACCGGGAAGGGTCAGTTTGAGCAAACTTCCTCCCCCATTTTTCTGGCCCGGGGCCGACGCGATCCGGATGGCCCGGATTGTGTTGATCATCCGACCGCAGCCATAAGAGAACGATGAGTCAAACTGGATACCAGCATTTATCTGCTACTGTGACGGCGGGCCTTGATCTGCTCAGCCGGTGGAAGCCTTGGTCACAAGGGATGTGCAACGGCTGCCTGTCGTATTGCTGTCATCTTCCAGTCGAGGTGAGCGCTGAGGATCTCGTCCGGCTTGGTTTCGCCTCAGTGGATGATTCCCCCAGGCGCATTTTCCGGAGCTTGCTCTCCCGTAAGGTGGTTTCGAGTTTTCGGGCGCGCACGGGATTGTTTACGCTGGCCCAGAAACCCGACGGAAGTTGTGTTTTCCTCGGTCGCGACAGGCGTTGCACGGTCTACGACAAACGCCCGGATGTTTGCCGGCGATTCCCGGAGGTCGGTCCACGCCCCGGATTTTGTCCGGCCCGGAAATTCGACGTCAATTCGATGTCTGGACGGTCGATGCCTGGCCGGGAGGGGGTTGCAGCCTCTGTGAGACAAACCACGCCACAGCCGTGAGGCAACCGGCCGCGTAAAAGGGCATATTGGCGTTAAGTTCGAAAATCGCGCCGGCAACTGCCGGCCCAAGCACCCGCCCCAGAGAGGCCAGCGACTGGTTGATCCCAAGGGTACTGCCTTGCTCCGTCACACGCGCGGCTCGCGACACCATCGATGAATTCGATGGGTTGAAGATGCCTGATCCCAGGGCAAGGATCACCGCGGTTGAGACCATCACAGGAAAGATTCCCGTGCTGCCGGCAAGGGGAATGGAAATCATTGCCACGGTCAGGAGCGCCAGCCCGGCGCGCGCCAGTCTGGTTTCGCCGTATTTACGGGTCAATCTCCCGATCAGAAAACCTTGGATCAACACGGCGGTAAAGCCGACAGCCACCAGATAGATGGCTGTCATCTCGGAGGCCAGTTTCAGTCTGAGTGTACCGCCATTGCCGGACGGCACCCAGATACGCTCAATGAACAGGCCGATGACTTGCTCCATGATGGCGAAGCCGAGTGTGTAGATGAATGTCATCGTGAACAGGACGCCGACATTGGCTTGGCGTGCTGCATGCCTCAGTGCCGCGACGGACAACATGCGCCGTCCCGAGGTAGCTGGCATGCCATCCTGTTTGCGAAGGGTTTCCGGGAGCATCGCGGTGGCGAACGCGAAATTGCAAACCGCCAGTCCTGCTGAAAAGAAGGCCGGCATGGTCGGCGAGATTTGACCGAGCAGCCCACCGACTGCGGGTCCGATGATGAAACCGAGGCCGAAAGCGGCGCCGATCAAGCCCATTCCCTTGGCGCGGTCTTCGGGTTTGGTCACGTCCGAGATGACGGCCTGCGCTGTGCCGAGGTTCGCGTTACCAAACCCAGCGAGCATCCTGGCCGCGAAGAGGGTCGTCAGGTTCTGGCCGAGTCCAAATATCAGATGCCCGACAGCGCTGACGGCGACACTCAGCAGAATGACAGGGCGTCGTCCATGGCGGTCCGAGATATTCCCCCAGAAGGGAGCGAAAAGAAACTGCATCAGAGAGTACGAGGCGCCCAGCAGGGTCACCTGCGTTGCCGTCGCGCCGAAATCCTGGACGTAAAACGGCTGGATGGGGATCATGATCCCAAAGCCGAGCAGATCAAGGAAAATGGTAAAAAAAGCGATGATCAGGGGTTTTTTGGAATTCATCAAATACGGACCGTACTTCCTTGCGGGCGAATGAGTTGCAGTGACCGGGGCACAATCCACGCGGGCCGCAAACGGGTTTCATTCATCCGGTATATAATAGAGAGGCCATTGGAGGCCATCCCATGCCAGCGAAAAAAACGGTCAACCCCGCAGCCAAGAAAATTTCCGAGAAGTCTCCGAAGCAACCGAAAGTTGTAAAGCCATCGATCACGACAAAGGTCGTGATTCCGGTCAAGCCGGTGGAAGCTACCATATTTGACGTGGATGTCTTGCTTGCCGCGTTGCGGCCGGTGATCCGTGCGGTAACACCCGAAAAACCCGGCAATCTGCCCTTGAAAGCCATCCGCGTGGACTCACGGCGCTGCCGCAAGGGCGACGTGTTCGTCGCGCTAAAAGGCGAGAAGACCCATGGTGCGGAATTCATTCCCGCGGCCGTCAAGGCCGGAGCGGCCCTGGTCGTCAGCGAACAGCCGCGTCCCGGGGATTTGCCTGCCAGTATGATTCACGTGGAAGTAGAGGATGGTCTGTTGGCATTCCGGAAACTGGCCTCGGCGTGGCGCGCACATCACAGGATCCCCGTTATTGCCGTGGCGGGCAGCGTTGGGAAGACGACGACGAAGGATATTCTTGCCGCGATCCTCGGTGGGAAATTCAAGTCAGTCCTGAAAACCGAGGGCAGCCAGAACGGATTCACCGGGATTCCGGTCACCTTGGCCGCGATATCGAAAGAACACAAGGCCGCAGTGGTTGAAATAGGGATCGATGATGTTGGCGCGATGGCCCAACATCTCGATGTCGTTCGTCCCGACATAACCATCGTGACGGCGGTTGCCCCCGAACACCTTGAGAAGCTGAGGGATATCGAGACCGTCGCGGCCGAAGAGACCTTGGCGCTCAAGCGGACCGCCTCGGCTGGTGGAATCGCGGTCATCAATTTTGACGATGAGTATTGCCGGGTCATGGGCAGTTCAATCAAAGCCGAGCATCGCGTTGGATTCTCCCTGTATCCGAAACTCAAGCCGCGTCCGGACCTGCTTGTTGGTCGTCTTTCCACGGATGGCCTTAGTGTTGAAGTCTCGGGCGAAATCCGCGGTCAGCGTTTTGCGCGGGAGACGTTCAATCTTCCGCTCCTTGGCAAACACAACGCCTCGAATCTGCTAGGTGCCATCTGCGTAGCCGCGGTCACTGGCGCGACACCGGATGAGATGCGGAAGGGGCTGGAAGCCTTTGTCCCCGGATTTGGCCGGTCCCGTATTGAGCAACTGGACAGCGGCGTGCTTGTCATTTGTGACTACTACAACGCGAATCCAGCGTCGGTATCCGCGGCGCTCGACCTTTTGCGCGACCGGTCCACGATGGCGGGGCGTCGTGGAAAGAAATACGCCTGCCTTGGCGACATGCTCGAGCTGGGACGGGATGAGGAACTGCTGCACAGGCGCCTTGCCGACAAACTCGCGGCGACGGGAGTGGACAAGGTGCTGTTGTTCGGGGAACGCATGAAGTGGCTTGCCGATGAGTTGAGACGCCGGAAATTTGAAAGTGATGTGGAGCATTTCGAATCTCATTTGACCCTCTCGGATCACCTCAAGGAAAACCTCCGCCCCGATGATTATGTTTTGATCAAAGGGTCTCGCGGCATGGCGATGGAGCGTGTCTGGGAGAACCTGCAAAACCCCAAAACCCTTGACTGACGGGTGTTGGGCGGCAGCTCGTTGGTTTTTGCTGACACGCTCTCCCGCGTTGGGTAGGATGTCCCCAAGTTAGCGAAAAAGTTCAGTAACTTGACGCAATTTGGGACAGCTCCATGGCAACGCACCATTGGATCCGCTGTGCGCTGGCCGCGCCAATACTGCTGGGTTCAGTGGCCCTTCGGGCCGGAACCTACAACGATGTCGCGCGTCCGTTCTCGTTTGAGTTGTTCACGGCGAATGTATTCCCTTGGATCGACGGGACAAAAAAGGGCATCGTTCGTGACGAGCGTGGTCGTATGGCAAGCGGCCTCGAGGGCCTGATCGAATCAGCCGACCGCAGCGTCGAAATCGCCATTTATGGCGTCAAGCAGCAGAGATGGTTTTTTGATTCCTTGCTGCGTGTCAAGCGCAAGCCCGGCCTGAGCATTCACGCCGTGGTGGACCAGCATCAAGGCGACGTGGGCGACTGGAATCCGGAAAATTTCGACTATCCGGACACGGCCCAGTTGGCGGGCTTGTTGGGGAGCGGGTCGGTCAAGCCCGACACGGACAAGCGCGGTAACACCAGCGTCAATTCCATCATGCATAACAAGTTTCTGGTCGTAGACCGGAGCAAGCTTTGGTTTGGCAGCGCCAACATCTCGCACACGGACGCTGGCAGTGAATACAACGCCAATGTCGCGCTGCTCGTTAAAAACCCTGAGATCGCGCGTCTCTATTCTGACGAATTCCGGCAAATGTATGTTGACGGGCGTTTCTCATCCGCCAAGTTTGCGCGCGAGGATCAGCGCCCGTTCCGTTTTTCCGACGGGACGATCGTGGAGGTTTTCTTCTCCCCCCAGGATGATCCGATGAATCGGGCGATTCTGGAATTCATTCGCAGGTCCCGAAATACGCTTGATATATCCATGTTTTTTCTGACCGATACCAAGGCCGCGACGGCGTTGAAGGACGCTGTCAATCGCGGGGTGAAGGTTCGTCTGATTTACGACGCGCTGGCCAGCGCGCACGCGGCGTCGAAGCACAGTTGGTTGCGTGATCAGGGTATCGACGTCAGGGTTGAGAACTGGGGTGGCAAGATGCACATGAAGGCCGCCATCGCCGATGGGTCCGATGTCCTGGTCGGATCACTCAATTGGTCGAACGCAGGTTCCCTCAAGAACGATGAAAATACGATGGTGATCCGTCGCAATGTCGATCTGGCCGGAGCCATGTCAGAATACTTCGCGAAACTTTGGGCATCACTCGAGCCAGCGAATCGCAAGGATCGTGGCAGGTCCGGGCGGGGTGGGTCGCGTCAAGATCCGCGGGCAGAAGGCATTGAGTCCATCAATTCATGCTCCGACGGACTCGACAACGATCATGATGGCCTCGTGGACGCTGATGACGAGAGTTGCGGCGATCACTGATCTGACAAGCCAACCACAATCAGCGTGCGGTCGTCTGGCAGGGGCGACTGCTTGAAGCCAGCAAATCCGAGGACCAGGTCCTTGATGTCTGAAGCGGTTTCGGAAGGCGCTCCGGCGGCCAGGTTCTTTTTGAGATATCTGACAAGATGAGCCGTCTGCTGGCTGGTCGACAAGAATCCATCGGTGGCCAGGAGAAGGAAGGACCCTGGTTCCAGTGGCAGCCGCGTTGGCTTCCGGTTCGGAAGAATGACTGGCGCGACAGCCCAGCCAGTCTCTTTGGACTCGCCGGTGTGTCTCAACAGGATTGGTAGCGGGAAATTGGACCGGAAGATTTCCATCGTTCGTTCCCGTTCGTTGAATTCGAGGCCCACCATGGTGTTCATTTCCTCAACGCCACCAAGACGGTTCAAGAATGATTGCACTTGCTGGTCAAAACGCAGCAGGCGGTCTCTTCGGCGTTCTTGAATGACACGGTCTCCGCTCCAGAGAGTTTGCGCGATAACGTTGGTTGCGGATGCCTTGAGTGCAGCTTGCACCCCGTGGCCGGTCAAGTCCGAGAGGATCACGGTCAATTGGCGTGAGCTCTCACTCCAGTCGATGAAAAACATGTCACCGGCGACGTAAACGGCGGCCTCGTGGTGGCAGGAGATCATCATCGGAAGTGGCACAGCAGGAACCCTCAGAAACGTCGATTGGACGGTCTGACCCAGTTCCATCTCGCGCTCAATTGACTGCGCGCGGACTTCGGATCCTGAGAGCGCCTTCACCCTTGTTTCAAGGGAGGAGATGTTGATGAACGCGCTGAACGCCAGAAGCCACGCGGCAATTGGTTGGAGAATGTCAACAATCTCCACGAAGACTGCGTGGTTCGACAGGGTTGGCAAGTAATGGCCAATGGGGTCGACGATTTGCTCAAAAAACCCGATCCCCGCTACCGCAAGTGCGGTAACCCGCCACGGCAATCGCCGTCCGGCGAGAATCGTCGCCGCGCGCAGGCAGACAACGAGTCCGATTCCTCCTGCGACGATGTCGCGGATGTTCGGGATCTCCGCGGGGAAAAGCCATCCGTGCCGCTGTTCCACCGATCGGATGTAACCATACAGGATCGACAATGGCACTCCGGCCAGAAACCACCACCGGGTCGACTTGGGGGCGATGCGCGCCAACTGCAGGGCAAAGTACACACGGAATATGTCGCCCATCTGATAGCAGAAATTTGACACCAATTTCTTGTCGATGCCCGGCAACCAGTCAAACGATAGGCTCATGGCGGCTGCCTCGAACCCCATGAACAGGGCGAGGCCGAGGGATTCCGGTGAGGCGTCTACAAAGATGAAGAGCACCAGCGCGAAAACCGCCATGATGATGCGCCCTACAAACCCGACATAATTACCTCTTCCCAGCTTGTCGGCGGCGGCGAATTCGTTCAGGTCCCGGTATTCGCTAAATGGCATGACCATCATGGATTGCTCTGCCCGGGACAGATCCTGGCTGGAATCTGGCATCAGGGGCGGCACCGCCGGAGACAGGCTTTGCACGGTGACCTCAACCTCAATCATTCCGTCAGCAGGAGGCGTTTCCGGGAATGGAATCATGAGACGCTCGCTCTCGAGATATCTCCCGGTGAACTGGCCATTCACGCGGATCGTGGCGCTCTTGTAATTCAAGACTGGGAACACCAGGACCGGGGCCGATTCCGATCCGCTCAAAGGCGCGGCCAACCCGGCCGGTAACTTGATCCTCAGTGTGACGTTTTCCGGAACGGGCATCGTCGCGAGATCTTTTCGCGTCACCGGACCCTTGCCATCAAGTTGCCACACCAAGGCACGGGCGTCGGGAATCTTGATCAGGGGGCGCTCTTTCACATACGCGTCGATACTTTGCCGGCTTTGAGCCAGCGCGATCAGGAAGATCATCAAGAGCGCGAAGAGGCTGGCCGTCACAGCGAGGGTGCTGTTGTTGCGGTTTTCGTCGGTCGGGTGACCAAGGGACCGGAGCGCGTACCAACGGTCAAAACTTTCCGTGGACAGGCCAGATGTCGCCGTATTTATCAGTTGTTTCAGGTAGTTCTTCATGCTTCCCCGCCGCGAAGCCCTTCGGAAAAATGGCGGTCTACCGTAGGACTTGTCCTGAGGTAATCCGCAAGGCACCATAATGATTAGCAATATTTTGACTCTTGGGTGATAAGTCGGTCACGCGAAAGGGGTTGCGCCATGGGCAAGAAGACTTTGGTTTTGATTTACGGCGGGCGCTCCACGGAGCACGAAGTCGCTTGTCGCAGCGCGGCTTTTGTCTACCGGTCCCTTGACCGTGACAAATACAGCCTGCATCTGGTCGGGGTCGACAAAAACGGCGACTGGTATCCGCAATTGGATTCTTCGTCCTGGGATCCCGGGCTCAATTCATTGCCGATAGAACGCGATGGAAAAATCGCGCGGTCCGCGACTCCTCCCGCGAATCCTCGCGGGGCATTGGCCTCCCTCTGTGGATTGGCTCCGGATGTGCTTCCGGACTGCGTTTTCTTTCCCATGATCCACGGAGTTTCTGGCGAAGATGGCACGCTCCAGGGATTGTTCGAACTCGCCGGCGTGGCCTTCGTTGGTCCTGACACGCTTGGTTCGGCCATTGGCATGGACAAGGTTGTTACGAAACGGCTGGCCGCATCCGCGGGCATCCCGGTCGTACCGTTTGTTGAAGTCAATTCCGGAATGTGGGTCGATGGCAAGGCGGCCATCTGCGCGCGCGCGATCGACATCCTGGGGCTGCCATTGTTTGTCAAGCCGGCCCGACTCGGCAGTTCCGTGGGGATCAAGAAAGTCAAGGATCCAGCGGCCCTTCCCGCGGCCATTGAGGAAGCCCTTTCATACGATGACAAAGTGCTGATTGAGATCGGCCTGAATGTTCGCGAGGTGGAGTGCGCGATGCTGGGGGGCGTCTCAGCCAAGCCTTCCGTGGTTGGTGAGGTCGTTCTCGATGCCGAGTTTTATTCTTACGAGGAAAAGTACGCGCAAAATTCCCGCGCCTCGACCCGTGTGCCGGCGGATTTGAGTCCGGAATTGACTGCCGAGATACAAAAACTTTCCTGCCGGGTCTTCGAGGTGCTCGCGCTATACGGCATGGCGCGCATTGACTGGTTCCTCGAGAAAGCTACCGGGCAACTTTACCTGAACGAGGTGAATACCATCCCTGGATTCACGCAGGTTTCCCACTATCCGTTGTTCTGGTCAAAATCCGGCAAGGATCCCGCGAACCTTCTATCTGACTTGATTGAGCTGGGCTTGCAGCGTGCCGCGGTCAAAGGCGCGCTGAAAAAAGAAATGCATGGCTGAAGCCGGACAGGCCGGTCAGACTGGCGCGCTCGTCATCCAATTGAGCCGGACGACATCAGCCAGGCTGGCGCACGTCACTTTTGCTCCGGCGCTGGTCAGTTGCCCCGAGTCGTGCTGGCTGGTGATGCCGACGGGAAACATCCCCGCCTTGACGACGGCATGGATGCCATGAACGCTATCCTCAAACACAAGGGTCCTCTTGTGTTCGGTTGGGGAAATGCCAAGCCTCTGCGCGCAGAGAAGAAAGACGTCCGGCGCAGGCTTCGGATTGCGGACATCCTCGACGGCACACACGACAGGAACTGTCAGGCCAAGCCCGGCAAGGGTTCTCTCGATGAATGCCCTGTTGGCATTGCTGGCGATCCCCCATGGAATGGTGCCTTCAGCCAATCGGCGAAAAAGATCCTCCGCCCCCGGCAGGGCGTCGACGATCGATTGGCGGGACTCCAGCGCCTTGCGTTTGAGGCTGACCAGCTCCGGCGCCTTCTCAGGTTGACCGGCCTCTTGCGCCAACATCATTCCGATGGTCACGGTCGAGTGGCCGATGAGTCGGGATGGCTGCTGGATTTCCTTTTCGAAAAGCGAGTTCATGGCAAATGACCATGCTTGCAGATGGGCGCCGATGCTGTCGACAACCACACCGTCGAAGTCAAAAATGAAACCGGCCGGCTGTTTTGCCAAGGCTTTCCCCTTTCCAGTCGTGTATGCTTGAGACTCGGTTTTCAGGGAAGATAAGGCAAGATCATGAAGAGAATTTCAAGATCATTGTTGTGGTTGTTCCTGGTGGTCGCCGCGACCATCGTCCTGGATCAAACCTCAAAGATTCATGCCGAAGGCGCGTTGCGTGTCTGGGAAGATCCGGTTGACCTTACGGCATATCGCGGTCGCCGTGTTCCGCTGCTGACTCTCGGTAACGATGCGGATCCCGTCGGTCATTACGTAGCCCTCAATTTGAATTACGTGCGAAATCAAGGGGCCGCCTGGGGCATGTTGGCCGACGCGAAGGATCATTTCCGTGTTCCTTTTTTCTTCCTTGTGACGATTGTCGCGATGGTGGCGATCGTCCTCTACTTCCGCGCGACGCCTCCCCATCACAAGTTGGCTAGATACGCCCTGTCCCTGATATTCGCCGGGGCGATCGGTAATTTCATCGACCGGGTCCGTCTCGGCTACGTCATCGACTGGATTGACGTCCATTGGCGCATACTTGGTTGGCAGTATTACTTTCCGAACTTCAATATCGCGGACTCAGCCATTACCGTCGGAGTCGTGTTGCTCATGGTGGACACGATTTTGCTGGACCGCCAGAGGCAGCGTGAGGCTCAGCAGTAGGGAGGGCGCCCGGGATGGCACAGATGCTACTTCGCAACGCGACATCCAAGGTGGAAGAAGCTCTGCAGGCGGCCATCATGGAATTGGCCAACCTGCAAAAGTCCGTCGTGACGGCTGAGATGATGATCCTGGCTCTCATCGAGCAAAAGGACTCCATCGTTTTGCGGATATTTGAGGAACTGAAACTGGACTCGGGACGTGTGCGGCGCGATCTCGTGGACCGGATCATGGCCCATGCGCAGACCTTGCCAGACATCCCGGCCGGGAAGACCGGCAGCATGCGCATTTCGCAAGAATTGCAAAACTTGTTCGAGGCGTCCGACGCCCAGCGCAAGAAGCTGGGGGACGACTACGTGTCGTCTGGTGCCGTTTTTCTAGCGGGATTTGAGAAAAATGTTCCGGGTTGCCGGCAGATCCTCGCCGATTGCGGACTTGAATACGAGGCTTGCTACAAGGCTCTTTCGGCGATCCGCGGGAATCTCAAGATTGACCAGAAAGACGATGAGTCCCGCCAGAGCCTGATCGACAAGTACACGACGGACATGACAGCCCTTGCCCGGCGTGGGGCCCTGGATCCCGTCATCGGGCGCGAGGCAGAGATCGAGCGAGTGATTGAGATTCTTTCGCGCAGGAAAAAGAACAATCCCGTTTTGATTGGCGAACCGGGAGTCGGGAAGACAGTCATTGTCGAGGGATTAGCCCAAAGGATTGTCTCCGCGGATGTCCCTGGCCATTTGTTGAACAAGCGCGTCCTGTCCCTTGAGATGGGGACACTCATTGCCGGCGCGAAGATGCAAGGGGAGTTTGAGGAGCGATTAAAGACAATCATCGACGAGGTGGTTTCGTCTGCGGGGGAGATCATCGTTTTCATCGATGAGTTGCACACCGTGGTGGGAGCCGGTCGAACTGGTGGCGGCCTCGACGCTTCAAACATGCTCAAGCCGGCCCTTGCCAGGGGGATGCTCCAGTGCATTGGCGCGACCACGACCCGTGAATACAAGCAGTACGTTGAATCAGACAAGGCCCTGGAACGACGTTTCCAGCCTGTTCGCGTCCCGCAACCCACTGTGGGTCAGACGATTGAGATCCTGAAGGGATTGCGTCCCAAGTACGAGTCCCATCACCAGATAGAATATACGGATGCTGCACTCGCCGCCGCCGCGGAGCTCTCTGATCGCTACATCGCGGAGAGAAGCCTGCCCGACAAGGCGATCGACTTGATCGATGAGGCCGGATCCTCAAAACACTTGAAGGCGATTCACACTCCCCAGGCCATACGGGCGCTTGAGACGGAACGCCAAGCGCTTTTGGAAAAGAAATCGGAAGCTTTCAAGGTCCAGGATTTCGAGCGCATGGCCGCTCATCAAATGGAATTGTCCCGGGTCGAGGCAAAAATCGCGGCGGAGCGGCAGAACAACCTTCAGGGAATGAGCGAATCAGCCAGACGTGTGGATGCTTCGGATATCGCTGGTATTGTCCATCGCCTCACCGGAATCCCGGTTGAGAAGATGATGTCCGCTGAGGCGGAAAGGTTGCGTAACCTTGAGTCTCGCCTGCAGGCCCGCGTCATCGGACAGAGCCATGCGGTGAAATCCGTCGCCAATGCCATCCGGAGAAACCGCGCTGGGCTCCGCAAGCCAGACGCACCGATCGCCTCATTTCTTTTCCTTGGCCCGACAGGTGTGGGCAAGACTGAACTCGCCAAGGCAATAGCCTCTGAACTGATGGACGACGAGTCAAAAATCATTCGGATAGACATGTCTGAATATATGGAGAAGCACTCGGTCTCCAAGCTTGTGGGTTCGCCTCCCGGATACGTCGGATACGGAGAAGGTGGTCAGTTGACTGAGAAGGTCAGGCACCAACCCTACTCCGTCGTCCTGTTTGATGAGTTCGAAAAGGCACACCCCGACGTTTACAACATTTTGCTTCAAGTCCTGGATGAAGGGTGGCTGACTGACAGTGAAGGGCAGAAGGTCAGTTTCCGGAATTGCGTGGTGATTGGAACCTCAAACATTGGTTCGGAGCATCTGACGCAAAGAAAGCGACCAATGGGGATTGCCGCGCAGTCCGAACCTTATGACGAGGCAGAAGAGCGCAATCTTGTCATGGGTGAGGTCAAGAATTACCTGCGCCCTGAATTTATCAATCGACTTGACGAAATCATCGTGTTTCACAGGCTTGGCCCACCAGAGCTTCAGGCAATTTTGGAAATCCAGCTCAAGGACCTTTCCGCGCGGTTGGAACGGCTTGGGCTCGGGATCGAAGTGTCTCCTTCCGCGAAACAAGCCTTGCTGGAAGGAATCGACACCTCCCCTTACGGTGCCCGCCCGTTACACAGGCGCATCGAGCAGACGATTGAAAACGAAATCGCCAGCCTCCTTGTCTCGCCGACGCCTCCCTCGGGCGGCATCTTGAAGGTTGATTTCAAGGACGGGAATTTTGTCCTGGCCCGCCCTTCGAGGGCTGTCAATGCATCGGAAAGCAAGGCGTGACAGCGCGTTACGGTCATCTCACCGCGATTCTTTTTATCCTGCACGGCGTTTTTTCGTTCAACGCCTTCGCTGGGCGGGAGGAAGCAATACTCTCCACGCTTCGTAAAGGGGTAGCGCAGGAATCAAGGGACGAAAAATCGACGATCGAATTTCTCAGGAAAACATACGCAGAATCCACTGGAACGGCGAAAAGCGTTATCTCCCTGGGTCTTGGCGCGGCTTACGCAAGAACCTCCCCCGGAACTGCCTTGCAATACATCTCGCTGGCCAGGACTGGCCTGATCGGGCGACCGGAGTTCGCGCCAGTCATAGCCTACTATACTGCTCTAGCGAAAAGTCGTCTCGGCTATCATCCGGAAAGCTCCGAAATCGCGAAAGCTGCGCTCTCGATACCTTCTCTGGGTGATGGATGGAGAAGGGGGCTGCAGTCGTTGTTATTGGCAAACTTTGCGACTCAGCGTCGTGATTCTGAATTTCTCGGCACGTATGAATCTTTTGTCTCGGATTTTCCTGTGACAAAAGTTCAACAGAGACTCGCAGCACGCTTCGCGCGTGCGCTTGACAAGCGTCCTCTCCCGCAAGAATTCATTACCGCGATCGAGGCGCTGTCGCTCTCATATCCATACTCGCCAGAGGCCTCATGGGCCTTCCGGCGCATGTTGGGGCTTAATTGTGAGGATGATCCGAAGGCCCGGCATTTTGCCCCCTCCCGGGAGCTGCTGGTTATGCTGGGTCGTGTCGCGAATCTCGATGAAGGCGTAAGGCCCCTTGTAGGATCCCTGCTGGAGGGGCCGGTGAGGGAAAAAAGGCGCCAGGCGCGAAAACTAGATCCAGTTGACCTGATTGAGTCCCTCGGGCGCGCGAGGCTTGGCGAAAAAGCACTGGATCTGGCGACGGACGAGTTGGAGCATGCCCGGCTTTGGAATGACCAGAGAGCCGAACAGCGGATTCTTCCAGTACTTGCCCGCATCTATTACAACCAGCAGGATCATCTCGCGACGGACCGGATTTTGTCCCAGATCCGCGAAAAATACCCCGACCTTTATGCCAACAGCAAGATCCGGGAGCTTCTGGCCGACAACTACAACAGGCTTGGATCTCACCGTCTCGCAGCGGATGAGTTCAAGCTCCTCTCCGTTCGCCATTCTTCCAATCGTCAGTCCCGGTGGCAGGCCTTTTGGGCCCTTTACCGCGCGGGACAATTTGAAGAAGCCGCCAATTACCTTGGCAGCGCAGCATCCGGCGGATCGATGGACGGAGAGGACGGAGCCGACGTGAAGTTTTGGGCCGCGAGGATCCGGCGTTCATCGGACGAATCTGCCGCGCGAGCCTTGTTGGAACAGCTTGTCGAGCGGCATGGAGACAGCTTTTACGGGATCATGGCCAGCCTTGAACTGGGGAGGCCTCTTGGATCCGCGGCTCTGCGCGTAGCGCTCCCGGGCAATCGGATGGACACGGGCAGCAAAAGGCCACGTGTGCTGCAATTTGATCCGACCCAACCAATCGACAAACTCAAATTGGTCGAGATTCTGCTGGAAGTCAGGATGGTGGAAGCCGCTCGCCTGCAAATGGCAGGTATCGCATGGGATGACCAGAGTGTCGAAGAAAGCGTTGTCCTCGGTGAGTTCGCGTTTTCCGTGGATAATTTCCGGGCAGGGTTCAGTGCTGCCAACCGATTGCCAAGGGAGGAGTCACCAAGGCCGAGGTCAGTTCGAGGGTTGGCGGAAGATCGCGCGACGCGCCAGGTGTGGCGGTGGCTTTATCCATTGGCGTATCCCGAGGTCGTAGATGAATTCGCCAGGCAGACTGGAATTGACAAGTATTTGATCCTTTCGATCATGCGGACCGAGAGCCATTACAATCCGGAGGCCCAGTCTCCCGTAGGCGCGCAGGGACTGATGCAGATCATGCCAGCAACAGCAGTTCGTATCGCGCGCCTCCTCGGGGACACGACATTCAATACCAGTGAATTGAGGAAGCCACGGATCAGCATCGCCTACGGCGCTTATTACCTCGAGAAACTTCTCCGCTTTTACGGTGGAAATTACGGGCTTGCGGCAGCTGCCTACAACGCAGGACCTGCTGTCGTGAACACGTGGCTTGAATCCTGTCCCAAATGTGACATGGCCGAATTCGTCGAGTCGATCCCGTTCAGGGAAACGCGTCTTTATGTCAAAACTGTCGTCAGGAACATGGTGACGTACCGCAGCATTTATGGCGGGGATCCATTTTCCATCGAAGCGCTCACCATGCCCCGTTCGCTGCCGGAAGGCGAGATCCTGTTTTAAAAAATGCATGCTGCCTTGGCTGCGTCAAAACAATGACGCGTGATTATTCACTCTCGTCATTGGTTTATGATGGTAAGTGGAGCCTACTTGTTGCGCGGGAAGGCATCAGTAAGATTTATCTCATGATCGGAGAGAGGGCCATGGAAGAAAAATGGATGTCTATCAACGACTATTCCCGGTCTTTTTCCATCTCGGACATGACGGTCAGGCGCCGTATCCGTTCCGGAAAACTCCAGGCGGTTCTCCGTGACGGAAAATACTTCATCCATGTTCCGGATGGTCACGAGCCATTTCCTGACAGCGACGCAGCCCCGTCTCAAGGAAGGGCTCCAGCATCTGTTCTCTTGGTGTCGCATCCAGGGACAATGAACAGCAACCATGCCAAGCCGCGCCAACAAGGAGCCTCCCATGCTCCATCCCATCACGGCGAATTCAGGCATGTACCTTCCCATTTGGCCGCCAGCATCGGATCAAGAGACTCTGTCAACGTGTCCAGCGCGGAACTTCTTTCTTTTTGTGAGGCATCCTTGCGGAAATTCGCCGACTTTGAACGTCGGATCGTTGCTGAAAACCAGACACGGATCCAGGCGTTGCAGCAGGAGCTCAACGCGCGGAATCTTGAGTTGAAGCAACTCAAGCAGCAAGTGGAGGATCTTCAAGTTCTCGTCAATTTGATGGAGAGCCGGGGCTGAATTCACCGCAGCATCAGTAGCGAGCTATCGCCGTAACTGAAAAGCCGGTATTTTTCCTTGATGGCCTCGGCATACATCAACTTCAAATTTTTCAGGCCGATCACAGCAGAAATCATCATCAAGAGTGTCGACTTCGGTTGGTGAAAATTCGTGATCATCGCGTCGGCCACGGCCGGGTTGTAGCGATCGTCAATGGACCTCGGAAAGATATAGAGGTTCGTGCCGTGCCATTCGTCAGCAAGTGTTTCAGGTACCACTCGTTTTTCCCTTGCGGAAAGCCACAGGCTCTCCAGGGCACGGAACGATGTTGTTCCCACACAGCAAACTGGACGTCCGGACTCCTTGGCTCTCCGGATCATTTCTACGGTCGCAAGCGGGACCATGAAGTATTCCCGGTGTATCGGATGACCTGAAATCTCTTCTTGTCGAACGGGAAGAAACGTGCCGCCTCCGACATGAAGGGTGACTGTTGCCGTTTCACATCCAGCCTTCCGCAGCGCATCGAGAACCCCGGGTGTAAAGTGGAGACCAGCGGTGGGCGCGGCAACCGAGCCTTTGACCCTCGCGAAAACTGTCTCGTAGCGCGCGCGGTCCTCGGGATTCTTGCGGTGCTTGTCGTCCCTGCGGATATAAGGCGGCAATGGGGTCTCACCGTTCTGATCGAGCCATTGGAAAAAGTTGAAATCCCTTCGGTTGCCGCCAGTCGAGAATTCAATTTGTATCGATGGCACCTCCCCATCGCGCGCATCCTCGATCTGGCGGACTACGCCGATGACTTCGGCGCGGTGTCCGGCCTCGTCGTTTGAAAAAAGGACTTCTGTGCCGACGCGCAGTTTACGCAATGGCTTGGCCATGGCGCGCCATGATGTTCCTGATGTGGGCTCCAGCAGGAATATCTCGACGCGCGCTCCTGTCCTCAAAAACCCATGAAGCCTGCTTTGCAGGACGCTGGTATCATTCAATATGATGAGCGTACCGGTAGGCAGGCAGGACGGCAGTTCATTGAAGACGCGATGCTCGATCAATCCGTCAGCCGTCCGGACGAGGAGTCGCGAGTTATCGCGGTTAGCGGCTGGTTGTTGGGCAACCAGTTCCTCCGGGAACTCGTAATCAAAATCGGAGAGCTTCAGGGATTGGGCAATCATTTGCAACTCACGCACCTTCCGCGATTTTTACGCCAGTGGATATCATATACGATCGCCGGTTTTTTGGCCGTCTGTTTGGTTCCTGCAACGATCAATGCGGGATGCCCTCAGTCGATGTACGCCGGATCGATAGACCGGCCTGGTTCGTCACCTGAAAAGCAGGATCTCGTTTTCATTGCCCGGGATCATGGCAAATGGTCGCGCATACCGACAGATTGGGTCCAGATGCGACAGCCTCCGGAGGTTTCCGACTTGACTCAGAAATATGCCGCGGAAGTCCTGTCAGCCAGGCGATTCTTCGTCGATTTGTCAGATTCCTGGTGGAAGCGCAAGTCGCTAGCCGCGAAGGATGCCCTGGTCGTTCCGGAATTCGACGGAGGAGACAAGGCAAGTCCATCCGATGTGAGGAGTTGGGCGGCGGGCAATCATTGCGTGATCAATCGTGCCTGGGAGTTGGAGCAACACGCGCTAAGCCCGGCAGGGGAGCTTTCCAGACGATTCGCCTATCTTCTACACTGCGGTCAGGGCGGGCAAAACCAGAAATCTGTGACGTCCGCGATACCTCCGGTCAGGGATATTCCCAAAGTTCGATTCGAGTCCCAACCGTTGCTCGTTGTGAGTCCCTTGTTCAAATATCAGATGAGCCAGTCCAATCAGATGCTGTTTGACCGTCTTGAGATCGCCTCTCAGGGCAAATCGCTGACGCCTTATCTTGAGAATGGAAGTTTTGATATACGTGCTGACTTCCGCAATTTCTTGAACCTTCACTTCACGGCGGACAACGTTGGATCGAAGGTAAAGGCCAGTTTCAATGGTATCGGGTCAGCCATAGCCAAGCTTTCATTTGACCTTAAGTTGCTCTTCTTCAGTCTGGACATGCACCTGAACACTGACGTGTTGTTTTTCGAACGTTCGGTGTTTCTGCCGATGATCATGAAGATTCCCCGCGACGCCTGGAAATACGTGAATCCAGGGTCCGGGGTTCTTTACAGTTGGTATCCAGCCGAAAGCACCGTTCAGGTCCCTTCCTGGGCTTTCATGCCTGCCCGCACGCCATTCAAGAGCCGGCAGGATTTACGCGCAATCGCCGCCGATGTTGCCGCCAGGCATTGCCTCGGAGACGGCAAATGCCGGTTTCGTGCCGCGGTGGGTCGCTTGGAGGGCGATCGCAAGGTATCGATGGAGGTCGTAGTCAACCGGAGCATGGTTGAGGCCGGGTTCTTCCCTCAATATGTCGCGGACGCGAGAACCGAGGTCAGTGAATTTGGATGGTCCTGGAAGAATCAGGGGTCAGGCAGCCGCCGGGAGGGGCTGTTCTTCGAGTTATCCGGGCTGAGTCGCGGCGAGCACGGCTTTGAGATCTGGATTCGGGTTGTGGAGCCGGGCAGTGATTCCGGGCTTGAGGCAACCTGTCCAGGACGCACGATGATCCGTGAGTACTCAATGTCAAATTGACGTCGATGGCGAAGCCAAGGTCCTGCTCAAAAGCTTCGCTGGAAATTTCTTTTGTCGTGGTCGCTGTAGAACCTGGTGGCGTTGCCGCCGGTGGTCGTTCGCGCCTCATGGAACGGATAACGAATCAGCGCCTCAAAGCCCGGCCTGAATTGCTTCCAATAGGAATCCATTTTGGCAGGTTCGGTGGTCTCGAGTTCCAGTGTGATTGTCGGAATGTTCCGTTCGTTGCCCGCGTAGTTTCCGAGCGATCCCGGGTAAAACGAGTAGTCAACGATGCGATAGTTCCGCGCGCTCTCAGAAATAGCCCGGACAAGCCGTTTCGCCTTTGCCTCGCTGTTGGTCAGGGCACGAGGTACCTGGTCACCAGGGCCGTCATAGTCAAGGAATCCAAGGGGCGCGTGGATCGACAGGATCTTGTCGGGGTCGAACTCGTCTATAAGCTGGATCTGGAATACGGTCTCTATTTCCGAGTTTGGAAAGTGTCCCGGGAAATGGCTGGGGCTCTTCTGGCGTCGATCCTCCCACCAGCGTTTCGCGCGTGGGTACCAGTCGGTAGTGAAGAAATTCCGGTTGAGGTCAACCCCCCAACGGTTCGTCCTCGTGGGCGCCGCCTTTGGATTGCCCTTGATGCGGAGAAATCCGTCCGGGTTTACCAATGGGGCGACAATGACGTGGATGCCCAGGTTCTGATAGAGCTCTGGTTTTTCAGTCATCAGACGGGCGAACCGGAACGCGATTGGAATTGGTGTGAGCTCGTCTGGATGAACACCGCCCAGAATGAGAGTAACTTCCTCGCCGCTGCCGAATTCCGTGTAGATCAGCGGACGCCCATTATTGGATTTCAACCCCGCCTTCCACTTGACCGAACCGCAGGGATCCTGTTCCCAGGCAAAACGTTTGAAGGCCTCCCCGAGGTCGGCGCACAACCTGGCGATGTCCCCGCTGCCGGCGGTCGCGTCAAAAATGAAATTCTTCATCTGGCGCGCGCTGATGATCGGAACTGGCGCGAAAGCCATGCCAACGGGCAATTCCCGTGACAGCAAATCACGTGATGAAAAATCAGGGGTCGAAGTCTCGGCTTTGCTCTTGGTTGAATTGAAGGTGACCGCGGTCAAGAGGGCGAGCAAAAAATTCTTCGCCGGTCTTCTCAAAGCAATGGCCACAGTAGATGGCATGTCGCAACTTTTCCCTTACATACCAGCGGTTTTGACAGTTCGGACAACTGTAAATGTATTTCGCCTCAGGCGCCAGCCTTCGATGGATGTGAACATCCTGGTCTACGGGCAGGCCCGTTGTCCGGAACTCATTCATTTTCGCATAAAACCGCCGCGTATGTCCCGGATCAAGCAAGCAGTCGTATAACCAGACGTGAGTGAGCTCGTGAAAGAGCGTGTACGGGAGTAACCGGGGATCTTTCGCGAAATATTTCTGGTTCAGCGAAATCCTGCGTTCAAAAAGATGTGCCAGTCCCAGTTTTTGTTTCATGCGGGAGTTGAATTCTATCTGGACTCCGGGGAGCAGGCTGCCTTCTGGCTGGTTCCTGAAAAATGGCATGAACCGGACGTAGTAGTCGTACGCGAAGGACTCGAGAGACGGTCGGTCAATCCCGGTGCCGCCGCGGGACGGATCGAGCAGCGGGTGAAACCACTGTGGCTTGAATGTCTGAATTGTTGGCGCGTCCATGACCGCGACTTTATCACGATGGGCGGAACAGTGGCTCACCAAAATGGAGCCCGTTCCATGGCGGCCTGTTTGCCGAACCGAGGGGGCGAATTTCGATACCGTTCAACAGTGGTCGCAGTGGGACCATTTCCGCGGGCAGCGTCGCAAGTCTGATCTGGGGCCAGCGTCGTTGCCAATCCAGCAATATTTCGGCAGGGCTGGTTCCGTGACCGACCGGGCAGATACTCAAAACCGGACCGAACGTCGCAGGCCGCCCATCTGGCGAGGCCTGTACCGCAGGCAATCCGTGGCCCGGGAATCGCAGAGCGATGTCTGGTTCCGCGGAGGCGTCCAACCCCCGCAGGATGATTCCTGCCGCGTCCACCGGAGAAACGGCTTCCCCCCAGGTTTTCCACCACTGCGCAGCCAGTTCGTGCGACAAAAGATCCGCGAGTCTGTCGTAGCGCCACGCCTCACGGTCACACGATTCCGGTAACATGACTCCCAACATCCGACTCGACATGCAACCGCGCTGCATCATGGAGAACGTGTCGCGGATGATGGCCGGAAGATGCTGCGCCAGTCCGTCCAACGGCACAAGGCTCACCGAAATGGTTTCCCCGTGACCGGCAACAAGGGTTTTTTCCCCGGCGGAATTTTTGATGGCGGCGATGGTTGCGTCGTCGCCGAAAGCGAGCACGGCGTTCCATTGATGCGGTTGTGCCATGCGGAATCCCGGAGGAACCAGATCAATTCGGGCCCCGGCGGCCTCGAGACGCCGCATCAACAAGCGCGAGAAGGAATCGCCCTGAATTTGATGCCGTGTCAGTTTCACGCTCACTTGCCTGCCAGCCCCGAGTGCAACGGCCAGTGGATAAGCGAGGGCAACAGGGTGTGTGTTTGGGGGAATGATGAGCAGTCGCGCGCCGGTCGCGAGGATACCGGACTCGTTCACGCAGGTATCCCAGCAGTCGCGCCCGGAGGCGACACTACTGGCGCTCGCGGCAAGGTCCTCGAGGGCAAGGGTCGCGGCCCTTTGTGATCCCATCGCTGCGGTCAGGGCGACTTGCGCGGCCTGGCTCGAGGAAAAATCCACGATAATCGAAGGGATGGCATTCCTTGGTATGGTGGCGAGACGCTGCCCTTGCGGGTACACGGGCTGTTGCGTCCGGGCATCCTGTGACATTTCCTGTATCTGAGGCGCCTGAGGTTCCGCCAGCAGCGAGCAGCCCTTGAGCGGGGCGGTATTGGCGCGTCCGAGCAGCTGAAATTCGCCGCTTTCGCTGAGGTTCACCACGTCCTCGGTGATGATTGGCGCTGGTATGTCAATCCGGTTCAAATCGAAAACACCAAGCAATCCAGTGCCTTGTGGCCTGCCCTGGAGCATGGATGGAAGTACGGCCGGGAGGATTCTGGTCACGACAAATGGCATGACGCCGGCTTGGAACTTCAGCCGGCGGCCTGCCCCCGGAACCGTATAGGCGGCGGAGGCCAGTTCGCTCATGCCATATTCTGAAATCACGCTCTCGACCGGAATCCCGAACGTCCCCGCAAGCCACGAGACGAAACTGGTTTCCCCGATGTCACGAACACGTCCTTTGGTACCGCCGGTATAGAAGACGATGCTGCCCTCCGGCAGGGCCGGCAGCGCTCCTGCTTCCAGTAGCGGCAGGTAATGAAAGGTCGTCCCGAATATCCAAACCGGGCCGTTCGCGGAATCAATCTTACGCCTGAAATCATTGAAAAAACGCGATCGCGATGACTCCTTTAACGGAGCCTCGTCTGGGATCTCCAGGCGTTCTACAGGCATCGATCCGGCAATCCACTCGAGCATGGCAGCCAGGCTGCTTTCGGGCCACATGGCCGTTGACGGAATCAAGCTGATCCCGCGCTTTCCCTGAAATCCCCGTTGCCGCAGGACGGCCTCAAATCCAGAAACGATGGCATCCCGGTAAGCCGCCAAGCCCGTCGTTGAGAATCCCGACCGGGAACGTCCCTGGGCACTGGTGCCGCTGGAGCGGAACATGCGGTCGCAAGCCGGCCCACGCGAGATGGCCGAGAAAACATCCAAGTGCCTGAAAGAACTGATATTTAAAGCCACCAAGTGTCGGGGGCAGCCCGCCAGATCGAGGGTCGGAAAAAGGACCGGCCCCCCCGGGGAATTCTCGGCAAGCTCACGAATCCGGTCCGCCGCAACTTCATGGCGTGCAATAAAATCCGTGGAGAGATAAAGTTTGTGGACGTTGTCTATCAAGGTTATAAAAGCCGGATAATCATGAGCAGCGAATACTTTGTCAAACTCGATCACTTCGAAGGTCCGTTGGATCTTCTTCTGCACCTGATCCGGGTGCATGAGATCGACATTTTTGACATCGACATCTTCAAGCTGTCGACCGAGTACCTGAATTACCTCAGGTTGCTCAAATTCGACGACCTTGCCGACGCGGGTGCCTTCATTGAGATGGCAGCCTCGCTTATCGAAATCAAGTCCCGGATGCTTCTACCTCAGGATGAACGCAAGGTCACCAACGAGGACGGTGAAGAGGAAGATCCTGTCCAGGCCCTGCAGCAACGCCTCATCCAATACGAAGCCATCCGCAGGGCTGCCGCGGCATTGGCCCTGCGGCCCCAGGTTGGAGTCGAGATCCAGACGGGGTGGGAGTGGCGACGCCTCGAGGAAGTTTTCAAGGACGTTGAAGCCCCTCTCAAGGGTGACTCGGCCATGCTCGTCGTGCTTTACGAGCAGATGCTACAGTCACTTGGCGACCGGAAGGTTACGCGCGTCGAGGCCAAGCGCCACATGGTCAGCCTCGAAGAGACGATCGGGCGGATGTCGTCAGAGGTTGAAGTCCTGCGGTTCGCCCTTTTTCAGGGTTTCTACAACAGGTTTCAGTCGCGATACGAATTGGTCGTCAATATCCTCGCCGTGCTCGAGCTGGCGCGTCAATTCAAGATGAAGTTCTACCAGCAGGACCTTATGGGCCCGCTGTGGATTTACCAGCCCGACTGCGACGAGGCGGACCTGCCTTTCCGCGGCTCAACGGGTGAAGAAACGGGCATCGCCGTCCCGATGGCGATGGCGCAAGTCAGCGAAGCGGTGGTGGAATCGTGAGTGAAGAAATCATGAATCAAGAAGCTATCAATGACGACCTCGAGCAGGACGTCCTGCCGTTTTCGGAAGGATTGCGCCTTGATGCGAAAATCGAGGCGATCGTCTTCGCTTCTCCAAAGCCGGTGAAGACGATGGAGATCTTCGAGCTGGTCAAGGATCCCGAAAACACGGTGACCCTCAAGGACGTTCAGGAATGCCTGAGCCAGTTGATGGACTACTACCGGGATCGCGCTGGCGGTTTCACGCTGCGCTACACCAAAGGGCTCGGTTATCAGTTCCAGACGGTACCGGCCGCTGCCCCGGTACTCGAGATGCAATTTGCCCAGCGTCCGCGTCCCATCAGCCGCGCCGCCCTTGAGACTCTGGCGATCATCGCCTACCGCCAGCCGGTTACCAGGGCTGAGGTGGAATACATCCGGGGCGTGGATGCCGGCAGCATCATGAAGAACTTGTTGGAGCGGGATCTGATCGCATGCACTGGCCGCAAGGAAATTGCCGGCCGTCCGATGCTATTCAGTACCACCACCGAGTTTTTGAAGGTATTCCAGCTGTCGAGCGTGAAGGACCTGCCTTCTCTCGAATCCTTCCAGCCTTCGCATGAGGCCCTTGCCAAGGCTCTCGAGAAGCTTGAGCAAGGTGAACAACCTGTCGATGTCGAGGACTATATCGGTGACGAGCCAAGCGAATCCCAAATCAAATTCGCAGCCGCAGACGAAAATGCGGATTCAGAAATTTCTTTCCCTGCAGGGGATATGCTCCCGCCGGGAAGCGGAGAAGTGGATCTCTGAGGGGCGTGTCCAGGTCAACGGCGCTCGCGTAGTGGCATTGACCGGGCTGGTAGACCCATCCCGGGACAAGATCGCGGTTGACGGGAAGGTCGTAAAATTTTCCCAACGTGACACGAAAAAGAGTGGAGCCGCCGCGCCGCTTGTCTATTGGATGCTTAACAAACCAGCGGGATTCTCGCTGGATCGGAATCCAACCGGAGATTCCATTTATCATCTGCCCCGCTTGGCGCGCCTTTCTTTCAAGGTCGTTCCGGCCAGTTTACTTGGCAAGAATGCTGAGGGACTCTGTCTCTTGACCAACGATGACCAGTTTGCGGGGACTTTTCGCGGACTGGACGACCTCGATCAGGTTGTCCTCGTCATGATTGACCGGAGGCTCGAGGAAGCCGAGTTGAACACCCTTTTGCCCGAAAAATCACCGGGCCGTCCGCGCATGAAGGTTGAATACCGTCACAAGGCAAAGCTGGGCGCGTCATACGGCTACTGGTATTTTGTGCAAGGAGACATTCCCGGGCTCAGGCGCAAGCTCGAGTCGGGTTTGAAACGACTGAAGCTCAAAACTCACAAATACGTACAGTTATCCCTTGCAGGTCTGGAACTGCCTGAGAATTTGAAGGCCGGTGATTACGTCCAGCTGACTGGACCTGAGATCCGCAAATTGAAGACGATTGCTCGCAAACACAAGCCGTCTGACGAGGTGTAGAACCCATGAAGCTCGCAACCCTCCGGGATGGAACCCGGGATGGACAACTTGTCGTCGTCAGCCGGGACCTTTCCCGTTGTATTCCCGTGGCCAATCTCAGCAAGACCCTGCAGGGGGCTCTTGATGACTGGGACGCGGTGGCGCCGGCATTGGATAAAATCTACCGCGAACTGAATGCGAATCCAGAGATGGGCAGCGCGTTTGACCAGAACAAGGCTCTGTCTCCCCTGCCGCGCGCATTTGAATGGATCGACGGATCGGCATATATCAACCACATCGTGCTCGTTCGCAAGGCGCGCGGGGCTGAACCTCCGAAGACTTTGCGCACAGATCCGCTCGTTTATCAGGGGGGCTCAGGAACCTTTCTTGCGCCGCGCGAGGGCATCCCGTTGGCAGATGAATCCTGGGGCCTCGATTTCGAGTCGGAGGTTTGCGTTGTCCTTGGTGATACCCCTCAAGGGACATCCACGCAGGATGCGCTCAAGTTTGTCCGCTTGCTCATGATTTGTAACGATGTGTCCTTGCGGAATTTGATCCCGGCGGAACTTGAAAAGGGATTCGGCTTCTTCACGAGCAAACCATCTTCCGCTTTCGCGCCGGTTGCCGTTACGCCTGATGAGCTGGGCGATGCGTGGCAAGATGGAAGGATCCACTTGTCGCTGCACACTTGGCTGAACGGACAACTTTTTGGTGATCCCAACGCTGGTCCCGAAATGTTTTTCTCATTTGCCGACCTGATCCAGCACATCACAAAGACCAGGTCTTACACTGCCGGCACGATTCTTGGTTCTGGGACTGTGTCGAACGAGGACCGCAGGCGTGGATCGTCGTGCCTGGCTGAGAAACGCATGATCGAGCAGATTGACGAAGGTAAGATCACGACATCGTTCATGAAAGCGGGCGATCATGTGGCCATCGAGATGTTCGACAAGGGTGGGCGATCTGTATTCGGCCGTATCGATCAGAAGGTTTTGAAGCCGTGAGAAGATCATCAAGAGTGTCGAGACTGGCTTTTCTGTGCGTGTTGGAGGCGGTGGTTTTTGCGAACCCCGTATTCGCAGCGCGCATCCTTGGAATTGAGAAAGGCCGCGTTGATGAGGCTCCAACCGAATCGAGCCGTACCTTTATGGACCGCATGGAAGAGGCTGTCGAACCATTACGATCCCTCGAGTACACGACAGCCCTCGGTTTTGGTAACAGTGGTTTTCACGGGGCGCTGACTATCGGTTATCCCATGCAGCCGTATGCGCTGATTGACACGACCTGCTTTTATTCCAGGGAGAACGACGAGACTCGCGGCCACAACCTGCGCTCAGGCGTAAACACCGATCTTGTTTTACGACTTGGACGCCGTAACGGTTCAATCGTTCCTTTTGGCGGGACGGGCGTCGGATTTGAGCGCTGGGACCAGACCCTGTCCGAAGGCGTTGATCAACCTCTTTCCCTTCGCGATGATAGCGCGACGGTCAGCCAGTTCGCGGGAATCACGTTGCGGATGACAGAGAACACCCAGGTCAAATTGACCTCGCGGTGGTTGACGTGGCTCGATAATCCGCCTCTGGACCTGGCGTCCCGATTCGAATCCCGCCTTCAGCGGCGCGAGCGCCGCCTTGACCTCGGTTTCGGTTTTATCTTCTGAAACTGCTCTACATGGCTGCGCCTGACATGTGATGTCACTTCACCCCACGCACCATGACAGGCCAATGTCCCCCCTTTCTTGAAGGAGGGGGACTGTGAATTGTCCACGCTGCAATCGTTCCGGGTCGGTCGTCAAAAAAGGCTTTTTTCCGCA